>NZ_CP009503.1:3182566-3500823 GCF_000969965.1 Methanosarcina sp. WWM596
CACGAATGTGACGAAGAACCGGTAACTGAGAAGCTTAAACTGTGTTTCAATCCTTGTTTTAGTGGATCTTGCTCACGAATTGCGTTTTATGCCTGTTGTGATCTCGATAGGTGGGTGTTTCAATCCTTGTTTTAGTGGATCTTGCTCACGAATGGGAGGAAGTGGATGGGAGTGGCGGGGGCACTGTAAGTTTCAATCCTTGTTTTAGTGGATCTTGCTCACGAATCATATGCCCTGACTTCTTCTCGTGTCCTGCCTGCCGGTTTCAATCCTTGTTTTAGTGGATCTTGCTCACGAATTTTCCTAACAGTAGATCTGTCAAACATGGAGATTGGTTTCAATCCTTGTTTTAGTGGATCTTGCTCACGAATGTAATTTCATCCAAAACTGTTTTTGAGGCAACCGGAGTTTCAATCCTTGTTTTAGTGGATCTTGCTCACGAATAGCAACCACTTTCAGAGAAAAGGGCGGCTCACTTTCATAGTTTCAATCCTTGTTTTAGTGGATCTTGCTCACGAATAATTAGAACTTACAAAGAAAGAAAAAAACAATAAAGTTTCAATCCTTGTTTTAGTGGATCTTGCTCACGAATGTTCCCCCAAATTATGTAGAGGGGGAGGAAATTTAGTTTCAATCCTTGTTTTAGTGGATCTTGCTCACGAATGCTTTGGACATCACAGTCACGGAGGGCATCATGGAGTTTCAATCCTTGTTTTAGTGGATCTTGCTCACGAATTAACCTACCTATGGATAATTAAAACCTTATTTGAGGTGTTTCAATCCTTGTTTTAGTGGATCTTGCTCACGAATGAGCCTTAACAAAATTAAAACAGATTCCGGCAGAAACGTTTCAATCCTTGTTTTAGTGGATCTTGCTCACGAATAGGGCAAAAATTTCCGTTATTACGCCAGAAAAGGCTTAAAATCACCTCTTTTTTGGGACTTGAATTCTTGCTGGAAAATTATCAAACCCTTTATAAATACAAGAAAAACTCCTCAAACGCAGATATTCAGGGAAAGCAATCTATGTACTTACTAGGAGTTAAGATGTTTTCATATATATTTCTTGACTTTTTCCGCTGATTTCCCTGTTACATTAGAGTACATAATGATCAGTGGAAGATAATTCATTGAAAATGAATTGACAGCTGATTTATTTTATTTTTACGGTCTGCTGGTGTGAATATTTTTCAGTTTCTTTTTTATTTTTGTGGATTTTATTTTTACTTTGGTGTATATCATATCCGCAATTATATGTGCTTCTATAGAGACAACAATTCCGGATAATAATGATATCAAATATTTTGTTGGGATTTGATTTATGTCGAGGTCGAAAAACTTGACAACAGGTGCTATGATGAATAAACTTACGGTTGAAATTATTATGATGGGACCTGATAATGGATGGTGCAGTTTCCCACGGTGCTTGAATATTTTTTGGTAAGGCCACCAGATGTATTTGAGGATTCCCCATCTTTTGAAGGGCTCGCTTTTGGTATCAAGATCGGGACTGAGATAATATGTTCCGAATAGGAGTGCAAATGAAAATATTGCAATAGTATCAAATTCAAGATATTCCAGTGGAATATGCGATTTTATATAGTGCGTATGTAAACCTAGCAATATACCAAACAGCAATATGATGTTTATTTTTGTGTGAGTTTTTCCATTGGGCATTCTGAACACCGTTTTTAAACTGGAGAGTATCTATCTGATTCGAAACCTTTTTTCATCTAACCGATACATATACTTTTTAAATCTTTATATAATCATTTATATAATTCATTTAATTAGACAGTAATGGTTAATAATTCATTTGGGCGGTTATCGATAGATTTTGAATAAAATGTATTCCAGTTTCAGTCCGTGTCCAGTAAATCTTGCTACGAATTTGCAAACTCTGTTTCTGGTATAGCCTGAATGCATACTATGGAATCCCTCTGCTGTGAAATGAAAGGGTATCTCATATCCTATACCTGGATTATCCTATACCTGGGTTATCCTATACCTGGATTATCCTATACCAGGATTATCCTGTACCTGGATTATCCTATACCTGGATTACCCGATACCTGGATTTTGAAAAAAGAATAAGGAAGCTAAAATTGGTAGAAGGTTAGATAAGAAAATCGAAAATGAAAATGAAAATGAAAATGAAAATGAAAATGAAAATGAAAATGAAAATGAAAATGAAAATGAAAATGAAAATGAAAATGAAAATGAAATTATGAGCGATTTACAGGGTCGGATTGAAAACTCTGGTCCAGTAAAAGATGCATTTTAAGACCTTTTCCATGAAAACAATGCATCTCTGCAAGTGTATTTTTACATTTAAAGCCTTTTGAATGTTTAAATTTGAAATTTTTCATTTTCGGAACGAAACGTCTTTTGGGTCAAAGTATTCGGGATCAAAATCTTCTCCCAGCCATGCCACAGTATCTTCGTATTCCTCATGTTCCGGGTTTTTCAGGATCTCCAGCATATCTTCATAGCCCCATATTCCCCCGATGTCTTCAGGGACAGCTGCTCTTTTTCCTGCAGTACATATGGGATACTCCACCCCTTCTTTTATCGGGAGGATTTTTTCAAGCCTGACTTTTACCTGCCAGTTGTCCCCGAAATCGTAGGTGTACAGAGCAATCTTATTTTCCGGTGTGAAATATTTGGATATTTTAGTCTTCTTTTCCGGGACAAGGGGTTCTTCGAAACCTTCTAAATCGTCGCTTTCCGTTCCTATTCTATCCATCATTCCTGTCTTTGGGTTTGGCATTTCAAATTCATGCAGATGGTAGTCGTCCCAGTCCATTACATCCTGAATAGCATCGTGAAGGTCAAGGAAGGTATAATTTTCCGGCACCTGGATACGCCGCCATATCTGGGGGGTAATGCCTTCCATGGAGAGTTTCAGCTGGCAAACTTTCTCGAAAGTCTTTTTCATAGAATATTCTCCAGGAATAATTATATGAATCTCTCTATTTTAGTTTTTGGGATCTTTTTGTCCAGAAATACAGGAAATATGCGGGTAAAAAGGTTTTTTTCACTAAAAAGGGGATTTTCTTTCCTTTATCATGAAGTGGGAAAAATCCCTGATCATCTCTAAACATTCATCTACGGATAGGTCTTTAAAAATTTCAAACCACTTCTTCGTGTGCCTCGCGAATTTTGAACTGGAAGGTATTCAGGAGGTCCTCTGCAAGTTTCAATCTTCGGCAGGTCGACATTAGTTTTTGATACTTCTTATTGATGACGATTTTGAAAAGATGCTCCGTAATTGTGTGTAGTTGTTAGGTTTGCATATGACCAATTATTAATCTATTATACTAAATTTTTATGAAAAAATGGTTCAGTGCTTGTATAGGTCGTGAGAATTGGGTCACACGTTAACCAGTTTTAATCATAATAAATAGTTATCTAATGCTCTAACTTACCTTCGGCAGGTCGACATATAATTTTTGATACTTCTTATTGATGACGATTTTAAAAGATGCTCCGTAATTGTGTGTAGTTGTTAGGTTTGCATATGACCAATTATTAATCTATTATACTAAATTTTTATGAAAAAATGGTTCAGTGCTTGTATAGGTCGTGAGAATTGGGTCACACGTTAACCAGTTAAACCTAATAAATAGTGATCTAATGTTCTAAAACGGTATCGGAAAAAATATTCTAATTTCTAATGTCGACCTGCCGAAAGTAAGTAAGATCTAATGTCGACCTGCCGAAAGTAAGTAAGATCTAATGTCGACCTGCCGAAAGTAAGTAAGATCTAATGTCGACCTGCCGAAAGTAAGTAAGATCTAATGTCGACCTGCCGAAAGTAGGATTTTATGTTTACTGATGGTAAATAAACTCTTAGATAATTATGAGAGTTTCCTCAAAAAAAGAAAAATAAGATCGATGAAAAGTAATGTATAATATTATCTTTTTAGGTGTCTTTGTCAAAAATTCCCATAATAGATTCTTCTGAGTCCAACAAGAGACCCATTTCAGAACTGTAGTCAACACTTGCAAATATCATATCAGAGTCAATCTGGATTTGGTTATTATGTTTTAGTTTTTTGTATTGACCAACACTTATTGAGACAATATATTTCATAGCTTCAAAATACCTTTTGTTCTCGATTTCCTCAAGATACTCAAGTTTAAACTGAATTGGAACGACTTCAACTGATTGATATAGGTTATAAAACTCTTCCTGATTTTCTTTTTCATTTATAAAAGGAACAATTTTGCTATGAAATTTGGGAAAGGTTTTTTTCACCATTTCGAAAGATGCCAGATCAGAATCCTGATATCCGTTCAAATATACTTCATCCACAAGTTTTTGAATTTTGCTTTCTCCCAGAATATTCTCTTTACTTAACAGCTCCAGACTTTTAGAGACTAATTCCTGATTTTTGTAAACATATTTGTCTTTTTCAGATCCTTGTTCAAAAACATATACTGGCTTGATTATTTTTTCTTCCCAACCTTTTCGATTAACCCTTCCAAACCTCTGGATAAGGGCATCGAGGGGAGCTGGCTCTGAAAACAGTACATCATAATCAATATTAAGAGAGACTTCAATTGCCTGGGTGCCAACTAGAAGGTTCAGATTCTCTAATTTTGATTCAATTTCCTCTCTGTCTCTAAGGATAAACCTTCCATGGATTAAGCCGCGATTTTCTATTCCTTGAGAGAGCTGCTTGTAGATCTTCTGGGCCTGAACAACGGTGTTACAAACAACAAGCACTTTTTTGTTATCACCTAGTTCTTTTAGAATTAGATCCAAATTATCTTGAATATTACCTTTAAGAACAGAAACCCTGTGTCTTGTAAACTCATCCAGTTCCAATTCTGTAAAAAATATCTCTTTTGTTATTCCTAATTCCGTCTTGAACATTTCTTTAAGAAAAGAAGGAAGAGTAGCAGACATAATCAAGAAATTGGCTTGATATTCTTTTAGGATTTTGAGCGTTTCAAGGATTAGAGCAGTTGTATGAGCATCATATGCGTGAATTTCGTCCATTATAAAAAGAGCATTAGACATTTCTGCAAGATTCTGCTCAAACCCTCTAATTCCAAACATAGATTTAAGAATCTGATGTGGAGTTGCTATTTTATAAGGTCTGTAAATTTTATCAGTGAGGCTTTTTATTTCTTTTGCTTTTTTAGTTGCAGTCAGGTAATCTTCTTCATCTTCAAAGCTTCGGTACAGATAATACATAGCTTTGCCGTGTTGAATACCTATCAATTCAGGGTCTTTAAAATCTATTTGAAGTCTTTTATACATTGCGTTGATACTGGCAGTATAGGGAAGCAAATAAAAGACTCTTTTTGACCTGCAAGGATTCTGATTAGCATGACTCCATAATAATGATGCTTCTGTTTTCCCAGTTCCAGTTGGTGCAATTAAAAAGGCATCACCTTTTGTTTCTGCTGCTTGACTTTGTGTTTTTCTCAGTTCGGGAAAATTATATACAGCTCTCATGTCTTCAATTCCAGATAGTAAGCTGTACTTTCCCCCTGATGCAAGATGGTCACAAGCTGTTAAAAATCCTTTGAGGAATATCCCGTATTTGTCATGCAAAATTGTTAATTCTTTATCTTCAAATTGGTTTTTATATGGTAGTACTGCACTTTTATATGAATCAATCAATTCATCTATTGACATTATATCTCTAAATTTATTTAATTCAAAACCCAGATACTTTTTGCTGATTTCTGGAATTTTTTGTTGAATTTCCTTTAATTCTTCAAAGTTAGAAATTAATTCTTGCAGCTTTTCAAAATAGCGTTTTTTGCCCATAGGGTTTGGAAAAGTTCCAAACTTTTCCCTCAAATAAAATATATCTTTATGATGAGTAATTATTGCCATAGCAACGGCATTTTTGAACTGGTTTTCATATTCAAGCCCGGAAACAAAACCAGCAGAGAGAATTTCATGTCTGTATTTCCATTTCTCCCCTCCGGAGATAGCTTTTTGAAATCCTGACGCAGCTTTCCCGAAATCGTGGAAAAAAATAGAGTAGAAAAGATGTTCCCAGAAGTCTGGAACTCCGCAGATTTGAGGAACTTCAGGGTAAGCGTCTTTTATACTTTTAAAAACCATAAGCGCGTTTTTTGTATGCTCCAGAAGGGTTTCATCGGGATCTTTTTTTGCAAGAATTACCATGTTTTTTTCCTTACTTTGTCAATCAACTCTTATGAAGCCAGACTGCCCAGTTCATTTCTGGGTCAAATAAACACTTTTCAGGATAGGTGAAAAACTCGTCCATAAGAAGATATGGTTTTACTCCTACAGCTTTTCTGGGAATAGTATCAGTAAAGTGACTTGGGAGAGCCTGCACTAGACCATATGCACCTTTAATTCCAAAAGGAAGAATAGTTTTCCCCAACCTCTTTCCAGCCTCTTCTTCAAGTTCCAATTCCTTTATTTCTGAAACTTTTGCCAAGTCTCCAGATCTACCAAAAAGAAGGGGATACTGAGGCTTACGGAAATATTTACTAAACTCAGGCCTGTCAAGATAGAGATAAAGTTCAGGATTATACAAAAATTCCCTTTTTATGACATTTGATTTTGCAGAAAGCCCTGGACTTAATTCGTAGATCGTTTCAAGGTCTACTGCTTTACTCTCAAAGCCAAATACGTAACCAACGCTTACATCCTCAGGGACAGTTAATTCTCCTCTCGCTGCTGAAATCAACCCATACACAGTACTTATGGGAGGAACTGGAAGAGTAGGCTGAAATCCGCTTATGAATCCGGGATACCTGAAGGATGCGGTCCAGCTTCCAATTTTTATCCTTAAGACTTTCATCTTATCTCATCAGCCCGGGAATCGTTTGCACAAAAGAATCAACTATTTCGTTTATAGAACCATAAATTACTTTTTGACTGTTGCCTGTATATTTTTCAGTTAGAGCTTTAAGTGCAGGATCAAGCTCATCCATAAAACCTTTACGTCTTCCGATATAGATGTCAGTCAACAGGATATCTGAATAATCGGAAATCACTTCTTCCAGAGCTTCCAGGTCTACGAGAGCTTCTCCATTTTCCTCTCTGACGAGATTCATAAAGAGATGATTTCCACCGTCTATTCCTGCAAGTATGAGAAGTTTTGGGGAAACATCAGTGAGATGGGATGTCTGTTTTGCACCGCCTGTAAGGTAAGGGAGAGCTTTTAACACATCTGTTGCCCTCTTCATCCTTACTTCGGCAGGCATTACCCATTTACTTTCTATTTTTTCCGCCCCATTTTTTTCTGCAATTGCTTCAAGTTCAGGATACATATTTTTGTATCCTGTTTTTTCGTTCTTGTGAAACACACCGATGTTGTCAAGGTCAAGGGAAAAGATTCCTTTCAAAACCGTGGAGTAAAATTCATGTTCATAAGGAACAGGGTCACCTTCGTGGCGCGCCATTACTCCAAAATCTTCCGTAGGAACCTGACCTGCAACCGAAACAAGAGGGGAGTTTTTCAAGGTGGAAAGCCTTGTTACAGTACCACCATCTGCTTTTTTGAGAGCTCGCATGTATCCAAATACGTCGTCGTCATCATATTCAACCGGATTAGCACTTGTGAATGCTATTTTCTTTTCACGCTCGATAGGGGAGACATTCCAATTGAACTTCTCCTCGAGGGTTGTACGCCACCAGTACCTGAGAGCCTGTCCTGAGACATATGGGTACACTTTCCTTCCTTTCCGGATTGTCTTTACTCTGACAATGTTTTCCGTCCTTTCACTGCTATCATTTCCTGCGTTGTTGAGTGCTGAATGGGGAGCATCGATAAGCATGAAACCGTTTACTGTATGTGTCATAGTCAGTTCTCCTCAGATAATTCCGTTTCTTCGTCCTCGATAGAAATCAGTTCTGATTTCAAATCGTCCTGTTCAACCAGCCAGTTGTGCAGATCTTCGTAAATCCTGAAAAGTAAAAGGTCTTGAGTCTCCCTCCAGCCCATGTTTCCTTCAGGAAAGAGGCCTTCCATAAACTCTTCAAGAGTAAAAAGTGAGTCTTGAGAACCTCTTTTAATTCGGTCTTTTTCGATCAGCCTCAATATGTTCCTGAATGTGGCAAAATTACTCGCCATTTCAAGCTGATTCAATTTTTTTATGTTTTGAGTATCCTTTATATAATCTGAGATGCTGTCCCCAACTTTTTTGAGGGTATCCAATCTCTTACTACTCATGTTTCTTACCTCTGTCAAATAATATTCCAGTAACTGCCAATCCCCGTAGACCTGCCTCGCTTTATTGTCGATGAAATATTTCACAATAGAATGACCTTTTAAAAGATTTATGTAAACAGAATTGCCTTTATTTTTGTATTCATCTCCTTCCTTGATTTTGTCCAAATTAAAATATCCCTTTCTGACAATTTTCATCCATTCTGAAAACTGGTCTGACTGTTTAACATAAGCCAGGAATCTGAACACTGGTGTAGGAACTCTATATATCTCAAGATCAGGCCCCTGATTATAATTTGTAAAATGGTATATGCTTATAGAGGGATTCTCTTCAACCCATCTTTCTTCGTATTGGAGAATTAAGTCCTCAATTATATGAAAAAGAGCATTAACAGGATTTTTGTAACCCTCGTCAAAACAACCTCTGTAGCTGTTTGCTGAAATCTGTCTCTGAACATCCTTTATCGCTTTTTCTGCCCAATAATGCATTACTTTGGTCGAGTTTGAGTGGATGAGCAAAAGTTTTCCACATGCATAAAATACAAGAGGAGAAAATTGAACTGCAAGTGTGCAGGCAGGGCAGTAATCAGCCCCTTGCTGACCGTAAGGGAAAAAATTAATCAATGTTCCTGAACCTATAAGGGGAATTTCTGTTTTTGTCCTAACGTTCTCAACATCATATCTCCCACAAGCGATGCAGTTTCCGAACTCTTTTGACCCTTCCTGAGATTCAACCTGACCAATTAACTGCTCTAAATATTTAAGAAGCCTTTTATCCTTATTTTTCACAGAAGGATTAGTAATCGCGTTATTAGGAAAAACAGAATAAAGGCTTTTTGCCCACTCTGAACTTAAATATACAGAAATCACATCTTGTGTAATTTCTCTTAGGTCCTTCACTGTAATTTCTTCAGGCTTTTTTTTATCAGACCACTCGCATATAGCCCATATCCCTGTGTCAACGAATGGGTTTCCTGTATATTGATATATCAATATTTACCCTCCAGATAACTATTTTTGTAGTATCAATATCTTTATTTTTTCCCATTCTGAGGATGGACTTTTTCTTGTAGAATGTCCAATAATTTTAAAAATAATAATGTTGATTCAACAGGATTTGTTTGATCCATAACTTGTTCCTTAACCATTCATTTAATTTTGTAATTATATTTTCCCGTTTTTGTGAATTAATTGTATCTTAAGATATATCTTAACGTAGATAAATTTTTCGCAGTTAATTACGAACCCTAAATGGAATTTTAAGTAACTTATTATAAAAAAATGCAAAAAATAAACGATCCCTCAAAGGTCTTATTTTTTAATAAAATTGCGAACTCTAAATTTTCAATCCCTTAAAGAAATGATTGCTATTACATTTCTCTTAATAGTATATATCTTTTCAATTTATTTTTTGAATACTTTATTCTACTCCTAATTTAAAGAAAAAATATTTATATAAGTATTTCCCCCTCGTGTTTCAATCCCTCTAAGGTCTGATTTTAACCAAGTTTCCCCCAACGAGATTAGGGGGACGTGTTACGTTTCAATCCCTCTAAGGTCTGATTTTAACAACTCGGATTGATGCTTGTAAAAGGTATGTATTTTGAGTTTCAATCCCTCTAAGGTCTGATTTTAACCCTTAACGAAGATACAAACATAGACTTCTCAAAAGACGTTTCAATCCCTCTAAGGTCTGATTTTAACGAGGGGAAAGGAGTTTGAGGAATGGATCGAATCAATTATCTGTTTCAATCCCTCTAAGGTCTGATTTTAACTTGCTTTTGGAATTTGCATACTTATATGCCAAAAACTGTTTCAATCCCTCTAAGGTCTGATTTTAACTCCGTTAGCAAGTCAGACAACTAAAAAAGAACAGAGTTTCAATCCCTCTAAGGTCTGATTTTAACTTTCATCCAAAGCTGGACGCAAAAAAGGACGTGGACGTGTTTCAATCCCTCTAAGGTCTGATTTTAACAAGAAAAATCACTAATGAATCCAAAAGTTTTTAGGGTTTCAATCCCTCTAAGGTCTGATTTTAACCAGGAAATATTTGTATGCTTCAAACAGCCTAATTTAGTTTCAATCCCTCTAAGGTCTGATTTTAACATGAAACATCATTCGCAGGGTCAAGCTTCTCGAGGTTTCAATCCCTCTAAGGTCTGATTTTAACCTGAAATTACAGACATCAATGCAACATATATACGTTTCAATCCCTCTAAGGTCTGATTTTAACGCCCGTATTTTTCAAATATGTCCGTAGATGCTTTTGTGTTTCAATCCCTCTAAGGTCTGATTTTAACATTTGCATCACAGTATGCTTGAAGGACTTGTACTTTGTTTCAATCCCTCTAAGGTCTGATTTTAACACCATCAGCAGACAGAAGCCGATAATGAGCTACGGTGTTTCAATCCCTCTAAGGTCTGATTTTAACCACTACCTCTTATACCATATTTCTGCATTATACTCTTGTTTCAATCCCTCTAAGGTCTGATTTTAACTGAAAAAGTGAGAATGGTTATTTTTGAAGGTGCGAAGGTTTCAATCCCTCTAAGGTCTGATTTTAACGTGCATTAACAATTCTATGGTACTCAATCCAATGTGGTTTCAATCCCTCTAAGGTCTGATTTTAACAATTCCATGAATCAGATTGTCCAGTTCCTCCATTAAATGTTTCAATCCCTCTAAGGTCTGATTTTAACTGCAATGGTCATAGATGGGGTAGAAGATGTTGTAAAGTTTCAATCCCTCTAAGGTCTGATTTTAACGCTCTGGGAAGTGACTGTATCTCAGGAGGTATACCTGTGTTTCAATCCCTCTAAGGTCTGATTTTAACTAGATTACTTCAAATTAAAATATGTTCCATGAGGTAGTTTCAATCCCTCTAAGGTCTGATTTTAACCCTTCTACACTTTTTTTAGAGGGGCCAAGCTCCCATGTTTCAATCCCTCTAAGGTCTGATTTTAACAGGATATCAGCAGGGCGGCGATTTCGCAAACGATCTCCGTTTCAATCCCTCTAAGGTCTGATTTTAACTAAAAAAGTGATAGAGTCTCTCAACCTTCTTTCGTTTCAATCCCTCTAAGGTCTGATTTTAACAGTTACCACTTTAAAAACCAAACTATCAACTACCGTTTCAATCCCTCTAAGGTCTGATTTTAACACAATCTGCACAACCTGCAAACAACTGACTCCCGTGTTTCAATCCCTCTAAGGTCTGATTTTAACGTGGATTGCTGGCGGATTTTACCCCCCCATTCCCATAAGTTTCAATCCCTCTAAGGTCTGATTTTAACTCTGATGAGATCGAGGCAATTGACAAAGGGAACGCACGTTTCAATCCCTCTAAGGTCTGATTTTAACTTCACGAACCGAATAGCCTTTTTAAGGGACGGTACCCTTGTTTCAATCCCTCTAAGGTCTGATTTTAACATTGGCAATACCATTAAAATGAAGGGGTATATTCAGTTTCAATCCCTCTAAGGTCTGATTTTAACCTGATCCCAGACAGCAAATCATTGTCCCCATGTCTAGTTTCAATCCCTCTAAGGTCTGATTTTAACTCTGTACGCAACACTCTTAATTCTCTTCTCATGAAGTTTCAATCCCTCTAAGGTCTGATTTTAACAAGCCCGTTATCGTGTTTTCTGTATAGCTCATGTTAGTTTCAATCCCTCTAAGGTCTGATTTTAACTTACGTTAAGGCGGCGTCTGTCAACCGTGGGTTCCTGTTTCAATCCCTCTAAGGTCTGATTTTAACCCTTGACGACGTCAAGTCCTTAATGTCGAATGATCAAAGTTTCAATCCCTCTAAGGTCTGATTTTAACATGTTTCAATTCGTCACTGCGTGGGTACCGCAATAATTACGTTTCAATCCCTCTAAGGTCTGATTTTAACAGCTATCTCTCCCTGTTTAAATTTTATTTTGTTAATGTTTCAATCCCTCTAAGGTCTGATTTTAACTTTTAATGCACATGAGCCATGGTTCCGGAAAACACAATGTTTCAATCCCTCTAAGGTCTGATTTTAACTTGACCGAGCAGTCGGGAACATATCTCTTACTGAGATGTTTCAATCCCTCTAAGGTCTGATTTTAACTTGGGAGTATGAAACGCTTAGTCAAAAATTCTTCGTTGTTTCAATCCCTCTAAGGTCTGATTTTAACATAGGAATTTTCGAGAATCAAAACGGGATCGGAACGTTTCAATCCCTCTAAGGTCTGATTTTAACGTGTTGCAAACAGGTAACCCAATGATTATCACAAAAGTTTCAATCCCTCTAAGGTCTGATTTTAACCAACATGGCACTTTACAGAAAAACCGCTTTAGTTGAGTTTCAATCCCTCTAAGGTCTGATTTTAACCCCTCAACAACCCGGTTAGAGGCTATAAAGGAAATAGGTTTCAATCCCTCTAAGGTCTGATTTTAACACAGTTCACGTGACAACTGTGTCACTGAAGACCAGCGTTTCAATCCCTCTAAGGTCTGATTTTAACATGCTTGCACTTGCTTTTATTATGAAAACATTGTAGTTTCAATCCCTCTAAGGTCTGATTTTAACATTGTATTACCGCCATACTCAAACTATATAAGTCCGTTTCAATCCCTCTAAGGTCTGATTTTAACATCCTCAAGTGTTCTTGAACTTGAATATGACGACATGTTTCAATCCCTCTAAGGTCTGATTTTAACATTAATACTATATTGACAGTATTATATAATTTAATATTGTTTCAATCCCTCTAAGGTCTGATTTTAACACAGCTCGATAGGATAGAACGCGTGAAAGGCATTATGTTTCAATCCCTCTAAGGTCTGATTTTAACCCAACACTTACGACGTGTTCGAACCTGGGACATACGAGTTTCAATCCCTCTAAGGTCTGATTTTAACTGTGTTTTTGCGTATATCGTACCGATCCAATTAAACGTTTCAATCCCTCTAAGGTCTGATTTTAACACAGAATGACGACCTTGTAAACAGATCAATTAAACAAGTTTCAATCCCTCTAAGGTCTGATTTTAACTATAGGCGGACTTCTTATAGTACTCGGTCCTGTTGTAAGTTTCAATCCCTCTAAGGTCTGATTTTAACTCAGCTACATTTCCAGTTCTGACATTCCTTCTCCTAATGTTTCAATCCCTCTAAGGTCTGATTTTAACTTGTAATCAGTCTTACAAAATAATGGAGGGAAAGAAAGTTTCAATCCCTCTAAGGTCTGATTTTAACGATTGGATTCTCACGGCTCAAACTAAAACAGGGGAACGGGTTTCAATCCCTCTAAGGTCTGATTTTAACTATATATCGCGGTAGATAACGTTTTTGCAGTGTAGCTGTTTCAATCCCTCTAAGGTCTGATTTTAACGCTGTAATCAGTCTTACAAAATAATGGAGGGAAAGAAAGTTTCAATCCCTCTAAGGTCTGATTTTAACGAGTTTGTCATCTTCTCTCAAGGTTGCCATGGACATGTTTCAATCCCTCTAAGGTCTGATTTTAACCTAATTGGTAATGGTACAGTTACAAGTGGAACTATGTTTCAATCCCTCTAAGGTCTGATTTTAACACGCATAAGCGTTGAGGTATGGTTTCGTATCCTTTTGTTTCAATCCCTCTAAGGTCTGATTTTAACTGCCTGCTTGGAAAGAACATCGTGATGAGGTAGGATGTTTCAATCCCTCTAAGGTCTGATTTTAACTGTCAATACCTTGATGAGATCTGTTTCGTTCGAGATGAAAGTTTCAATCCCTCTAAGGTCTGATTTTAACAGGGGAAGCATCTAACCGTCCAACCTGCCCACACTGGTTTCAATCCCTCTAAGGTCTGATTTTAACTTATCTTACTGGTGAGTACGAGGAGATCAAGAATGCTAGGTTTCAATCCCTCTAAGGTCTGATTTTAACTCGGCTACAATTATCCTAATCATTCCGTCGTCTGTGTTTCAATCCCTCTAAGGTCTGATTTTAACGAGGAAGATATCCTCGAATATAAAACCCCGAATTCCATGTTTCAATCCCTCTAAGGTCTGATTTTAACGAGGGTATTACAGTTGAAAATTGTAGAATAAAAGTAGGTTTCAATCCCTCTAAGGTCTGATTTTAACAAACGTATCAGATGCACGCATACAGAACATCATAAGGTTTCAATCCCTCTAAGGTCTGATTTTAACCAAGAAAATTTTCCCCGAATTTAGGTAAATTGGATGCGGAGTCTTTTCAAATAAGAGTTGGATAATTCGGAGTTTGATGTTGTTTTTAGACAATGGTATTTGGTGTTGTACAATATAAAAGTATCCTTTTCTGAATGAATATTCAAGAGGAAGTTTCGGGGATCGTTCTTTCGGTGGTTCATTTATAAAGATCCACGAAAAAAGAAGATAAGCAGAATCTTCTGACGGGGATCTTTAATAAATATATATATAATGTGTTGGCTCTTGTATGAAGGCTTAAGTAGTGAAATTTGCAGATATGGCTGATCAAATTATGTTGTTTGTATCTGCTTTTGGAGTTCCGAGATTTTCTATTCCAAGGTATTTTTTATCTCTGGAGCTGTAGAAGATAATGTGGTCATGGTTTATTTCTATGAGTTCTTTAAGCCTTGACTTAACTTTCAGGAATTCGGCTTTTGTGAGTTCACCTTCAAAAACACTATTTTGAACCCAGTTCATGTATTCCCTTAAAAAGCTTCTCACTTTGTTTACCCTTTCTACTCCTACATCGTACACAATTACCACGTACATTTTACCACCACATTACAAGAGGTTTGTAGTTTTCTGCACCAAGAACATGCTTTGAAAGTTTATATAGCTCAAGTCGAATAAGGCGTTTGTATGAAACACTCTTGTTCAAGCCTTTGTGCTTGATGGTGGTTTTGAGCTTCTCGTCGTATTCTTTGAGGAAAATTTTTTTACCTTTATCACTCAATAGCATGTTTCCGATTTCTCCTCGAAAGCAACCATCATCTAGCATGTTTTTGTTAACAAGCTTAAAAATTATCCTGTCTATCAGGATTGGTTTGAAGATCTCACTTACATCGAGAGATAAAGAGAACCTGCGTTCAAAAGGCTCGTGAAGATATGAAATTGTGGGGTTAAGCTGAGTATTGTAAATCTCTGAAAGGGTAGTGGAATAGACCAGAGAATTCCCAAAACTTATTAATGTGTTCATTTTGTTATTTGGCGGTCTTCTGGTACGTTTTATTATCCTGTATTCCTCAGGGAATATTTCGTCAAGTGCATTGTAGTAGAGTTCCCTAATTTTTCCTTCCGTCCTCATCATGGAAGGCACTGTTTCCGCATCTATCAGCCGGGATAATTCGGTTTTTATAGAAGTTACATAATTTTCGATTATCTCTTGAATGTCTTCCCGGTTTCTTGCATAATATTTGAGGTTTTTCAGAATATTTCCACAGGCACCTTCTATAAATTTTCCAGCAAGACACAACCGTTTTTCAGGATCAAGGTAATATTCAGCCTGTCGTATAACCAGATCTCCACTGATCAGGGTCTCCCGTGGATACATCGAACCCTCATAGAAGCCGTAGTAATTGAAAAAATGAATAGGAATTCCTTCTTTTGAAAGGTAAGAAACAACTCCTGACGAAAACGACAGGTTTCCGTAAGCGAAAATAGAACTTATTTTGTTTATTGGCAGAATCTTTCTGCCTTCTTTGTTTTCAAAATAGACCGTGTTTTCTTTTCTCTTCAAAATTCCGTCCTGTAAAATGTAAAAATTTTCCCGGATTCTTTTACCCCCTTTTGCTTCTCAATATTATCACGATTTTTTTAGTTCGCTCATTCTCCATTTTTATCGCCCCTACCACAGAAACAAAATTCCTGATAAGCACATTTTAAACAGATTTTTTTGTGCATTGGTGCAGGCATTGAGCTGAGAACTATTTTTTTAATCTCTTCAATTTCTCTTTCAATATTGGCTTCATCTTCTGCATTCATTTCAATTTTCTCTGTTTTATTCAGCAGAGGATAATTTAAAATTCCTACTGCATCAAAACCTCTTTTCTTGAGGTAATAAAGATAAAATAAAAGCTGAGCTCTATCCGCAGCATCCATTTTTTTACTTTTTTTGATTTCATGAATCTCAGTTCTTTTTCCCGTTTTCACAAAATCAATGCTTATACCATCAATGGTAATATTTTTAAGATTCTTCTTATAGCGGTCTTCGTGCAGAATCTTTCCCAGGGCAACATTATCGTCACCTCTCTCAAGATTTATATTATGAGAAAAAAGCCAGAGCTTTGTCTTGCAGATATGATAGTAATTTACCTTAACTCCAGTAATCCGAACCGAACCCAGGAAAACCTCTGCATATATATTTGTTTCAGGCTCATCCTTCAGCTCATCTAAACTATAATCTGTATCTTTAACAGATTCATCTTTCACTCCAGAATCTCCTTACTTTGTGTTTATTTCAATATACCTACACATCCAAACCCCATAGCGTTTTTTTCTCCCAGCCCTGCATCATATGCAAACTCCAGGAGTTCCGAGTTTGCGGATAGAGATAAATCCATCAAACTACAGCGTCTATAATTGTCTCCTACCTTTACGCGCTTGGGCTTGAAATTTGGAATACTCATAACTTCAAAAAAGTCCTTCTCGATTTTTGATCCATAGAATTCTTCGTATCGGGCAACCAGATTTTTATGCAGGTTTTCGTGAAACTTTGAGTCTTTAGGATAAAGATCGAACTCAACCAACCGTTCTTCCTGTTTTCTCAGGGTTTTTAAGTAAATAGGAGAAAGGGTCCTGAAAGTACACGTATCCGAAAAATGAACCGCAGGAAGGACTTCAATCCTTTCAATTATAAAGCTTGCCTTATTTTCGCCGTTTCCGAGGAAAAATTCCGGTTCAAGCAAAAGTCCTTCTGCAAAACTTCTTATGAACTCTGGGTCAGGAGATGAAAGGAAAAAATGAGCCTTCCTGAAGTTTAACCCGCTTTTTTCGGGAATTCTGTCATCAAGAATGAGGTTTGAAAACGTATAAAATTTAAAACCTTTCTTACTGTGAGTTTTATCTGCAAGGTCTATATTTGAAGCAGCTAATTTTAAGTATAGCATTGAGGCAAGGCCATACTGATAATCATAATGGAGCGGACCGGAAGATATTTTTCTAACACTTACCCTGCATCTCATAAATAACTATTAGAACTTTTTGTATTTATAATTAAAAGTATTGTGAGATAAAGTATAAATTAATAGGCTCCTGTCTGTCGGATTTTACCAGCTTAAATGACTGTTTTTCTCCCTCTTCCCCTAATTTCTCAAATTATCACATCTTTACATCTCCACATTTTAACATTTTCCCATCTTCACAACACGTCTCAATAACTAAAACTAGAAAGTTATCATTATATTACGCTATCCAGAGAAGCATAGAAGAAGTGGAGGTCGGGTAAACATTCTCACTGAAACTTAGGTAGTGCTAAACTTTTATCACGACTGGGTAAAAAGAAAAAAATACTTGTGAAGACATTTTGTTAATTGGCAGACAGACAAAGCTTGCATCAATGGATCAGCCTGCAGACCAGACTGCTGGCAAAAATATATGGGAACAAAGACTAGGGAATATGGGGGAGAAAGGGGCTTATAGGTGGAGAATGAGGGTGCTTCATCTAAAAAACTTCCTCCCCCCTTCAATTTTTAACCTTTAATATATTTCTTTTGTCTGCTTTCCCTGCCTGCTGCAGCTCTTTAAAATAGTCCTTTGCGATTTTTCCAACAGTAGAAGACTTAACCCCGTAGCATTTCACCTCTTCTTTAAAAAAGCGGGAATAACTGTTTTTTGTCTTTTCGTCAACACTTCCGGTTAAGTCCTTTCTGGCCCTGGATACGATATCGGTTTGCACAGTTTTTTATTTAATCAAAGGTGTTACTTATATCTTGTTTTTCAGGTGAAAGAAATGGTCAGGTATAGGAAAGGTACGCTGCTCCGGAAAGACAAATCTGGGTGGCATTCAAAACATTTTTCATGAGGGAAGCTCAATTTTCCATCATGCCTCAGGTAAAGATTCGCCCTCAGGAACTTTTCGATGCCGAGCGTTTATTTGAAATTCTCACACAAACGGCCTTTGAATTTGTAGAAGTCCCGGTAGAAACCCTTGAAGATGAAAAGCGATTCTTGAATCTGAATGAGGTAAAAAAGAAAACCAATTTTGAATACAACTATTCAATTCTTTATAACGGAATACTTGTAGGAGCCTGTGGGATCAGGATTGATCAACACAGGCCGTGGGCAGGGGAACTCGGTTATCTTGTGGACGAACTTTATCAGGGGCATGGAATTGCAACCGAAGCTGTAAGGCAGCTTGAGGAAATTGGTTTTGGTGAACTGAAATTACATAGGATTGTTATCCTGATGGATATTAGAAACCTCGCAAGTGAGCAGGTTGCCCGGAAGTGCGGGTACGAAAAAGAAGGAATTGCAAAAAAAATCCACAGGATAGGTAAAGAGTATTATGACTGCTTTGTATATGCTAAAACCAGGTAAAAAACGGCAAGAAAAGGGTGAGAAACAGGTCAGTGGGGCAGCAGCAAAAATTAAGCTTAAATCAACCGATAGGTAAAAAATAAAAAAGGAAGAAACAAAGCCTGTATCGGGGGTCTGCAAAACTCAGACCAGCCCAACGGTCTCTACAAGGCTGACTCCGTACCAGACCACCATAAGGTTGTTTATGGTTACCAGAATGCCTACGGATTCTATTATGTGTTTTGTGAGAGCCCAACGCTCCTTTGACGTTTTTATTAACGGAGCTACGTAAAAGAGCAAAAGGACAAATACAATTTTTATAAGCAAGAGATGATAAATTCCGTAATTTTCCAGTATCATTGCGGGAATAGGGTTATATTCCGTGCCGAACGGCAGGGCGTAAAAGGTAGATACCCAGTCCCCTATCACATAGAAAAGGATAATAAAACGGATTTCGTACAGATAAGACCTAAATGAACTCTGAACATAGCCAACTTCCAAGAAAAACCCCCCTCGATTACTTCTTTGTTTTTCATTTAAAGCGATTTTAGTTTCTAAGATTATATAAACGTAAGAAACTAAGATAGAGGTTTACAAATTTTAGTAAGGGGACCGTAACTGTTTTAATAATATTTAATGTGTTTATGAACACCCGTATACGAAAGAAAGGTTTAAATGAGCTTAAATAAGCTTAAAAACAATAAAATATATATTAACAGAATTTTTTCAGAAATAAAATAAAAAAAGAGATTTTAAAGGCTCCTGAATTCTTTTTTGAGTATATCTTGGAGATCATTTCTAAAGAAAAACTGATACATCTAAAACATGTCTTCTTTGGATATACGCAGACTGGTTTTTTCTAGAGTTAAGAAGTGTACTGTAAGATGGAAAAGATTTAAAAAGGAGTATTTCAACCAGAAGGAAAACTCCGACTAAAAGTGATCTCAATAAAAGTGATCCCAATAAAAGTGATCCCAATAAAAGTGATCTCAATAAAAGTGATCCCAATAAAAGTGATCCCAATAAAAGTGATCCCAATAAAAGTGATCCAGCAAAATCATGAATTGAGAGCCCTGCTGGAGATAACGACTTAAGTACTGGTTGAAAGTCTGATTTCAAACTTAAAGAACCGACGGGCTCATACTGATAAATAATGAGTAAGGAAACCTGGCACGTTTTTGACCTCAGGAAGCTTCTTGGGATAGTGTGAGTGAAAAGAGGAAACTATCCCTTAACCCACTAATTTAGTCATGTAAGATGAAAGTGACATGAGGTCTCGGATTAAGGCTATAAAGATATAGAATTAAGTTCATGTGTCTTCGGTTAAGAAAGGAACCATAATAAATTGCCCTATTTCTACAACAGTTATCTAAAATTTTAATATAATATGGGCTGGAGCAGAGTATCGATTTTAGGTAAAGAGGGTAAAGTTTGAGATCGATTTATAGTACAAAATCGATAGCTTTCGGGCAAGAAAACTCCTTAACCGATGACCAATGGAATTAAGTTTATTGCCGCAAAAATAATGGATTGAACCGGTTTTTACAATTTGCAGAGTAAGCTTCGATGACTTTTGTTGCAAATTGCGGAACTGCAACTCTGCCTGCAGAACAATCCTCCTCAGATGAGAGCCTGGTAGTAATCTCCTTTTTCCAGGATTTTTACCGGAAGAGAGAAAAGTTCCGAGAGATTGGCATCTGTCAGTATTTTCTCTTTTTTTCCGTCCCTGAAGATTTTTCCTTCTTTTATAAGGATCACACGGTTAATTTCGGGTATAATATCTTCAAGGGCGTGGGTGACCAAAATGACACTTTTTCCTGAATCCGCAATTTTCCGGACGCTTTCACGGAAACTGTGAAGGGCTTTCAGGTCAAGGCTGGTTGTGGGTTCATCTAAAATGAGAGCTTGCGGATCATGCACAAGAGCTCTCCCTATAAGTGCTCTTCTGGCTTCTCCCGTGGAAAGCTCGCACATCAACCGATCCGCAAGGTGAGTAATCTCAAGAAACTCAAGAACTTCTCTTGCTCTGGCTACCATTTCAGGGGTAACCTTGTGGTTATAGTAGATCCCTATGCTGCTGAAATATCCCGAGAGTATGACATCCAGAACTTTTGTCTGACGGCAATACGTCTGCTGAAGATCTCCAGAGACGATTCCCAGTAATTTTCTGAGCTCAAAAACATTCCAGGTATCGTTGCCCATGATTTTTAGAACAAGCCCATCTGGTGCTGCAAGAGGGTGGTATTCTTTTGTAAATGTCTTTATCAGGGAAGATTTGCCCGAGCCATTAGGCCCTATAATTGCAACATGTTCTCCTCGCTCAATAGAAAGAGATACCGAATCGAGGATTTTTTTCCCACCCCTGACAACAGTTACGTTTTTTAATTCAAGCAGGAAAGCAGAATCATTCTTTCCTGAAGAGATCGTTTTCCGGGTCATTTTATCATCTATTCTGGAAGCAATAATTGATGAAATAAATGTTGGTAATTACACCCCTGTACTATATCTGAGGATTGCAGCAATTCCACCAAAAGCTATCATAAATTGAGAGCCTTCGTCGAAATCTGTTGATATAAAAGTAATCCTTGCATCGCCTTTATCGGCGAGTTCTGATAATTCACTAACGATATCAATAACATCCGTGGCTTCAAGTGCAGAACCACATTCTGGACAATTTCCTGCCACAGGAACAGCTTCATTGGGTTTCCGTTTCCTTGTCCGTTTTTTCTCATATCCGCAAATGCTGCATTTGATAGTCACTCTTTCAGATCTCAGGTCTTCTGAAAGTAAAAGAACATCAACTGCCTTTATTTCAAGATTTGCCCGCACATTGTCTTCTCCATAGGATACTTTACCAGACTCAGTAGCGATCTCTTTAAAAAATATTTCCATATCTTTCTTTTGTTTAAATAAGTCAATACCCTGGAGTGTATCCTCTGCTGCATTTATTAACTCAGAAAAACCCGATTCATCCGTATACCCCGTATCAAACAATCCGAGAACCTTTTTCTGAAGCTCATAATGTAGAAATTCACCTTCACTGAACTCTTCTTTAGTCGGAGAATGCCCTCCTATAAGAATGCCTTTAAGTTCAGCTGGCTCTAATTCAAGGAATGCCGCACTTGCAGCATCCCCTATTCTTTTGTAGAAATCATGAATAGCAATGCGTCTGAGTTGTTCAAAACGATGCGCGCTCTGGCCTCCTTTTCTTTGTTTGCCGGGGACCGTAGAGTGGAGATGCCTGATAACTTCAATTTGTTTACCTACAAGCATTCCGATAGTAGCTTCTCTTAAATCAAGAAGTATAAGCCCATAAGTACTGCACTCTCTAAGCATTTCCTCAAGAGGCTCAAGATAAAAAACGGAATCACAGTGATATATATAACGCACAACAAGGTCCGGAGGAATAAGAACTTCGTTCACCATGCCTGTCCTGTTAGCTCCGGTATCGACAGTTCCTGTTAAATAAACTATCCCATTTTCCGGTACTTTGTTAAGAAATTTTAACTTTGCCAGCAAAGAATCAAGTGCTCCCTGTAAGTTCTTGCTGGCAAGTTCAGGCTGAATGTTCGAAGCCTGTTTATGTTCTTCTCTCAAATGATCTGTAACATCTGAAATCTGTTTATCAGGAGGAATATAAAGGGAAATTAATTCTGTGCCCCTTCCACTTTTATTTCTTAGAGTTTCAAGCTTCTTTTTAAATACATATTTTTCATATGTACAGTATTCACCCATTCCAGCTTCCTCCTTCTCTCATACAAAATAGTTGAAGGACCTAAAAAATAATAGAAGACTACAATAATTAAGTTATGCTTTATCTTTTCAAATATATTTTTTTAAATGTTCCTGTAAAACTTCCCTCCACCCCCGCATGCTCACGAAGTGGGCAGATATTGGGCGGTCACTGGTAAAAAAGAATAAGGGATTACAACCAGAATAGGAAATGAGAAATAATTTTGGGACAAATAAGTTTTTATCAGTATCTTAAGTTCTCATAAAATAGGGTAATTGATAGTTATTAGGGTAATTGATAGTTATTAGGGTAATTGATAGTTATTAGGGTAATTGATAGTTATTAGGGTAATTGATAGTTATTAGGGTAATTGATAGTTATTTGGGTAATTGATAGTTATTAGGGTAATTGATAGTTATTAGGGTAATTGATAGTTATTATATACTTAACATCTCTTTTTTCTTTCAATCGGGTGAATGCTATGGATAGAAAACAACGTTCCGAAAAATATGACTGGTTAAGTTCAAAAACTCAAAGCATACTTAAACATTATAGCTGTCCTGAATCATGTAATGGGAGTTGCTGCAAAAATCATATTATCGATTTTAACAGAAAAGAATATGAGAAAATCTTAAAAAATATAGATAAAGAAAGTGTGAATATATTAAAATCGAATGCGGTAAAATCAGAGTTGGAAGGATGTTATAAAGCGATAAATGCTGCCGGGCAGTGTCCATTATTGCTAAACTCAAAATGCAGAATATACAATAATAGGCCGGAAGCATGTAGAAATTTTCCTTTTGTAATTTATCCGGATGCGGAAGCAGGATTCGGTTTAACGTTGTTATTGTGTCCGATGTCTGTTAAAATAATTCAGGATTATGCACAGTGGTATAAATCGGTAAACTCAACAATGTATAGTAAATTAAGTGCCGTGTCCGAACAGTATAAAAACATAGACAAAAATAGTGATTTTTGTATTCAAATGAAAGAGCATAATTTAGAGTCGTTCATAGAATTTCTTGAAAAAGAAGGTTACTACCTGGCCTGAAGCTGAAGAAAAGCCCATTCCGGTTCCAGCCCTGAAAAATCCACCTGTTCCAGAGCTTACCGGGACAGGGGAGAAGGATTCAATTCCGCACTCCCAAAGTTAAAAACCCTCGTTTTCCACTAAGAGTTATTAGCTCTCCCGATAAGGATATTCTTTAATAGTCCCGGGCAAAGTCTATATCATGACAGTGATGGGAATAATTGGCTGCAGGGTATTCGAGGATGAAATTGTCCACGTGCTTTCAAATGATCCTGAAGTTGAAAGGATTTACCTCGTCAAAGACGACGAAAACATCGGCCTCCTGCACAAACTTGAAGTTCAGGGGCTCAAGCCGGTGTTCCTGCCTGTTTACGATATCAGGGTTTGCCTGGAGCAAAGTAATGAATTCAGCGTCATTGTCCAGCTTCAGGAGATAGGACTCCATATAAACCCTTCTGGACTCAAAAGTAAAACATATACAAACCTGAACCTGATGTCAAGGTTTGCAGACGGAATCCTCCTTTTTTACGGGCTTTGTGGGCATGCATTTTCCCGGGTGCAGAAAGATTTTGCCCATACAGGCTGTTCTCTACAACTGCTGCAGGACAGAAGTTCAGGCGTGCCGGCCCAGCCCCTTGCAGACTGCATTGCAGCAGCTCTTGGAGGCAACTCCCGCTACCGGGATATTTTGAAAAACCACAGTGATACTTTTTTCTTAACTCCCATGTGGGCCGCAAACTGGAAATACGCTTTTGGAGTGGATAAGAAATCGCCCGGAAGGTTTGAATTCACCCCTAAAAACCTGAAAGAACTCGGGTATCGAAAAGTTGCAAGAGTTAACACAGGGCTTTCCTACGAACCTGATTTTAAGGAAAAAATTGAAGAATTTGCACTTAACTTCGGTTTCGAGGTCATAGAACTTAAAGGCAGCACTGAAATAGCACAAAAATCGTACAATCTAATGCAAAATATGCTGCTCAAGCCGCTCAAAGCCTGAAAATACTTTGTTCAAAAAGAGTTTTCAGAGTTTTAGTCCTTAAGGATTGACTCAAAAACGATTAACTTTTTTGAAATTCGAAACTATCTTGAAGGCATTACGTTAAGTTATTGGAATATGTCAAGTTATTGGAATATGTCAAGTTATTGGAATATGTCAAGTTATTGGAATACGTCAAGTTATTGGAATATGTCAAGTTATTGGAATATGTCAAGTTATTGGAATACGTCAAGTTATTGGAATATGTCAAGTTATTGGAATATACCAGAGGATTAATTAGTGCATTTTAGTAACGCTCAGGTATATAAGAACACACGTAGACTAATAATTAGATATTTTTAATTAGATATTTCTAAAGATGAAAACATAGTTTTGTAGAAAACCTGATTACATGATTTTTTAAGAATATATCTTTAAGGCAATTTTTGGAAAATTACATGAAATCCCTCCGAAAACGCCCTTCCAGCTTTCAAAAGGGGAAAACCCCAAGTTGCGAGGAATTAAACATACCAGAGGAGTCCACATGTCAGTAATAACCATAATAGGGTGCAGGATGTTTGAAAACGAAATAATGCACCTTATTGAAAATGACCCTGAAATTGGAAAAGTGCTTGTGGTGGAAAACGAAGACTGCGACGGCATCATGAAAAAGATGGCCAAAGCCGGAATTGCACACATCGCTCTTCCTCTTGAAGAGATCCCCGAAAAATCGGCAGGGAAAGATAAAGGTTTAACCCTGATCGTCTACATGCTTGAATTTTCCCTGCATGCAATCCCTGAAAACCTTAAAAAAACCGTTTATTCAAAAGTAGAACTTATGGCACCCTGCTCGGATGGAGTCCTGCTCTTTTACGGGCTTTGCGGAAACGTGCTCGGGAATATTGAAAAAGACTTCGAAGCCCTGGACTGCAAAGTCTGTATCCTGAAAGAAGAAAACGGAGATATCGTTGACGACTGCATCAGTGCTGTGCTCGGGGGTAGAGGTAACTATCAGAAGGTCCTGAAAAACGGCAGAGATGGAGCGACCTTTTTCCTGACCCCAATGTGGGCTGCAAACTGGAGAGAAATGCTTCGGGCTGCAGGCATGACTCAGGACCCGAATAATATAGAGATGTCGAAGTTTGTCTTTGACTATGCGGGTTACAAAAAAGTTGCAAGGATAAATTCAGGTCTTGCCTACGAAAAAGACTTTGATGCCTGTGTAAAGGAATTCGCTACACTCTTTGAGTTTGAGGTTACAGAACTCGAAGGGACACTGCAGCTTGTAGAGAATTGTTACGCAAAAACAAAAGCTTCAGTATTCGATGCCTGCCCTCACATCCAGGCTTAAAGCCCGGATCTGAAAACTTTTTTCCCCGGCTCATATTTTTTTCCTTCCTTAGCCAGGCTTATGTGTCCCAATCCTTATCCTGTTTAATCCTTACCCTGTTTATAGTTCCCTTCCTTCTCGCCCTTATCAGTTTCCTTTATCAATTGATAGGTATTAATATTCACAAGGAATTAAAAATAAACATATAATCTAAAGGCAAAAAACCTGAGGGGGAATTCAGGACTTGGGAAACCATTTCATAATACTTGCCGGAGAAGAGGCAGGTCCTGCATCAAATAAAATGGGCGGGATTTGGAACGTCATTAATGAAGAGGCACATACCCTTGCAGCTCTTTTTGACTCTGGAAAACTAAAGGCAAAAGAAGATACCGAAATCCTTGTTGCGGGCCCATATTTCGGGCACAGGGGGGCGGACTGGAACCGGGGTTTGAACAGGATTACAGATATGAACGGGCTTGCCCCTCTCAGCACTGATGGAGAGCTGGAGAAGAGTCTGAAAACCCTTGAAAGTGAAGGCATTAAAGTTTTCACAGGAGAGGAAATGGTAGGGGAAACCCGGATAGGTTACCTGCAATTTCAGACTTCTGATTTTGGAAAAATCCGCTCAACGTATATGGGGAAAGAGATAACTCTCGAAAGCAAGGTCAAAGCCGAAGCCTATGAACTCCTGGGGCTTGACTCCCTGAGATACGAAAGCATGCCAAATGGTGCGGAATATACACATTACCTTTCTCTTTCGCATTCGATTTCTGAGCTTATCCGGCTTCTTGTAAGTTCAGCTCCTAAAACTGCCGACACCTGGGCAGAAGAAACAGGTTCAGGTAAAGATTTAATTCCCTGTCCCGGGGTTTCTCTGCACTGCCATGAGTTCGGGGTATTTTATGCACCTGCGAGACTTAAGAAACTGGGGGTCCCGGCAAATACTGTCGCAACCCTGCATGCTACTCTTCCCGGCAGGGCTGCCGGATATAATTCCATTCAAAAAAGAAGAAATAATGATAGTACATGGCCTCCGGGTGTGCCTGAAAACCTTGCCTCCCTTGAAGCCCTTGCGCTGTACTCAGACACGGTTACGGCAGTGGGGGAGTCTACGCGCCAGGAAGCCAGACTTTTTTACGGCATTACCGGGATTGTCATCAGAAATGGAATAACGATCGCATCCGAAAAAATAGATTGGGATCGGAAAGAACGCTGTCTCGCAAAGATCCGGAATTTCCTTTCCGAAAACCTGTACAGGTATTATGGAGGGGAAAAGATCGAGCCCGAAAAGATCATCCCCATTTTCACAATCTCCCGCATAGAGGTTGAAAACAAAGGGTACCCTGACCTTCTAGATTCCCTTGTAGCTCTCAATCATATAATAAGGAACAGCATCATGGAAGGGCATATGGAAGAGGGGATAAAGGTGATCTGCTTCCTTGTAGCAGCAGAAGGCCCAAAAACCAACCTTCCAGAAGGGTTCCCTATAAACCTGCCAAAAGACGTGCTTGTAGGAAACGAGCTTAGGCTTCAGCAGATGATAGAAGAGAAGGGGCTTGATTTCGCAAAAATGGTAAGAGGAAAGTGTTCAGTTGCAGCTGTGCTCTATCCCCAGATCATCTCAACTGAAGACGGTGGGCTGGGAATGGGAGCAAGGGATTTTATGGCAGGCTGCTGTGCTGGAGTGTTTCCTTCCCGCTATGATCCTTTCCTGCTCACAGGGCTTGAAGCCGGAAGAGAGGGAACCCCAAGTGTGGTAAGCCGGGTCTGCGGTTTTAGTGATGCCATAAAAACTATCGAATCCCTGGTAGAAGTCCTGGGAGGAGTAATAGTTGTAGACAACATAGACCTCTCTTACTACGAGACCGTCCTTGACTACGCTCTGGCAGTCAGTTACTTTGCCAGAAATTTCATAGACGACCGGGTGAAATATAAACTTCTCTGCAGGGAAGCTTTTCTCCTTGCAAAGGACATGGACTGGGAAAAACCCACAGCCCAGTATTATGAACTGATAAGCGGGGCACGCTTCTGTAAGCAGGATTAATGAGGTTTCCGGGAATGGGTAAAAAGAAACAAGGAGCGAGTTGAGGTTTTCCGAAAATGCCAGAAATAAGAAAGCATTATTTTCTCCCCGAATACTGCATAATTGCTGAAGAGAGGGCTAAAAGACCTTCGGATTTTGCAGGGGCAGCCGAAACTTCCGAAAAAAACACCTCTGAAAGCTGTGTGTTCTGCGGGGGAAATGAAGAAAAAACGCCTCCTGCAACTGCAGTATATAAGAATGGGGGGGTCTTTGCCGATACCGGGGAAAAAAGAGTGCTCAACTGGGATTTTCGCTGTTTTCCAAACCTCTATCCTGCACTTTCTCCTACCCCGCTTCCCCCCGGATTTCACGGAAAAGGGCTTGAAGCTTTCCCGGGTTTCGGATTCCATGAGGTAATAGTGGAGTCCCCTGTGCACGGGAAAAAACTGGAGGATTTCTCTGACACTGAAATATCCGGGCTTATGAGGGTCTATAAAGACAGGTTTTGTCATTACGCCGCCCGGGAAAAAATCCGTTATGTCTCCCTGTTTAAAAACTCTGGAAAAGCTGCGGGCGCTTCACAGGACCACCCGCACAGCCAGCTCCTCGCCCTGCCGGTTTGCCCTCCGATTCTGGAAAGGGAACTGAAGGCTATTAGAGAAAAAGAAAAATGCCCTTACTGCACTCTCCTCGAAAAAGAAAAAGTCTCAACACGCCTTATCCAGGAAAATAGCAAATTTGCGGCTTTTGCCCCTTATTATTCAACAGGACCCTTTGAAGTATGGATTCTTCCAAAAGAACATATCAGTTTTCTGGGAGATTTCAGTCCGGAACTCCTTTTTGCTCTTGGAGATATTTTGAGAACAGTTCTCAGGAGTTACGCAAAAGTACTCGGAAACCTGCCCTATAACCACATGTTCTACCAGCTTTTTGAAACTCCGGAGTACCATCTAAACCTCAGGCTGCTGCCCCGGATCTCCACTGCTGCAGGGTTCGAACTGAATACTGGAATTTGCATCAACACGGTTTCTCCGGAAAAGGCAGCCTCATACCTGAGGGGGGATGGATGAGTTCTCTCAGGATAAATCCGGGAGAAGAAATAGAAGAAATTGAAGAAATAGAAGAAATTGAAGAAATAGAAGAAATTGAAGAAATAGAAGAAATTGAAGAAATAGAAGAAATTGAAGAAATAGAAGAAATTGAAGAAATAGAAAAAATTGAAGAAATAGAAGAAATTGAAGAAATAAACAACTGGAGTGAAAGTTTACAGTGTAAAACATATGGAAAAACCAATGGAGATATATTTATGTACAATCATATAGGAATAAAGTGAGGGAAGTATAAGAGATGTATCCGTAATGCGAAAATTGTTCTGTAGACCAGGTATATTAGATAATTCCTGTTTAGAACAGGTACGTGAAGGGTTAGGGGAATAAGTACAAAGTAATCACAGCAGGGAAAACACAACCTGAGTTTACCAACCTGGAAAATAGATCTTAGTCCGGTAAACTGAGGAAGTTGAACAGCACAGGCTGGGGGAAACCTGTAACTTTTAGCAGCCGTGATGTCCTTCACTTTGACAAAAAGGAATGAGTGAGTCCATGAAAAAGATTCGTATAGGAATGTTTAGTTGGGAAAGTTTGTATTCGATACGTGTAGGAGGGATTTCCCCTCATGTATCCGAACTCTCTGAAGCTCTGGCAGCTGAGGGTCATGAAGTTCATCTTTTTACCAGAGGCTTTGAAAATAATGATGATATAATCAAGGGAGTCCACTACCACAGAATTGCATGCGACCGGACTGGAGGAATAGTGGAGCAGATGAACAGGATGTGCGACGCTATGTATTGTCGGTTCCTGGACGTGCAGGGGGAGGCAGGAGAGTTTGATATCCTCCACGGGCACGACTGGCATCCTATAAATGTCCTCTGCAGGATTAAAGCCCAGTTTGGGCTGCCTTTTGTCCTGACCTTCCACAGTACGGAATGGGGACGCAACGGAAACCTCCACGGAGACTGGTGGGAAGCAAAAGAGATTGCGCACAGGGAATGGCTTGGAGGGTATGAAGCTTCCGATGTAATTACGACATCTACGGTTTTGAAAGACGAAGTCAGGCACATATACAAAATTCCCGATTATAAGCTCTGGGAGATCCCCAATGGAATAAATGTGGGTAAAATAAGAAGGGAAGTTGATCCTGGAGATATAAAAAGAAAATACGGAATCCATCCATGCCTTCCTGTAGTACTCTTCACCGGAAGGATGTCCTACCAGAAGGGGCCTGATCTGCTCGTTGAAGCTGCAGCAAAAGTCCTGAGGAAGCGGGATGCCCAGTTTGTGCTCATAGGAGAAGGAGATATGCGGGTTCAATGCGAAAATCAGGCTCAGAGGCTTGGCATTGGAAACTCCTGTGATTTCCTTGGTTACGCCCCGGACAATATTGTCATAGACTGGTTCAATGCCTGTGATCTTGTATGTGTCCCAAGCCGGAACGAACCCTTCGGGATAGTTGTGCTTGAGGCATGGGATGCAAAAAAGCCTGTAGTTGCAAGCGATGCAGTCGCTCTTGTTGAAAACTTCAGGACAGGAATAATTGCTCATAAAGAGCCCTCTTCCATTGCCTGGGGCCTCAACTACGTACTTGAGGGGCTGGGCCGCAACAGGATGGGAGAGAAGGGGTACGACCTCCTGAAAAAGAAATACAACTGGGAAACGATAGCTGAAAAAACCCTGGAAGTATATGAAAAAGTAGTCGAAAAAGCCTGAATACTTAGAAAATATGGGTGCTTAAAAGCCTGAATACTTAGAAAATATGAGTGCTTAAAAAAGCCTGAGTGATTAATAAAATTTAAAGAGGAAGATGTTATACGGTGTCTTCCTCATCGTCTTCATCGAATTCTTTATAACTGTCGCTTCCTACCATCGCTGCTGAGATTGAGTCAATCCCGTCAAGCCATTCTGCAACAATGCCGTATGGAAGCTCAGCCATAACCTCTTCTGGCAGGTTTTGTCCTTTGAGCACGATTGCCCCGCACTGTGCAGTGTAATCAAGAGCAAGTTCAAGGTTATCCGAGGCTTCGGCATCGATAGCTGCTTTTATAAGTTCTTCGATGTTTGATTCTTCCTCATAGTCACCCATAACATAGCATTCAAAGGCGACAAGCGCCCCCATCAAAGAGGTCTGTACCGAGTCGATCATAAGGTCAATATCTTCAGTAATGGGGTCGACCTCGGAAAGCACGATATCCCTGATCTCCTCAAGAATCTTTAAAGCTTTTTCTTTAGCGAGCAGATCTTTTTCAAAGCGAGCGATTACTTTCAGGCAGGCAAGGATCACGTCATCGACCATATTGACGAATACAGCGCTTTCCTTTCCGGCTTCTTCTTCGGATTCTTTTATTTGAAAACCACTTTCCCTTGCCCGTCCGAGCCAGTTTTCCCAGCGCTTTTGGGTATAAAATTCATAGGGGGGGACCTGGTTCATTGCATGTTCAGGCACTTATAACACCGCTTATATACTTTTTTTATTAATTAATAATCAATCTTACTATTACTAAAAGGTGTTTGTTTAGGTTCACCAGGCAAGTTTCACTTTTTTTAAGGAATTGCCTGCTTCACATTTTGAGTCAAGGCTCTCAAGGACCTCTACAATTTTGCATTTGTCCCCTTTTAAAAGCCCTTCTGGGTGGCAGATTTCATACACACTGCACTCTCTCTTGCCACATTTGGCGGGCTCATACATAATTTTTGCCCCTTCAACGGCTTTTCTCGATTCCATGGTTGTCAGGATAGGAGCCCGGCTGACATCCACAGCAAGCACTCCACTGTCATGCAGGAAACATTCGTGTATGTCTTTACTTTTTACTCTTTCGATTCTATATCTGCGTCCTGGTTCAAGGTTAAGGCAGGTATTCTTCAGCCGGCATTTTTTGCACTCAGGCATTTCACCTTTGAATATAAATTCCAGCCCTTCCCTTGCCAGCCGTGATCCTATGAGTGTTATTTTGGTATCGCTTTCTGTCATAATAGTTCTTCCGTTTAAATTAATTCTGGCATTTATTGGTTTATCGGGATTCCTGGAGCTTATCCCGAAATATTTTGAATTAGTATTGAGTTTTGAATTAGTATTGAGATTAAACCTGAAGTAAGGCACTTAAGACGGATTATCCTGAATAAATTGAATTCTTTTAAACTCAAGTGGGCCGTTGACACTTATTAGATCTGAACCACTAGATCTGAACCCCGGCTTTAAAGGGTTCTGAGATATCATTATGTTTATTGTTATTATATTTCAAACAGTTGCCGATTTTCTGCTTTGGTCTGAAAACAACTTTTCAACTTATGACCTTTGTGATTCTTGCAACTTTTTCGGCTGCCGAAGGAGTAAGCCCGTTTCCGAGAATTGTGTAGCGGTCCGGGCGAATACTGTGTGCATGTAACAGGGCTTCGACTATATATCTATCTGCTATTCCCAGCTCTTCTGCAGTTGTAGGAGCCCCGATCTTTTTTAAAGCGTCTCTGATCTCCTGCCAGTCTCCTCCGTGCAGGTACATCATCATGATTGTACCAACTCCGCACTGTTCTCCGTGTAATGCAGGCTTTGGGGCAATCCTATCAAGGGCGTGGCTGAACATATGTTCCGATCCTGAAGCAGGTCTTGAAGAGCCTGCAATGCTCATTGCAACCCCGTTTGAGACAAGAGCTTTTACCACAAGCCTAGCAGACCTCTCATGATCCGGTTTTATCGAGTCGGCAGATTCTATTATCACCCGTGCTGCCATGCGGGAAAGAGCTGCCGCATATTCCCCGAAGTACTCGTTTCGGAGTCTGCTTGCAAGCTCCCAGTCCATTACTGCCGTGTAATTGGAAATAATGTCTCCACAGCCAGCTGCAAGAAATCGGAATGGAGCCGCCGATATAATTTCTGTGTCCGCGACTACGGCACTGGGGGCCTGGGCCTGTACTGAAGAATTTTTTCCATTGTCAATTATTGAAGCTCTGGAAGACGCAATGCCGTCATGAGAAGCTGCCGTCGGCACACTGATAAAGGGAATTTCGAGCCTCGTTGAAGCAAGTTTTGCAAGGTCAATGGACCTGCCGCTTCCTACACCGAGAAGATAAGTCGCCTCTGTCTCGAGGGCTTTTTGCATTATTTTCTCGATTTCCTCCATGGTTGCCCTGCAGGTAAGGACCGTTTCTGCGCTGCTACCCGCGTTTTCCAGGAGTTTGCTCACTCTTTTACCCGCAACACTCCGGGTAGTGTTCCCGGTCACTATCAGCGCATTTCCTTTCAGTTTCAGGTCCCTACAGACATCTCCAATTTCCTCAAGTACACCATGCCCGATAAGCACGTCCCTTGGAAGCTGCATCCATTTTGCGCTGTTTTTATTGATGGTCAATTTCATACCCGCATGAATTTTTAGTTGTGATAAAGATATAGTGTATACTTTCTTTAGTGTATACTTTCTTTCGTAAACACGACAGGTTTAGACCAGCCGATAGTAAAGCTTACTTACTTACTTACCTACTTACTTATTTACTTCGGATTAACATATCAACTGTCACTGCAGATATCTCTAATCATCCGGGTATTTAACATCAGCAGATACCTATATAGGCATCTCATATCGCCAGGTGATTATACCTGCAGAAAACATCAATAACTTCTCAAATATAAACAACTTCTCAAAATATAATATGCATAGTTTTATAGGAGAACTCAATTCATTAATTTAATTCTTAAATGATATTAATAACACAATTCTAAACATGGATATTTCGCCAGGGGAATTGCTTAAATCAATTCTCTCTTAAATCAATTTTCTCTTAAATCAATTCTCTCTTAAATCAATTTTCTCTTAAATCAATTCTCTCTTATTGAAGTCTATTAACTATTACCTTTTACAGATTCAATTGCATAAAATAATTATATAACTAAAGTGATATAATATCCTTGTAATATAACACCCATATAATATGTTTGCTTTTCCTGAAACAAAGCTTCGAGAAGGCAAAGAAATATCTGTAATTAAACCGAACACCGGTCACCATTGAGATTATTACATTTATAGTTTAGAAATAAGTTTGTTTCAGATATATGAGCCAGTATGCAAATTCAGCTATGTACAGTAAGTATTAATTGTATTAGGTTATTGCCATTTTGAATGAGTGATCAGATGAGTATTTTAGCGGATAAGATTTCACAATTTATCAATACCTATTATCTGGACCCCATAAGGGGCGATGAAGGGTATAACCTTGTAAACACCTTTACCTGGGCAGTGGTACTGGGCATTTGTATTTTCGGGGTTTTCAGGCTCCTTAATAAGCTGGAAGTAAAGATAACCCCCAGGTTTATCCTCTCACTCCTGCCATTCGTACTTGCAGGCTCTTCTCTGCGCGTGCTTGAAGATTCTCCTGCGGGCATCTTTCATCCTCCTTTCTCCTATTTGCTTATAACCCCGAATATCTATTTCCTGGTCTTCGGGGTAACCGTAATCTGCCTCTGGCTCTCTATTAGGCTGCAGAAGGCAGGGCATGTGAAGGATTTTCACCTCGTTTTTGCAGGTTTCGGACTTGCCTGGTTTTTATTAAACCTTGGCACTCTGCTATATTTTGAGAACATTGTAGCCGCTTATGTTCCGATCTTCGTAATTGGAGCAGGGACAGGGTTGACCCTTGCCTTTTACCTGGTTGCCCGCCATTTTAAATCCTCGATTTTTACCGACCCTCTGAACCTGTCCATCCTGCTTGCCCATATGATGGATGCATCTTCGACATACATAGGGATAGATAAACTGGGATACTTTGAAAAACACGTGCTTCCGTCTTATCTCATTAAACTTACTGATACCGCATTGGTTATGTATCCATTGAAGCTAATTATCTTCGTAGGGGTTCTTTATGCACTTGATACCCAGTTTGAGAAAGATGATGAGTCGGAAAACCTGAAAATGCTTATTAAGATGGTTATTTTGATCCTCGGGCTTTCTCCGGCAACCCGAAACACAATCCGAATGATGCTGGGAATCTAAAAGAAATGGTAAACAGGTACCTGCAGCTGACACCAGGATTTAATATATTAAATCTTTATGGGGGATAAACATGGAAAGAGAGGAAGACGATTACTTGCGGGAGAGAAACGAAGAAGTAGGAGCAGAAACTCCTGAAGGAGAGAGGGAGGAAAAAATATATACTCCAGTGGAAAATGCCTTTTTAGCCGATACCGGAGATGCAAAATCCCAATCCGGAGGAAGAAGTGCCTCAAAAGTATCTGAGTTTACCAGTTATCTGCGTTTTATCTGGCCATATGTACTTATCATTACCTTTGTATTCTTCGGGGCGTTGCTTGTGGGCTATACTTCATTGGCAAATTTTCCGGATATGGCTGATAAGCTCATGGAAGGTTTCAGCTCCCGTTTCGCACCCCTCCTGGCTATGCCCCCGATATTCATTATGCTTGGAATCTTTCTTAACAATGCCTTTGTAAGCCTGCTTTTTCTTGTACTCGGGCTTGCTTTTGGCGTTCTCCCAGTAATGTTTATTGCCTTCAATGGATATGTTGTAGGAGTTATCTCACACTTTGTAGCCCAGGAAAAAGGTCTGCTTTTTATAATACTTGCTCTGCTTCCGCACGGGATAGTGGAACTGCCCATGGTATTCCTGTCAGCTGGAATAGGGCTAAGGCTTGGACACCAGGTTTTCTCTGCCCTTATAGGCAGGTCTACCGAGATTAAAAAAGAATTTAAAGAAGGACTGAGATTTTATTTCCACTGGATTTTGCCTCTCCTCTTTCTGGCAGCTATAGTTGAGACCTTTATTACACCTTTAATCCTTAATTTCCTCTAATAATCAGATAAAATAGAGGCTGCCATGGGAGGCAAACCAGTCCTCCAGCTTACCCTCTATTATATAAATGATTACTTCTATTAGAAAGGGTTTTAATAGGTAAAGCTGTTATTGGGAAAAATCCAATCAGAGTTTTTATTTCATAAAATCTGGCAGGCTCCCACCGGGGCCTGTATTTCAGGCATATCATCCAGGATGTCAGGTTAAGAATCATAAAGGATCACACCTGATCACCATCTCACAGAAGTATCAATACCTCGAAAAAGCTGAGATACATCACATATAATACCTCGAAAAAGCTGAGATACATCACATATAATACCTCGAAAAAGCTGAGAGACATCACATATGATTGACAGGAAAGAAATTAAGGAAATCGTTGAAGGCTATTATGCGCATGCTGATAAGATAAAAGTGGGGACAATTGCCTCTCACTCGGGACTCGACATCTGCGACGGAGCAGTTGAGGAAGATTTCAGGACCCTTGCAGTCTGCCAGGCAGGCAGGGAGAAGACCTACACCGAATACTTCAGGGCTCAGAGAGACCATTACGGGAAGATCAAGAGGGGAATTGTCGACGAGGCAGTTGTCTATAAAAAATTTAACGAAATCCTCCTGCCCCAGAACCAGCAGAAACTGGTTGATGAAAAAGTGCTTTTTGTCCCTAATCGCTCATTTACCTCCTACTGCAGCATCGATGAGATCGAAGAAAATTTCAGAGTGCCTGTGGTAGGGAGCAGGAACCTCCTCAGGAGCGAGGAACGAAGCGAACAGCAGAGTTACTACTGGATCCTTGAAAAAGCAGGGCTTCCCTTCCCGGAAAAGATAGAGTCTCCCGAGGACATTGACGAGCTAGTAATGGTAAAGCTCCCCCATGCAGTAAAGACACTTGAAAGGGGATTTTTCACGGCTTCAAGCTACGGGGAATACCTGGAAAAATCTGAAGCCCTTATAAAACAGGGAGTGATTACGCGCGAAGCTCTTGAGAATGCCAGGATCGAGCGTTATATTATAGGACCCGTGTTCAACCTTGATATGTTCTACTCTCCAATAGAGCCAAAAATGAGCAAGCTGGAGCTCCTTGGCGTTGACTGGCGCTTTGAGACCAGCCTTGATGGGCATGTGAGGCTTCCTGCCCCTCAGCAGATGGCTCTTGCCCAGCATCAGCTTACCCCGGAATATACCGTTTGCGGACACAACTCATCCACCCTTCGCGAGTCCCTCCTTGAAAAGGTCTTCAAAATGGGAGAAAAGTATGTAAAAGCTACTCAGGAGCATTATTCACCTGGAATTATAGGGCCTTTCTGCCTCCAGACCTGTGTGGACAAGGACCTGAATTTCTATATTTATGATGTGGCCCCGAGAGTAGGTGGCGGGACCAATGTACACATGTCAGTCGGGCATTCCTATGGCAACTCACTCTGGAGAAGGCCGATGAGTACGGGAAGAAGACTTGCCTTTGAGATCAGGCGCGCTCTGGAGCTCGAGAAACTTGATATGATCGTCACATAAATTTATTAAGGCTTTCCGGCATTAGTAGATATGAGTTGTGCAGGATACCGTAAACTTTAAAAGTATCATCTGAATCTGCTAAATTCAAGCCGTAATTAATAATTAAATTACATAACTTTCCCGGGTTTCCAGCTTGGAAATTCAGAATTTGCCTAGGGGAAGGGGTTTGGGCTAATGTAAAGCCAGTTTCAGTAAAAATCCCGCTTCAATTTACAGATTACATAAAATCAAGGACCACATAGTGAAAATTAAAGATCAGATTAGGTTTAGAGTTGAAGTCTGCAGACCCGGGGGAAAAAGCAGTTAAATAATCCCTGAAGGCACAGATTTCAGATAAATACCTGCCTTATATCAGATTATCTTCACTTTACTGGAGGAAACTACAACTTGAGTCAGCCCTGTGTTAATATCGGCATGGTAGGCCATGTCGACCATGGAAAAACCACACTTGTTAAAGCTTTATCTGGCGTGTGGACGGATACGCATAGTGAAGAAGTAAAAAGAGGTATTTCGATAAGATTGGGGTATGCAGACTCCACATTCATGAAATGCCCGAAATGCCCTGTTCCACAGGGTTATACTGTGGAAAAGACCTGCCCCAACTGCGGAGAAAAAACGGAAGAACACCGGATAGTGTCTTTTGTAGATGCCCCTGGGCACGAGACCCTGATGGCAACTATGCTTTCAGGAGCTGCAATCATGGATGGAGCAGTGCTCGTAATTGCCGCAAACGAAGACTGCCCTCAGCCCCAGACAAAAGAACACCTTATGGCCCTGGACATAATAGGGATTGAAAATATTGTTATCGTGCAGAACAAGATTGACCTTGTATCCAGAGAGCGCCTTGTCGAGCACTACCACCAGATAAAGGAATTTGTCAAAGGTACGGTCGCAGAAAATGCACCTGTAATTCCGATCTCAGCCCAGCAGAACATCAACATCGATATCCTGATCGATGCCCTGGAAACCCAGATCCCGACTCCTCTACATAAAGCAGGCAAGCCTGCAAGCATGCTGATCGCCCGGTCTTTTGACATTAACAGACCCGGAGCCTCAATTGATGAAATCCATGGAGGAGTTATCGGAGGCACCCTTACAGAAGGCGTACTTCACCCCGGAGACGAGCTCGAGATAAGGCCTGGAATCAAAATCACCACCGAAGGCAGCACTAAGTGGGTTCCGATCCTGACGACTATCTCATCCATTTATGCAGGCGCAACAAAGGTAGAGGAAGCAACTCCCGGAGGTCTTCTGGCTGTCGGAACCTACCTTGACCCTACCCTGACAAAAGGCGACTCTTTAACCGGACAGATTGCAGGTGCACCGGGCACTCTTCCTGAGACCAGGCACCAGTTTGTCATGGAATTACACCTTCTCGAGAGGGTTGTGGGAGTCACCAAGGAAGAAAAAATCAATGAAATCAAGACCAGTGAACCCCTTATGCTCAATATAGGAACCGCAACGACTGTAGGTGTGGTAACAAGTGCCCGGAAAAATGAAGCCCAGGTGTCACTCAAGCGCCCGATCAGTGCAGCAGTCGGGGCGATGGTTGCTATCAGCAGGAGAATCGATTCCCGCTGGAGGCTCATTGGAGTAGGGGTAATAAAGAGTTGAAAATCATAATTGATACAAACGGGTTCATGATCCCTGTCCAGTTCGGAGTGGATATTTTCGAAGAACTGAAAAGGCTGGGTTTTAATGAGTTCTATGTACCTGAAGCTGTTGTATTTGAAATCGAAAAACTCATAAAGCGGGAAAAAGGTTCAAACAGAACAGCCGCGAAGGTTGCCAGGTCCATGATGGACAGGTGCAAGAGAATAACCGGTACGGGGCATGCGGATGATGTGATTCTCAGGCTCGCGGGCGAGATGGAAGCGGCCGTTCTGACAAACGATATAGGGTTGAAGCGCAGGCTTGTCGAAAACAGGATCCAGACCGTGTCTCTGCGCCAGAAAAACAGACTGGACGTTGTCTGAAACCCCACCGGACATTTCCGGGCAGCAGTTCCATTGATTAAGGTTTACGGGTGATTAGCAGATGTATAAATTAATGAAACTCGTTGATACTGTTCGCATCCCTCCTACCCTTCTCGGGGAAGAAGTGATGCCTACCATTAAAAACGCGTTACGGGAAAAACTTGAGGGGCAGGTTGACAAAAAACTTGGCTCCCTCGTTGCGGTTTACAATATCGACGAGGTTGGAGAAGGGCATATCCTTGTCGGAGACGGGGCCGTATACTATGATGTGACATTCGAAGCAATAATGTTTCTTCCAGAGCTCCAGGAGATTATCGAAGGTGAGGTCGTGGAAGCTGTTGGCTTTGGAGTATTCATAGGAATGGGTCCAATGGACGGGCTGCTCCACGTAAGCCAGATTACTGACGACTTCATTTCCTATGATGCCAAAAACGCAAGGCTTGTCACTAAAACCGGAGGCAAGTCAATTGCTGAAGGGGACCATGTAAGAGCCAGAATTGTTGCAGTCAGCATCAATGAAAGGGAACCAAAAGAAAGCAAGATCGGGCTTACCATGCGCCAGACTGCCCTTGGAAAATTGCAGTGGCTCGAAGAAGCCCGCAGGAAGAAGCAGCCTCAGGAAATCACAGGTGAAGAGACTACCTGAATAAAAAAGAAAGCAAAAGAGAGGATTTGCAATGTCAGAAAAAGTCTGTCGACACTGCTTGAGGGTCCTGGAAGGGCAAACCTGTCCTGTTTGCGGAACTTCAGACCTTGCAGAAGAATGGAGTGGACTTGTTATAATTCTTGACACGGAACGCTCGGAAATCGCAAAAAAACTCGGGGTTGACATCCCGGATAGATTTGCTTTGAAGGTGCGCTGAGTTGAGTGTTCATATCGAACTTCCAAGAGAACTTCGCCCACTTATGAAAAGACCCCTTGGTACTTTATACAGGGGGAAGGGCAGGGATACAGTAGAAAAGTTTATAGAAAAGCTTGCTAACCCCACAAAACTTATATCCGTAGGGGATGTTACTACCTTCCACTTGCTCGAAGCCGGGATTATTCCGGACATCTGTATAGTGGATAACCGCACCAAAAGGAAACCGGTATCCAGTGATGTGTCGGCCCGGAACAGGGATAAGGTCTATGAAGAAGTTTCGGTTGACAATCCCGCAGGGATTATCACCGATGAGCTGATAAAAACCCTTTGTGAAGCGTTTGCCTCAGAAAAGTTTCTCCGCATTTTTGTAAGAGGAGAAGAGGATTTGGCAACCCTTCCGGTAATCCTTATGGCTCCACTGGGGTCTGTGGTCCTTTACGGACAACCCGATGAGGGTGTGGTCTTTGTAGAGGTCACTGAGGAAAAGAAGGAAGAAATAAGGGCTCTTTTTGAAAGGCTCATCAGCAAAAATCAGAATAATGAATTGGATAAGATACGGAGAATTCTAGATGGACATAAATATCCTTAAAGATAAAAAAAATGCACTTTTAAACAGAAGGGAACTGGATTTCATTGTGAAAGATGAAGGTTCAACTCCTTCCAGAAGTGATGTAAGGAACAAACTTGCTGCAATGTTAAATGCCCCCCTTGAACTGTTGGTCATCCAGAGGATCAAGACTGAATACGGAATGCAGGAAAGCAAGGGTTATGCCAAGCTCTACGAAGATGTAAGCCGCATGAAAGAAGTAGAACAGGAATTCATCCTGAAAAGGAACCCTGCCCCGGGAGCAGAAACTGAGGAAGAAGAGGCGTAAGCCTTACTGAGGTGTATAAACATGGCAGTAAAAGATTACTACAAAGTCCAGGGCGACTCCGTAACCAGACTCAAACAGTTTTGTCCAAGATGCGGACCAGGTATATTCCTTGCCGACCACAAAAACCGTCTCGCCTGCGGGAAGTGCGGCTATACCGAGTTCAAGAAGTAATTCGCTTCAAGAACCAATCTAACTCATTTTTCAACCCGAACCGCAGGAGTTTTTCTTGCGGTTCTTTTCATCATGTCCTCCTCAAGAGGACATAAACCTTTCAAGTTTTTTCTTTGAAACCTTTCAAGTTTTTTCTTTGGAACCTTTCAAGTTTTTTCTTTGGAGTATCTCATCCTTTTTCCTTTGGAATCGTTCAGGCCTTTTCATGAAGCGCTCTTTTGCAGCAAGCTTTTTTTGCAATATATACCCAGAAGCTGAGCCTGAAGATAAAGCTAGATCCTGAATTTAGTAAATAAGTAACTATTTTCTGTAGTCGTATATATAGCCTGGCGCATATATAATTCTACACAAATATTTTATGAAGACAACTCCCGGGGGAATATGCACTCTCTTTATGCCAGAGCCTGGTACAGTAAAGCCCTTGCTCTTTTGAACCTGAAAAATCCGATCGAGTCAGAGAAATATTTTGAAAAGGCTCTTGAAGCTTTCGATGCCCTGCTTGAAATAAACCCTGAGGATACGGTCGCCTGGCAATATAAAGGAAAAATACTGCGGTACATGGACCGGCCTGAGGAATCTCTGGAGGCTTTTGAAAAGGTCCTTGTTTTTGACCCGGACAATGTCCCTGCCCATTATTTTAAGGGCATGACACTCGGGTACCTGAACCTTCCTGAGCAGGCTCTGGAGGCTTTCGAAGAGGTATTTGAAAGAGATGCAAAACATGCAGGAGCTCTTTACTATAGCGGGCTTGCCTTATACCGATTGGGGAGGCACATCGAAGCAGTTTCAGCCCTTTCAGGGGCTCTGGAAATAAATCCTGATAACCCTGGAGCCTGGTACCACAGGGGAGCCTCCCTCTACATTCTGGGAAAGAGTGTGGAAGCTCTTGAAGCTTTTGAAAAAGCACTGGCACTGGAACCCTTAAATGCAGGAGCCTGGGAAGGCAAGGCAAAAGCATACCTTTCTCTGAGAAGAAAAAGGGAAGCTTTGAATGCATGTGAAAAAGCTCTGGAGCTTGAACCTGCTTCTGCAGGAGCCTGGAAAACCGGGGGAAAAATTTTGGAAAGCATTGGGAAAAGAGAAGAGGCACTTGAAGCTTTTGAAAGAAGCCTTACTCTTGAACCCACGAATGTAAGAAACAGGGTTGAAAAAGGCAGGCTGCTCGGAAGCCTGGGAAGATATGAGGAAGCACTTCAGGTGTTTGAAAGTGCACTTCAGATGGACAGTTCTCTTACTGAAGCCAAAATCAACAGGGGAAAAGCCCTGCTGGCTCTTGGAAATTACCAACAGGCTCTTGATTCTTTCAGTAATACTCTTAAAGAAGACCCCAAGAATTCAGAATGCTGGGGGGAGACGGGCAGGTGTTTCTTTGTCCTCGGGAAATATTATGACGCAATGCAGGCTTACGAAAAAGCTCTCTCTTTTGGGTCCGAAAATAGCTGCACCCTGAGCGGCATTGGTGAAGTTTATTATGAGCTTGGGAATTATTCCGAAGCTCTGGAAGCTTTTGAACAGGCTATAAGGCTTGATTTAGAAAATGCCTTTGCCTGGAATGGGAAGGGAAATGTGCTCTGTAAACTCGGGAAGTATAGGGAAGCCCTCGAAGCTTATGAAAATCTCCTTACGCTTGATTATGAAAGCCTGCCTGCCCGCTACAACCGCGGAGTTGCCCTTTCCAGGCTTAAAACCAGGCAAAATGACGCCGAAGAACCTCTTGAAAACCAGCTCCAGACAGCTTTTAAAAAATACCTTGAGCTGTCCGGGAATCTTCCTGAGAATAAAATTGGGGCTGCTAGCTGGAAATACAGGGGGATTGCTCTTGCTGAACTTGGAGAATATAAAGAAGCACTTAAAGCTTTTGACAGGGCGGCGAAGTACAGACCAGAAGATATTTCCCCTCTGACCTGCAGAGGAATTGTCCTCATATGCCTTGGAAAATATGAAAAAGCTCTGGAGGTTTTTGAGCAGGCAGAAGAGAGTTTTTACACAAACATAAGCTCAGAAAAAGCTAGAGAGATCAGTGAAGTAATAAAAGTGGAAATGCCCAGGGTTCTGGACACTGCCGGAAAAAAGCACATGCTGGAAATGCTCATGATCGCCAAAGGTTTTGCCCTTGAAGCTCTTGGCAGATATGAAGATGCCCTGAAAGCCTTTGAAAGTGCCAGAAAACTGTCGGGAAACGGAAAAATCGCCTTTTCCGGGAAAGGCATTGTATTTGTACACTGCGGAGAATGGAAAAAAGCCCTGGAAGCATTTGATAGTGCCCTTATCTTCGATCCTGGAGATACTCTGGCTTCGGCAATGAAAGCCTTTGCCCTGATAAGGCTTAAGGAGTTTGAGGAAGCTGTAAAGGTTCTCGAACGGGTCACAGCCGGGGATACATGCCCGGATCTTCCCTTCTACCTGCTGGGTTTTGCCTGTTCAAAGCAGGGAGATTTTGAAAACGCCTTGCAGGCGTACAGAAAAGCAACTGAAGCAAATCCGAAGAACATTCATGCCAGGAATGGGCTTGCAGAGATATATTTCAGGCTTGGGAACAGCAGGGGTGCGTTAAAAGAGCTTGAAGCTTCAATTGCAGAAGCTCCGGAAAATGCATTTTCAAGGAACCTGAAAGGCAGGGTGGAGCTTGAAGAACAGGCATGTGAAGACGCTCTTGAGTCTTTTCGGATGGCTCTTGCCCTGGATACGGAAGACAAGAGGCTCCTGCTCTGGGACGTATATGCCAGGTATATGTATGCAGAAACTTCTTTTGAAGAAGATAGTGCACGTTTCAGATACATACTCCTTGCAGCTGCCGGAAAACTTGAAAAGGCAGCTATTTGCCGGGAACCGGAAGACAATGAACTGAAAGCTTACGCCCTGTACTTCCTGGGCTTTTTTTACTATAAAGCCCGTTACTTCCGAAAAGCCTCCGAAAGGCTCGAAGAATGCCTGAAACTTGAAAATTCCAGGGAGGTAAAACAGCCTGCTGCCCTCTTCCTTAAAAATATCCGTACCGGCCATCCAGGATCTGCCTGGTGGGAATGGTGGTTTGCTTCGGAAACATACGGTTTCATTAAAAAAGCAGGATTCGGGCTAATTTTCCTGATAATCTTCAGCTTGCTGCTGTCCCACCCTGCAGCCTCAACCCTTCCCTTCGTATCCTGGCCGGCATCCATTATAAGCCAGGTTTTTTATCCGAATGGGGAAAACAGTGCCTTATGGGCGCGTTATGGAAAGGAGTATGTAGTCTCGATTCTGATTTTGTCCGCTCTCCTGTTCCTTCCGGCGTTCAGATTCAACAGGTCGGGACGGGAAGAACTTGAACTTGAAACACTTACTCCACCACCTCTGGACTTTGACATCCCTTCCTCCATTCTGGAAGAGTTTAAGGAAAGGCTCGAAAAAAATCTGTTCTCTCCGGAACCCATGAGAGAAAGCATGGAAAAGCTCGGGAAGTTTTGAAGCTCCGGAAAAGAAGGTGAAGCTCATAAAAGAAAGATAACTCAAAAAACTTCAAGGATGTCAGAAAAGCAAATGTATATAACCCTCTCCGATATTATCGAAGGCAGTGATAGCAAGCAGAGGAGACGCACCGGAAGGAGAGTGGAAGCCGTGAAAAACACATTCATCCTTGGAATCGAGGGTACTGCCTGGAATCTGAGTGCCGCAATCGTGACTGAGAACGAAATCATTGCTGAGGTTACAGAAACTTATAAACCCGAAAAAGGCGGAATTCACCCAAGGGAAGCCGCCCAGCACCATGCAAAATATGCAGCAAGTGTAATCAAAAAACTCCTTGCAGAAGCAAAAGAAAAAGGTGTAGAGCCTTCGGATATTGACGGAATAGCTTTTTCTCAGGGCCCCGGACTCGGACCCTGCCTTAGAACCGTTGCAACAGCAGCCAGGATGCTCTCCCTGTCTCTCGGGATCCCACTGTTAGGAGTCAACCACTGCATCGCCCATATAGAAATAGGGGTCTGGCGAACCCCGGCAACCGACCCTGTAGTTCTTTATGTAAGCGGGGCAAATTCCCAGGTAATCTCATATATGGAAGGGAGGTACAGGGTCTTTGGTGAGACTCTTGATATTGGCCTGGGAAATGCCCTTGATAAATTTGCGCGGGGAGCTGGCCTGCCTCATCCCGGAGGGCCTAAAATCGAGGCTTGCGCTAAAGACGCAAAGAAATATATCCATCTCCCGTATGTGATTAAAGGAATGGACCTCTCATTTTCCGGGCTCTCAACAGCTTCAAGCGAAGCCCTGAAAAAAGCTTCTCTTGAAGATGTCTGCTATTCATATCAGGAAACAGCTTTTGCAATGGTTGTGGAGGTTGCAGAACGCGCCCTTGCCCACACAGGAAAAAAGGAAGTGCTGCTGGCAGGCGGTGTAGGTGCAAATACCAGGCTTCGCGAGATGTTAAACGAGATGTGTGAAGCCAGAGGTGCAAAGTTCTATGTGCCCGAAAAGCGCTTCATGGGCGACAACGGGACAATGATCGCATATACCGGGCTCCTGATGTATAAGTCAGGAAATACTCTCTCCCTTGAAGATTCGCGTGTGAACCCGAGTTTCAGGACCGATGATGTGAAAGTGACCTGGATAAAGGAAAAGGAAATGAAAAAGGTCCCTGAAATTTCTCCTGAGATATTCCTCAGGACTCCCCCCGGAGAGATGCTTGACAACGGGGCTGAAGCTGTTATTTACCTTGAGGATGGACCGGAAGGAAAGAAAGTGCTTGTTAAGGAAAGGGTTCCCAAGGTTTACAGGCACAGAGGAATAGATGAGAGGATCAGGAGAGAAAGGAACCGGACAGAAGCCCGCCTGATGTCTGAAGCCAGGCGCACAGGAGTGCCTACGCCAATCATCTACGATGTTGAGGAATTCAAGCTCAAAATGCAGTTCATCGAAGGAGTTCCCATTAAGTATCTTATAACCCCAGAGGTTTCGGAAAAGGTCGGAGAGCTTGTTGGCAGGCTACACAGTTCAGGTATAGTACACGGAGACCTTACCACTTCAAACCTCCTGCTTGCAGGCGAAAGGCTTTACCTTATCGACTTCGGGCTTGCTTATTTTGATAAAAGCCTGGAAGCCAGAGGTGTGGACGTCCATGTGCTTTTCCAGACTTTTGAAAGTACACACCGCGACCACGAAACCCTTGTTAAAGCTTTCAAAAAAGGGTATGGAAGTACTTTTATAGGTTCAGAGGATGTACTCAGGCGAGTAGAAGAGATAAAAAAGAGGGCTCGCTATGCATAAGATTATCTTTGTTACGGGAAATAAGGGCAAGTTTGCCGAGGTAAGGGATATCTTCAAAACTTTCGGGATCGAAGTCATCCAGAACAAAAATGGTTATCCTGAACTCCAGGAAAATGAACTTGAACCGATTGCTGCTTACGGGGCACAGTATGTTGCAAACAAACTGAACATGCCTGTGATGGTAGATGACTCCGGGATATTCATAAATGCTTTAAACGGTTTTCCAGGCCCCTACTCCCGTTTTGTGGAAGACAAACTGGGAAATCTCAAAGTGCTCAAAATGATGGAAGGAGAAGAGGACAGGACCGCATATTTTAAAACCGTAATCGGATATTGTGAACCCGGAAAAGAACCCCTGGTCTTCCCTGGTATTGTGGAAGGGAAGATCGCATACGAAGAGCGTGGAACAGGTGGTTTTGGATATGATCCTATCTTCGAATACAGGGGCATGACCTTCGGGGAACTCGGGGACGAAGAAAAGAATAAGGTTTCCCACCGGCGCAGGGCTGTAGATAAGTTCCTGAAATGGTTTTCCAGAAAGTCTTAACTTTTATTCTTCCAATTTGTGCTTGAGCATATCAAGAGCCACACTGAGCTGATTTAAACCCAGTTTAAGGGCAACGGTAATGACCTTGTTATTTGAAGTATGGCCAAACTCTCGTTTGATTGCAAATAAATCCATTATGCACTGCTGGTCCAGAACGAGAGGCCCATCAAGCAAGTCTTTTGAGGTAGGCTTTTTGTCTTTAATTTCAGTTTTCTTTGGCTCGGTTTTTGACCCGTTTTCAGATTTTGCCGTTCCTCCTCCAGCTTCAGGTCTCGGCCCCTGTAAGTATTCCATTTGCTGGAGGCATTGAGTCAGGCAAATATTTTTTATAAATTCTTCAACTTCCATTTCGTTAAGAGCTGCATACTTTTTTATTCCCTCAAGTTGTTCCTCAGAAAAAGGGATACATAACAGATTTTCGTCGCATTCCTTGTTTATTCCAAACCCTCCTGTGTTTTCCGATGAATTGTACTTTTCACTTACTGTTTATATTTTAAGTGTTATCCTATTCCAGCTTTTTTTGTATTCAAGCTTTCTTTGATTAGTCTTCTCCTGTTATTCTTTAACCTGTTCTTTATCTTCAAGTTTTCCTTTTTGTTTTAAACTGCCGGAAAAATACCTCCTCCGATGGAGTAAAATTTTTTATTATGTAAACCTCATTTATCGTTATATGAAAAAATTTGTTTTAGACACTGTGGCCGCAGACACGATCCCACTTAAACTTGTAGTATATCTTGGGCTTCTGGCTACAGTAGTGCTCCTTCTGGCCCAGGCCTGGAATGTAGTAGCCTCGCCTGTCCTTCAGGAAGCGAAAATTAAAACCCAGGCAGAAACAGCCTCCCTTTCCCTTCTCTCGATCCAGGGGGGGTATGCCCGAGACCCTGCAGACAGGTACAGCCCTGAAGGGAGCATGTGCACCCTGACCTTTTCTCTCCCGCTGTCTGTCAGGTACATCAGTTTCGGAGTGGACCCTGATCAGGAATGCAATGGCAACCTGACCGACTCCGGGTGGATTCCGGAAAACAACACCCTTATCTACCAGTACAAAAACGGAGTTAAAAAAAGAGTGCTGATTGAAGGAGATGCCATTCACTTTATAAAAGGCATCCAGAATCCGGAAAGCATCTGGATTCCTGCCGAAAGCCAGGACAGCAGCGAGACGTCATCAGTGTTCGAAAGCACAGCAGTAGTCATAGAATCCCCGGTTTCAGGTGAGTTTCTGTTCGAAATGGTTACCCAGGACGGCATAAGATACACAATGGCCCGGTTCTGATCAGGAACATATCAGGAACATATCAGGAACATATCAGGAGTCCGAAATCAGTAACGCTCTTGCCGGGGCTCCATCGCAGCCCTCAACTTTCAGGGGAAGGCACAGGAAAAAATACATTCCGGCCTCGACTGAGCTGAGGTCAAGACATTCCACGATGTTCACGTTATTTGAAAGAAGCGTGTGATGAGCAGGCAGGCTTTCTGAGGAGAGGCTGTCCACGGAAAAAACATCGATTCCTACTGTTTTGAACCCATTCTGGACAATCCAGGCTGCAGCAGTTGCATCAAGGTAAGCAGATTCCTCAAATACCCTTTTCTTATCAAGTCCTCCTACCCGAAAGCCCGGTATTTCCGGACTTTTTTCATTTCGGACAGAAGCCGTTGTTTTCAGGAGGAGAATGGAAACATTTTCAGTATTTTTCTGGTCATTGTTTCTCTGGTCTTTGTAAGCCTTATCAAGAATATTGCCTGTCAATGCCCCGTTTATTTGGGAAAAATCCAGAACAACCGCCTTACCCATAAGGTTTTCAATGTTCAGTCTGTCAACTGAAAGTCCATCTTTCAGGATGTGAGAAGGAGCGTCAACGTGCGTGCCTGTATGGCTTCCAAGACTCAATCTGGATACTGCACAACCGTCATTTTCAAGAGTGAGGAACTTTTCGATTGAAGGCTCGGGGTCTCCAGGAAAGATAGGGGTAAAAGAAGAAATAGGGACTGTAACATCTATGATCTTTCCCTTAACTGGGATTTTTTTCGGGTCAAACATCTCTTTCCGACCTTTTCCTGACTTTTTCGGACTTTGTTCTGATTTTTTTGGATTTCAATCAACTTGATTCTCATGTCATTCCATGTAAATAATGGATCTGTTAGTACATTCATCTATGCATTTCATGCAAAGGTTACACTTTTCAGGATCAATTTTTGCAAGCTCGTTTTCTTCATAAATGGCACCTACAGGACATACATCCTTGCATTTTCCGCACCTTTTGCAGCCGAAAACTACAACATATCCTTCCTTCTCTGACATCAGTGAACCTTTGGTATCTGATAGATATATTTATTTCTGAACCATTAAGTTTTGAACCGGATCCGGATTAATTTCTTTTCATTTAGTGGATCTCATTCGGAGACAGGGGAGGTATCCGGAAACAAGCCTTATATAGGACAAAAGTATATGCAGTCTCAGGTATGGAAAAGTTATCCAAAGATGAGACAGGCTCCTTTTGCAGTTACCTTTCAGAAGGCTGCAGGCTATGCCAGCAGGGCGCCAAAATGGTGCTCTTTGTAACGGGTCTGTGCCCTAAAAGCTGTTTTTACTGCCCACTTTCCGATGAAAGGCATGGAAAAGACCTGGTTTTTGCAAACGAAAGGCTTGTAAAAAGCGATGAGGATTTGTTGAAGGAAGCGGAGCTTATGGATGCCCTCGGGACAGGGATTACTGGTGGGGAGCCTCTAATTAAAGTGGAGAGAGTCCTGCACTACATTCACCTGCTTAAGTCCTCTTTTGGGAAAGGTCATCATATTCACCTTTATACTTCTCTTGCTCCTGATAGGGAAACCCTTGAAAAGTTAGCAGAAGCAGACCTTGATGAAATCCGCTTCCATCCTCCGCAGGCAGTCTGGGGAGAGCTTATGCACAGCCCTTATGCAGATACCCTGCGAAATGCAAAAGATCTGGGGATGGAAACCGGAATAGAAATTCCTTCCCTTGAAGGGGCAGAGAAAGTTGCGGCTTTCGCAGAGGAAATGGGAATTTTCCTTAACCTGAACGAACTGGAATTTTCTGATAATAACTCAGATGCCCTGTATAAAAATGGTTTTTCCCTGGAATCAGATATTTCCTGTGCTGCTGCCGGGTCCCATACTTATGCTGAAAGTGCTTCTAGTATGTGTAAAAGAGTTCATTTCTGTTCTTCGACCTATAAAGATGCAGTCCAGTTGCGCAAAAGGTTTCAGAGGATTGCAAAAAATACAGCAAGAGAATTTGATGAAATCACGGAAGACGGCACTCTTATCTATGGGGTCATCAACGGAGGGAACCAGGAACTTGCAGAAGAAATTCTCAGGGATACAGATGTTCCAGATAAATTTTTCGAAGTAAAGGAAGGAAAAATTGAGGTAGCCTGGTGGGTGCTTGAAGACCTTAAAGCCGAGCTCAAAGAAGAACTTGAACCCCTTGGGACAAGCCTTTTCATTATTGAAAGGCATCCTTTTGAAGACGGGCTGCTTGTTGAACTTATCCCTCTATGAGGGCATCTGCCCGGATTTATATCCTAACTCCTTTTAAATAAAATGGACCAAGATTTTTTCAGCGAATTCACTCAGAAGAAATATCTTATAAAAGACAGGTCTAATAGAAGATAGATAAAGAGTTTAGAGAACTGCTAATCTTCTCCATGATTTGATCAAATCTGGAGATCCTAATGTTCTAAAATCCGCTTCGTGTGAAAAAATACGCTATATCCTATATTTGAAAAAGGATCCCTTATGCCATATCCGGTCGTACATGTCCTGTTTTTTTTGTTTTGCGTCTGCGCGGTAGCTGTATATGCTACAACAAAGGCGCTCTATTGCAGAGAGCTCTCATTCAGAAACTCAGGGACACTACTATTGCTGATGTTTGTAGGTGGTTTATGTACTCTGTTCCCGGACATAACGGCTGTATATAATCTACTCGTAAACGGCACTATAGAACACTGCTGGATTGGCTCGGTCCCGACGCATTCATTCCTGTTCAGTTCTACTGCAATTCTGTTCGGGGGGGTTGTCGGATATGTTGCATACAGGGAATTCAATAAAATAGTATACATGGCAATTTTTGCAGAGTCTGCTTTCCTCACACACCTGCTGTTAGATGATGTAACTACAGGATACTGTTATTATCTCTATCCGCTTTATAATAAACCTCTCAGTGTATCCTCAATGATGACTACAGAATTCACAGGGACTGGCTTTTTTCATTATCTGATCGCATCTTTTGTATCTGTTTTCTGCATATTCGTTGTAATATTAATGGCACTATTCGCTTTGAGCCAATTTGGGTTTGAATTCAGTTACAGAGCTGAAAAATGATTCCGGATCTGGTGATATACTGAACAAAAAACTCGTAAATCAGGTTTGGAGATCATCTACGCCATCAAGCTTTTTGACAACTCGAGCCGGATAACCCAGAGCAAGACTTTTTGGAGTGATATCCCGGTTAACTACGGAGCTGATTCCTATTATGGAGTTTTCCCCGATCTCTACCCCCCGGGTAATTATGCACCCCGGATTTACATAATTCCCCGCCTGATTTTATGGGAGCTATAGTCCTCGGATACGCCTGTCCTGTGGTCAGGTTGCCTCTTGAATTATCTTCTCATGTGATAGCCTTATCGGATTCTACTTCGGGTTATAATTTTTAGGAGTAAAGACTTTTTTATTTCTACTGCATCATTCGGGCACATTTCACGACAGCAGTAGCACTGAATACATTTTTGCTGGTTGATTTTAAGTGTCCTGCCCACTTCCTCAATTGCATGCGCTGAACAGTTCATAACGCAGGCTTTACAAAGCACACAGTTTGAAGTGTTTATAAAAGGTTTTACAGTTAACTGTTTTCGAAGAATTCCAATTACAAAAGGCGGCAGGTAAGCCGTAATCCCGCCTTCCGACCTTTTGAACCTGACCTTTACTTCTTCCAAAGGTATGCCAACAACCTCCGGATGTTCAGCTCCAAACCCTCTTGAAAGTGCAGCTTTGCTTGTAGGAACTTTTAAAGGATCGATTCCGATGAGCTCAGAGGCTACAATATCCAGAGCTACACAGTCATAACTTGCCATGACCACGCCTGCAAAGACAGGTGTGCCGTTCGAGGGGCCATTCCCTTCCATTCCAATCACCCCGTCCATAACTGCAAGATGAGGCTTGGCGATAGAGTAAATATCAACAACTGCGTGCCCAAAACGGTCACGGTATTCCAGGGCATGGGCCTGTTTTCTTATTTTCTGAGGCACTACCCCAAAGAAGTTTTTGACAGCCCCTGTATAGAGTGTTAGTTCGTGCGTCTTGAGTTTTGGAAGTGAGATTACCACATCGGCCTCAAGGACTGCTTTTGCTATGTACAGGCGTGGGAAATACCTGGCATTGGGAACAGATACCTCGGTGTAACCTGAGGTCTCGAAATTGATAAGCTCTGCACCGAAAGCGGATGCGACACCTTCAATTCCCGATGCACGAAAAGCTTCCGAAGTTGTGGTATAACCTGGTTTCGAAATCCCTGACCCGTCTCCTATTACAGGAATACCTCCCGCCTCCAGGACCAGTTCACACATCGCGGATACTACTGCAGGATGAGTGGTGACCGCGTCCTCCGGAGTCCGTATAGCAAGCACATTGGGTTTAAGAAGCACACGATTGCCCGGAGATATAACGCTCTCAAGCCCGCCTATCAGGGCGAGTGCCTCCTTAATCGCACCTTTTACATGTGAATAGTCTGGGCAACGTACAATGGAAACTCTTGTGTTCATAAAACCTCAGCAGGAAATCCGTTAAATCTTCAGATTTAGTGGGTAGTTGATTCTTATCCGTCTTAATTGCTGATCGGGTTAACGTTGGCTCCAAATGTTGATTTTGTTGGCCGGTAAGAGGAAAAACTTTCAAATGATTTTTCTGGAAGGGCCCACATTTAATCTAAGTATTTGCTCCATGTGAATTACATGTCCAGATAGAAGATAGGCGGAGCAGCCCTTATATACTCGGTGGTATCTTTTACCCTCTCAATGTGCTTCCAGGCTTTTTCTATAGTATCTCTGGGCATACCGGTGTTCTTTTCAGTAATCTCTAAAGACAGTTTATGTTCCTGGGCATACAGGAGCTGGTCTATAATGTGCATGGGCATACGCCAGTAGAACTCCTCATCAGTCGTATAATGGCTCCAGGTGTCGGCACTTGGCGGACGCTTTATAATTTCCTCATTTACCCCGAGGTGTTTTGCCAGAGCATAGATCTGAGTCTTGTAGCAATCTGCAAGAGGCTCGAGGTCTACGCCACCGTCCCCGTATTTCACAAACTGACCAAGGACAAGTTCGGTCTTGTTGGTTGTGCCGCACACCACGTAATTCATCTTTTCGGCATATATATATTGGACTACCATTCTTGATCGCTGTTTGACCCCCTGCAGCCCAATCAGTTCCAGATAATCATTTGCTTTCAACCTGTGCTTGGCAACCGTTTCCCCGTCTTTTATCAGCCTGATATGAGGAACGTTCAACAATCCCTGATTCAGGAAATCAGGCAGCACGAGTGAGGTTTTATGTATTTTGGGGTCGTATTCCGGACAGGTCTTTTTTATAATCTGTTCCTTTTTGTTGTAAATGTCAAGAGCTTCAATGATTGGAGAAATAGGAACTTCCTCATATGAAACTCCCAGGTTTTCACAGACTTCTGCCCCCAGAATTTTGCTTGAAGGAGCCGATTCTTTTTCCGGAAGAAGTAGACCATATACGTTTTCCTTTCCGAATTCCTGTACGCAAAGCGTAAGAGCTACAGCTGAATCAATACCCCCCGAAACCCCTAAAACCACTCCTTTTTTCTTAAAAGCCGTGACCTGCTCTCTTATAAAGCCCCTGAGTCTTTCAGCAAGCTTATCAGCATCTCTGTTGAGTTCTTCCTTTATATTAACATTAAGTTCTTCCTTTACCTGCATATTATTTACTCCTAAAATGATTGAAATGTTTATTTTTAAATGATTGGACTGTAATTCAAAATCAAATCGTTTAAATAAAATAGTTTAATCATGTTTAAGAGTCTTTTATATTCAAGTTAAGTTTCTCTGCAACTTCCTCTATAAGAAGCGGCGATAGTTCCTGGTTAAGTTTTTCCAGTCCTTCTTCCCTTGGCATTTCCCCACTTCGGACAAGTCCTGCTATGTCAAAGGCATATGGATGGAAGCCGTACTTTTTGAAGTGGTTGTAGCATGCAAAAGAATTCAGTGTACAGTTAGTTGAATTGCTGTCATTGAGGTCAGGAGCTTTCCACCCGAGCCCTATTATTGTTTCAAGCACTTTATCCTCACTATATTCCCAGAGACAGAGAGGGTGCAGCATGAATGGAGCAATCTCCCCTATATTTTTAATGACTTCATTTTTTATAAGGAACGTCTCATCTTTGTCATCAATACCTATTTTTTGAAGCTGCTTTTCAAAAAGGTTCCTTGACCATTGTATGAAATTAGCTGACAGATTGATTATGGGCTTTGGAGACTGTCCTGCTGTAAAAGCAAATATAATAAAAGGAGCGTTCTGAACTATGGCCTGTTCCAGCAATTTCTGCTTAATGACGCTGATGCAGATATTGCATATGTCGCTTGCCCTGTATTTGGCAAACTTCGGGAAAGCATCATAGGATTCGGCTGCCTTTCGGAAGAGCTCGTACAGGACCTCTGTTTCCATTGTAAGCTTAAAATAGTCGCATCCTGCAATCTCACACATTTTCTTTGCATTTACTACGGCATAATCTGAAGTGAACCCGTTATCAAACTGGACAGCAAGTATTTTTAAGAAGGGATAGTCTTTTTTGAGTTTGTAAAGGGTGTATGAAGAGTCTTTTCCACCTGAAAGTGCAAATATCACATCATAATTGCCCTTGCCGCTGTATTCGTTAAAGAGTTTTTCAATCCTGTTGAGATACTGCTCCTTTTCCTGTGAAGAAAGAGGAACGTAAGTCTCACAGAAATGGCAGATACCGCTTTCTTCGTTAATTTCTATACCTGGAATATCCGAATCCAGAACACACTTTTTACATACTCGCTTTGACATGCTGATACTCCTCTATAATGGACCTGTTGGAGATTTTCCCGTTCTCGTTCAGCGGAAGATGGTCAATGAATAAGATCTCTCTGGGGTATAGGTAGCCTGGCAGGTTCTTCCTGCAAAAAGCAAAAATTTTATCGACTTCGGTTTCCTGATTTGGTATGACCATGAGGCTGATCGCATTACCCATAAGCTCATGGGATATAGGCACAACAAAAACACTGGAGACCTCATTGTTCATCTCGATCTCTTTCTCGATCTCTCTCGGGTTAACCCGGTGGTCACCTATTTTTATGAGGTCGTCCTTACGGCCAAGGAGCTTGATGTATCCGCCTGAAAGTTTCTGTGCCAGGTCCCCTGTATGCATCCACCCATCGAGGATCTTCTGTTCAGTTGCTGCTTCATCATTCAGGTAACCCAGAAGGATATTGTCTCCTCTGGCTACAAGCTCGCCTGTGTTACCAGGATCTACTGGCCGGTTTTCAGAGTCAAATACTTCAAGTACAACCCCTGGAATAGCCTTTCCTATCGTATCGATAAATTCGTCTACGTCTTCTGCTGGCAGGTAGGCAAGCCTTGCGGTGGCTTCGGTCTGGCCGTACATTGGCAGAATCTGCGTACCCGGACTTAATTCTCTTATATTCCGTACAATAGCCCGGTCCATGGCTCCTCCGGCAGATGCAGCGGTCCTGACATTTGCAAAGGATTTTTTGAACCTTTCCGGGTATCTGAGAAGAATACGATAGGTGCTGGGTACTCCATAGAATATGGATACTCCGGATTCAATGATATTGAAAACTGGTTCTATGAAATTCATTGTTCCAGTATGGATTGACCCCCCGGCCATCAGGTGGGAATTGATTATTGAATTCCCGAAGGCGTGATGAGGAGATATTACCAGTGCTGCTTTATCTTTTGGGGTTATGTTCAGAACCTCGATTATTGATCTGGCATTTGAGACCAGGTTTTTATCGCTTAGCATAACTCCTTTTGGAGTGCCTGTTGTGCCTGATGTATAAAGCACCAGCCTCAGCTCGGGATTATTTCTCTCGAGTATCACTCTTTTGCTGAGAGTCTCCACTGCAGTATCATCTGATACAACGATCACAGTTCTAAAACGCTCAAAAAATCCATCTCCAAATCGTAAGTACTGTCTTTTCGTTGCAATTATGTTATTGATGCGTGCAGTGTCAAGGATTCGTTCGAGGCTTAACCCTGGCAATTCGATTGGCAGGGGTATTGCAATGTTGCCTGACCGATATACTGCCATAAGTATCTTTATGTAATGCGTACCGGACTCAGCCAGTATTGCAAATCCGCAGTGCTCAAAGTCAGTCAGAGACGAGGCAATTGTGCTTATATCCTCATCAAGGCAGCTGTAAGAAATGGACTTTTTGCCCTCTTCCAGAGCAATTTGATGAGGGGTATTTTTGGCGTGTTCAGCGATATAAGCATCAATTCTCATAACCTTCACTTCGTCAGTCTGATTATCAGATTAGTGATCCCCTGTAAAGTATCGAAATTCTCCGGAGTTAGCATATCTTCGGGAATTTCGATAGAATATGTTTCACAGATATAGTCTATCAATTCGAGTAAACCGATAGAATCTATGATGCCGTTCTGGGTGAGCGAGTCACTATCCTCAAGAACAGTTTCTCGCTCCATGAAAGAATTGTCCTTCAAATAATCAAGTATGCTATTTTTTATCTGTTCCATATAATTTTACCCCTTTACTCAAATTAGATTATTAATTGCAAATCACACACACTTTGTCAATAGTAATTGAAAGCCCTGCAGTTAATTATGTAATAAAACTATATAAGTAATTTGAAAGATTTCCTTGCTGGAAGAAAAGCATTGGGATAAAAGAAAGTCAAAAGAGCTTAAACACATCAGGTTATGGTACGCGATTCAAAATGGAGTCCATACAAAAAAAGTAGTTATGTTCAGAAAAAAATAGCGATTCCGACTTTAGGCATGTTTATCAGGACTGAACTCTTCTCCGGATTTTAATCTGTTTTTTCCGGTATATAAGGTTATCAAACACTCTTGCCTCAAAAATTGTTGATTTTCTCAAGACGGCTTATATTAATAGTATGTAGATTCGAGTCAGTAATGACAGAAAGGATGTATTTATTGTCTAATAGATAGCTTGAATAAAAAATCTGATTGAAATCTGGCTCTTTGCTGAGAATTGATAACATGGTTTTATTAGTAAACTTACAATAGGCCTCTTTCAGAGTCCACATCGTCAAAATGTCTGTATCACTCATAGATTTATCAGTATCTGAAGATGATGTTTGAAGGTATTTTAAAGTATTTTTTAGTGCCATTGGCCTTTTAATTTCTACATCAATACCAACCTTAACCTTTGAAATTGCAAGAGTTACGATATTTTCAGAGTAGGATATGCAGATATGCAACTTTTTATGGTTGAGTATATGGACTTCTCCAAACTCGTCTTTATAAGTAGAGATATCCTGGACAGAACTTTTGTTAAAGAGATAGTATAGAATATGTTTCAAAACCGTTCTGGAGACAATATATCTTTTTTTGAAATATATGGTTTGAAGTTTTTCCAGATATTCTCTTTCGATGTTGTTGAGACATTCCATACTCAGTGTGTCATAATTATCCGGATCAATAAGAAAGATAAGAACATCATTGTGTTCCCATAAGTGAGGGATGTTTTCCGGAGGAACTGAAGAGAGTGTCATTAAATTCTCAGTATACATGCATGCAGCTCAAGGTGTGTTTACTACAGTTACGGGAGTTAACTGTATATAAAACTGTATATTATATCCTACATTCGCAACGCCCATATCATCGAAATAGATCGCCCGCTTGGTTAATTTGGATATACACGATGAATCGCTCCCGTCCCACTCTTACTATTACCTATAACTACAAAAGAGTAGATTATTCTGAGACCTGTAGATTAGTGCTTTTAAGCTTGGAAAAAAGGTACTCAGTTAATGTCTATAACCTCAAAGTATAACCGAATTGCATCTATTTATGAGCTGATAGATTTGCCTCTTGAGATTTTCTTTTTCCGGAAATAGAGATAAAAAACACCTTTAAACTTGAATAAGAAGGCATTGAAAGTCGGAGTAAGGACTGGAAGGAATTTGAAGTTCTATTCATCTCATTACTCGATAATGAATCGGAAAAACATAGATATTATCAATGAGGTGAATAGTCAGACTAAACATCCAGTACTGCATTATAAGAGGTAATGGGAGACTATTATTATGGCAGTCAATGAGGACGAGATGAGGATTAAGATAATCAAAGCCGGACCGTATCGGGTTACAGGTGGAGTGCCGCTTTTCGAACAGGTAATTGTCATCGACGACGCTGGCCACACCAGAAAATTAATTGATATAAAGGAATACCCTCAGAAGGAAGCCTATATCTTATGCCGCTGTGGCTCATCCAAAAACAAGCCCTTCTGTGATGGGACCCACCGTAAGATCGGTTTTGACGGTAGTGAAACTGCCAGCAGAAAGCCTTACCTGGAAAAGGCGGAAACTGTTGAAGGTCCTGATCTAAAACTTACCGATGCCCATGAGCTCTGCGATCATTCCCGTTTCTGCCAGCGGGCTGGAGGAATAAGGGATCTCATACAAAAATCCGATGACCCGGAAGCCCGACAAACCGCTATAGAGGAAGCCATGATCTGTCCGTCGGGACGGCTGGTCCTGTGGGACAAGAAGACAGGCAAGCCCTTTGAAAAAGAATTTGAAGCATCTATTGTACTGGTTCACGACGAACAAAAAGGTTGTGAAGGCCCCCTTTGGGTTCGAGGCGGTGTCCCCATTGAATCTGCCGATGGCAGCATGTACGAATCCCGGAATAGAGTAACCCTCTGCCGCTGTGGGAAGTCAGAGAACAAGCCCTACTGTGACGGCAGCCACTGGATGAACAGCCAGCAGAAGCTCGAGTTCAGGAAGAAATGGGGCCTGAAATGAGTGAGTTCTTTGATTCATAGAGATTGTTAACTTGCGGAAATAATAATCTCACATAACAATCAGGCAATCCAAAAGCCAAAATGTAGGCAATCAATGGGCGATTCCGTGATAAAAAATAGAGAATTCGAGGATATTCTTCTTTATTTCAAAATATCCTCAAACTTCTTCTGGCTCTACATATGTTGCCAAAGTCCATCAGCCTGCAACAAATTTTCGATTGCACGTCTCTGAATAGCTGGAATGGTGACATGGCTCAGATCGGCCACAAGTTGCCAATCATATGTTTCTGCTCTGTCTTGTCAAGTGCCCGATACCTTTCTCCAGCCTGAGCAAAGTCGTTTGTTTTGAAGAGCTTCAAGCCCATGGTGACGTTTATGCTACGATCAGGCGAGGTCGAAGCGATCAAGGTTCATTACCTTTGTCCAGGCCGCCACAAAGTCCTGGACAAACTTCTCCTGTGCGTCTGCGCTTCCGTAAACTTCGGCCAGAGCCCGGAGCTGGGAGTTCGAACCGAAGATGAGATCAACACGCGTGCCGGTCCACTTGACTTCGCCAGTCTTGCGATCACACCCTTCAAATATGTCCTTGGCGTCCGATATCGCCTTCCACTCCGTGCCCATGTCAAGTAGGTTCACGAAAAAGTCGTTGGTTAGCGTTTCTGGTTTCTGGGTAAAAACACCGTGCTGGGTCTGCCCGAAGTTGGTATTCAGCACGCGCATGCCGCCAACGAGCACTGTCATCTCTGGTGCGGTCAGTGTCAGCAATTGCGCCTTGTCAACCAGCAACGCCTCGGCTGATACGGTGCATTGGGTCTTGAGGTAGTTGCGGAAACCATCCGCGACCGGTTCGAGTAATGCGAAAGAGGCTACATCGGTCTGTTCCTGAGAGGCATCCATGCGCCCTGGCGAGAAGGGGATCGTCACATCGTGACCAGCATTCTTCGCAGCCTGTTCGACGCCTGCACAACCGGCCAGAACGATCAGGTCAGCAAGTGAGACCTTCTTGTCACCAGAAGCCATGCTGTTGAACTCGCTCTGGATACCTTCGAGAGTTTTCAGCACTTTCGCCAGTTCGGCCGGCTGGTTGACTTCCCAATCCTTCTGCGGCGCGAGGCGAATTCGTGCACCGTTCGCACCGCCGCGCTTGTCGGAGCCACGGAAGGTGGACGCCGATGCCCAGGCGGTCGAAACCAGCTGCGAGATCGACAGCCCAGAGGCAAGGACCTTGCCCTTGAGGGAGGCAATATCTTTCTCATCGATCAACTTGTGATTGACCGCGGGGATGGGGTCTTGCCAGATGAGTTCTTCGGCAGGAACCTCCGGACCGAGATAGCGGGCGCGTGGACCCATGTCGCGGTGCGTCAGCTTGAACCACGCGCGTGCGAATGCTTCCGCTAATTGATCTGGGTTCTCGTAGAAGTGTCTTGAAATCTTTTCGTAGGCAGGGTCGAACCTCAAGGAAAGGTCAGTGGTCAGCATGGTTGGCGCATGGCGCTTGGAAGGGTCATGGGCATCCGGAATCGTGCCGGCGCCGGCACCATCTTTTGGTTGCCATTGATATGCACCAGCCGGGCTCTTCGTCAATTCCCATTCGTAGCTAAAAAGGATCCGGAAGAAGTTGTTGCTCCACCTCGTTGGCGTGTTGGTCCAGGTGACCTCCAGGCCGCTGCTGATCGTGTCACCACCTTTGCCGGTGCCGAAGCTGCTCTTCCAGCCAAGGCCCTGTTCTTCGATACTGGCTGCTTCTGGCTCAGGCCCGACATGGGATGCAGGACCAGCACCGTGGGTTTTGCCGAAGGCGTGACCCCCAGCGATGAGTGCAACGGTCTCTTCGTCGTTCATGGACATGCGAGCGAAAACCTCGCGGATATCCTTGGCCGCCGCGATCGGATCCGGGTTGCCGTTCGGGCCTTCCGGATTGACATAGATCAGTCCCATCTGCACGGCGGCGAGTGGATTTTCGAGGTCTCGGTCACCGGAGTAGCGTTTATCCCCACCCAGCCATGTGTCCTCGGAGCCCCAATAGATGTCCTGATCCGGCTCCCAGACGTCCTCGCGACCGCCTCCGAAACCGAACGTTTTGAATCCCATCGTTTCCATGGCGACGTTGCCTGCAAGAATCATGAGGTCGGCCCATGAAATCTTCCGGCCATACTTCTGCTTGATCGGCCAGAGAAGGCGACGTGCCTTGTCCAGGTTGACGTTGTCCGGCCAACTGTTGAGCGGTGCGAAGCGCTGCTGGCATCTCCCACTCCCGCCGCGGCCGTCACCGGCACGGTAGGTGCCGGCGCTGTGCCATGCCATGCGAATGAACAAAGGACCATAATGGCCGAAATCCGCCGGCCACCAGTCCTGCGAATCGGTCATCAGCGCCGCGAGATCTTTTTTCACAGCCGCCAGGTCGAGGCTCTTAAACTCTTTTGCGTAATTGAAGTCCTCGCCCATCGGGTTGGACTTGGAAGAGTGCTGGTGCAGGATTTCGAGCTTCAACTGGTTTGGCCACCAGTCGTGGATCGAAATGTCTCTACTGATTTCTTGTTTGTTTGCTCTGCCCGTCACAGGATTTTTTCTGTCGTCAGTCATAAAGTTACCCACCATTGATTAAAAATTCAAGACCAAATCTCTAGTCTAGTAGCAATCTCTTCGATCTTGCCTCCTCTTGGAAGAATCTTGCCTCCTCTTGGAAGAATTGAGTGCCGATTACTAGAGGGCTTAATTTCAGTTCGCGTTATAAGAGCTTGAAATTTTCACATGCTGTTTTGCCATGTCTAATTTGTTATCTTTTAAGATCTGAACGGCATAAGCCTCCTTATAGGCTTCATCATAATACAGTTCATGTCAAGCCCATCAGCTATGATTTCAAACAGTTATCCTCTTGTCGAGTTTGCCTTTTCAACCCAGGAAGTTCGTTACTTTAGGTCTTCGATCCCGATTCTGGCTATATTTACCCCTTTAATAATTACTAATCTATCCTTGAAGAACTTATTCCAATTAATATTCAATTACTATAACCACAGATTTCTATTTAATATTGATTATTAATAATAATGAGCTACCAATAGCCTTCAGGACTCAGACTCATCCATAATCAAAGCTCTCCGCGGAAAAGGATACAGGACTACGCCCCAGAGAATAGCGATCGGTCAATTATTTCTCCACAATCTTGCCTACCTGGCGGTTCAGAGAATTTATAACGAAGTCAAGAAGGTCTATCCAGTATTCGGTCTTGCAACAATTTATAAAACTGTTCATACCTTGAAAGAGGCAGGTTTGATCCAGGAATTGAATTTAAAACAAATCAGGCAGATTTGATCCCAATATGGAGCCACACGCGCATCTGGTTTGCCTCCAGCGCAAAAACATCAAAGGCTGCACAGACTCCATGATTTCTTAAATTGTGGATCGGATATCGAATGAAGCAGATTTTTCTGCTGGAGAATGGAATTTTAACATATTTGGCATTTGCAGTAGCTGTGAAAGGAAAGCAGTAAAGCAGTAAGGATAAGGCCTAGAATGATGGCGGCAAAGAGTGGTGCGAAAAAATCTCAATTCTTAGCTCTCACTTTTCCAACCTCTTCCAAGAAATCCTGATAATGTCTCATGCTTTTTAAAGAATCATATCCCTGGAGACTACAAACTGTAGATTCTAGAATTCCAGCTTTTATTATCCAACTTTCTATAGTCTTTCGCGTGGTCTTCGCAGAGAGCCAATAAGGTTGAACTCCGCAGCTTCAGCCCATTTTCTAAGGTCCCTTTCCAAACACTTTCTACAGGAGGCTTGGGAGCTCAAAAAAAGTACTCAAGAATATCAAAATCCTTGACATGACTTCTCAATCCCATTATGGATAATCCTGTGCAGTCCCTGTAAAATATACCTTACCAGTTTCCTCTCCTTGATAAACGTGAAGAGATTCTTGCTCTGTGTGCCTCAAACCCTGAAGTAATTATTTACACTGAGAGTCTTTGATCACAAATAAAAAAGTATAGTGAAATATTACAAGCCTTAGAGGCTCGCTTAAATCAAAACAGCAGAAACAGCATAAACAGCAGTAAACTTCCTTCTACTGATTTTCATGTGAGAGAGAAAACTAACCCAAGAGCCGCCGTGAAAAAGTTTTTTCCCTATTAATGTAGTGTTTCTTGTTGCCAGCCTGAGAACGATAGAGCCATAAAGAAGCCGAGGAAAGCAAACAAAGAACCTATGACATCTGCTTTGCTCGCTAAACACGTGTTGTTCTCGATTATTTCAGTGTTCATTTATCCTACAAAGGCGATCTGGAAGTAGCTAAGTATGATCACAATTACTGCACCAAAGACGCCACCAAGTGCACAAATAAGTATCGTCCATATAGATATCGCGACTTGTAAACCAAGGAATTTTGCTATGTACAGAATTACTAAACCAATAATGGCATTGATTGCAAGGCGAATAAAGCTGCCAAACAATTTGAACAACAGTAATGCTATAATTACCGCGATGACTAAAACGATAATTTCTGCCAACACCATAATATGGTATTTTTGTCGTTTTAGTATTAGGACTTAAGCGGTGGAAGCATTTTTGTAAATTGTATTAAAATACTTCTTTCAATATAATATCTATGATATAACCAAAAAATCATTAAGTTAATGAAATAAATCCCCCTAAACGTATCGAACTTGATTACATCAACTTTCTCATTACTTCTCCGCGCGTATTTAGCTGAACTGAAGCTTCTAAGTGCAGTTTTATAGACTGGAATAGTCCTGCTCATGATTCTTTTACTCATCTTCTTCTAAGACAGCCTCTGGGCCCGGAGGCTTTATAGGAAGAGGTCAAGGATTTTGTCACTCCAGAAGTTGGGTTTCTTATTATCGATGATACCACTCTCGATAAACCTTATTCCAAACACATAGATCTTGTTTACAGGCAATGGAGTGGCAAACATCATCAGATTGTAAATGGCATCAACCTTGAAACTGTTATCTGGACATATAATTGGACATATAATGATGCTATACTCCTTGTTGACTTTAGAATTTACGAGATAGACACTGAGGGAAAAACAAAAAACGATCACTCCCTAGATATGTAGAACAAGGCTAATCAAAATGTGAAATACTAGACAGAGTCTTGAAATAATCAAAATATGAAAATTGTATTCTTGGGTTCTGAAAAGCTACGAAGAATTGCTGCTGTTATTATAATACAATGGAATAATACAATGGAATTAGTTTCGTGCCTCAGAACTCATAAGAAACTAAAATTGAGTGCCTCAAACGTCCAAATTTATGGACGCAGTTGTATGTTATTAGTTTGTCAAAGAATACTAAATGGGCTGAAAAACGGCTAAAGTTTCTTGTCAGATTCCTTGATATTTTAGCTGCAGTTAAGGAGTTATTTAGAGTAATTCAAATGAAAATTTTAGACCAAATTCTTCTATCAGAATGCGTAGTTGCTTCAAGAAGTAATGTCAAAGATGCTGGATTCAGAGTTTAACATATAGGACTATATTTTATCAGACAGTAAACAAACCAACATGTGAGAGTTGCCCAGCCAGGTCAAAGGCGCCAGATTCAGGGTCTGATCTCGTAGGAGTTCGTGCTTTTGAATCGCACCTCTCGCACTCTTTCTTTGGGTAATAGGTATCCTGAAAAATAGATACTCAAAAGTTTATAAAGTGCCACAAGAACATTGGTTTATTGTCGATATAAAACATGAATAAATTAGTACAGTCTCGGTATGTAAATCTGTGTTTGGTGATTTAAGATAAAAACTATTACTTATTGAACAAAACATCGATCAATTAGTCGTTCTATCCTTTCGATTTGCTTCCCAGCTTGTTTTATACAAGCTATGTGGTGTTTATTCTTTTTTTTAAGGTCATTAATCCGATCAATTTCATTTTGCTGAGCAATTTTTTCAGTATTGAATTTATCTTTCAGCTTATCTAGAAATGTATAAGAATCTTGGTAGATTAGACAAAATTCATGGCCCAGGGTATTTGGATCAAGTTTGATACTTCCATAATTTATGAGAAAATCTTGATACAGTCTATTGGCATATTCCATTTCAGAACTTATTCTTTTTAGGTTAATTACTGCCATTTGAGCTAAAAAAACATAGTCCCCTTCTATTGTTTGTTCAAATTCATCTTCAAATAGCAATGAATTAAGGGCATAGAGATCTAAAAAAGCATCTAAACATTTATTTTGGTCAACTGTTAGCCCCATTTGATCTTGATTATGAAAAAAGTTATTACGATGTGTTCTTCTATCAAGAATGTTTTTTAGAATATGATATAATTCGTTATTTTGCTCAAAAGGTTTTCTCGCTTTGATTTCATCAACAATATTATAAAATGATTTAAACTGCCCTGCACTGTATTCTGGTGACCAGGTAAAAAAAGATCTATACTTGGATAATACGCCGTCCAACTGTTTTTTTTTGCTTTCATCCCTACCAATACCAAGACTATTCTCAAGTTGGGTTTGGTCAACTTCATTTCTTATAAATTTCTGAAAACTATTTGTATGTGTAGGGTTTTTCAGAAGCCCAAGTTTTTCCAAATCTTCAATGCAAGATTTGTGGTTATATTTCGTATTACTCTGCAACCAACTCTTCATTGTTAGTTCGCACAAATCATCTATTTGAATGTAAGCTGATCTTACATTATTGCTAGGACTAACGAGGTAGATATCATTTGCATTTTTGATGAGGTCAATTAAATCATGAATATAAGCCATAATTTCTACCTTCTTTCCTAAATCTTAACTTCAACTACAATTTGAGAATCAAATTTGGTGAGAGATGCTTCAGTTTCCTTTGCCTTATGGTTTATTCTTATCAATGTCTCACCTCTGTAGCAGACCTCTCATTTTTTAGCCAAATTGTTGCTGAATTTTCATCCTCCTTAATTGCGAGTTCAACAGCTTTTTTTGCACATTCCAGTAGATATATAGATTCTTTTCGTAAATTAAAGGATTCAGCTACTTCTTTTTGAATTATATTTTGCTTGCCATCATCAAGAATAGGTATTAAAGCTTCTTTTACTTGATCGGGTCTCCAATGAATAATGACAGACCCTCCTACATCTCTATTTATTTGCTCTTTAACAATGATAGAGTTAAGCACAAGTGCTAAATAATCTGGATTGACTCGTCTGTTTTTCTGTTTAAGTCGTAATATCCCACTAGAAGGTATCATTCTCTGAGGTTCTTCACTCAAGAAATAGGCTAAACCGGGGGTTGCATCCTTACTAAAAAGTATTTCACCCTTTTTGGGCTGGTTACATTTTGATTTTATAAAAGAAATTCCCGTTTGCTCATCGGGGGCTAATTCAGAGTACAACTTTTCAGAGATGTATTTTTCTTCCGTAATTTCAAAGGGTGAGAGATTACTTACTCTAATAAATGGAATACCTTCATTTGAATATTCGTCACTTCCGACTTCAATACATTTTTTTACAAAAACTAGATTGCCTAATGTATCCCATCCACTCGAATAATTTTTAATTGCTGTAACAATCTCATCATATTTAGGTTGGAAGTATTCTGCGTCTAAACGATCAGTTTGTTGAATGTCTGAATAGTTTTTGACAAAGCTCAATCGATGCTCAGGTTTCCAATCTGAAAGATTAAGTTCTTCTAAGAGAAGATTTTGAGCGTCAATATATTTCTGCTTTGATGATCCAATTTTTGAATAAGCGGATTTACAAATATCTTGGATTTGAGTCTGGAATTCAGACGAAAAAAGGGGGATGATCATTTGTCTTTGATTGATCAGCAAAATTCGATCTCTTGTTGTCCCACTACTGAATCTAAGGGCCTGTTGTCTACCGTACTTGGTGTTAAAAAATGTCGCTAAATAATATGGATTCAGTGCTTTCTTATTTTTTATCTTTATTCTTGTGATTTCACGTCTAAAAAAATATCGTTCGAAGTCTTTAGGAAGGACTGTAGAATAGCCTAAAAATCCAATTTTAGTTACAACAACTTCTCCCGGATATGCAATATGTTTTTTTAGATTATCTGCATCATCATCTGAGATATACTCAACATTACTTATATTCAATAGACCTCTATATGTGATATTTTGCATTCTTAAAGCTGGGACACCATATGAAGAATAAGAGTCAGCCAACAAGGTTGATCCAAATGGTCCATCAAATAAATTGCAGAGATCTCCGAGCAAAGAGTATTCCCTTTTAGTTAACAATTTTTCAAGATGCAAGTGTGAAGGATGATAAAACTCTGGATCAAGCCTCATATACTGTTTTTCAATTTCTGTTTGTTTTTGAATAATTGAGTACTTCATTCTCAGTTCTCCTTCCAAAAAGAGAAATTTTCTTTTCTGGCAAAGTCTATAAATGCTTCTGCAATGCCGTCGGGCAACTCTCCACCATGATTGTGTAAATCATGTTCAACGATTAAATGACCATTTTTATCTAATTTCAGTTGGCCGTTCTCATTTTTGACGAATTCATAATCTCCGGAATTATCCTTGCCACCCTTCTCAGACACGGCAAAAAAAATGGGGTAATCATCTTTCTTTGGGCAGAGTATCTCATCCCATTTTTGTATAAATAGAACACTTGTTTTAGTACCTGTATGAGGCTTAAAAGTATTCTGATGGAGACCTACTACGGCCAGTATTCGGCCATGCTCAGCTATGAAATCCCTTATGTACTTATCAGACGTATTATTGAACCGTCCTTGAGGTAACACAATTGCCATACGCCCACCAGGTTTAAGGAAATCCATATTACGTTCTATAAAGAGGATATCACGGCCGACCTTGCTTTGTGCCTTACCTCTCAAATTAAATCCCAGTTCATATTTGTGAATAATGCGGGATTCTTTGATATCTCCAGCAAAAGGTGGATTGGCCATTAAGAGATCAAACTGGAATTGTTTCTTATCAGTTGGGTTTTTTGCCAAACGTTCTAATCTGTCGTATCCTTTGCCATAAGTATTCACCCATTTAATATCCTTTTCTTTATCTTTCCAACGTTCGTAATCGAGGGAATTTAGATGTAATACGTTGGTTTCGCCATCTCCTGCAATAAGATTTAAAGTTCTGGCAACTCTAACGGTCTTTTCATCAAAATCAATACCAAAAATTTTTAGTACATCATCTTTGTCTTCTTCTGAGATTTCAGCATTTGTAAAAAGGTGCCCTGTAATATGGAAAATGGTATGAACCGGAAAACCACAACTACCGGCGGCAGTATCTATCATGTATTCGCCTCTAATAGGGTTAAGCATCTTTACACACATATCAATGACATGGCGTGGAGTGAAATACTGTCCCTTTTCACCTTTTGCACTTTTATTGACTAAATACTCAAAAGCTTCATCAATCACTAACAGATTTGAGTTAAAAAGTTTAACGTCCTGTAAGCTAGAAACACATATAGATAAATGACTCGGGCTTAAATCAAATCTAGCACCCTCTGGAAATACTCCCGGCCATTTTTTTTTGGCATCATCAAAAAGTGATTGAATTTTTAGATAAAGATTTGTTTCTGTTTGACCTGTATTACGAAATTCCATAACTCGGAATTTTTTATCGTTTATTTCAGAGAGAGTTTCTTTAAGCTTGTCATAATCTCCCCTTTCATCATCACTCATTTCATCTTCAAGAAAATCTTCGATTCGTTCTTTGTCTCTCTTACTTAATATCTCATCATAAAGTTTGGTAAATATCAGTTTAAAGACTTCCTCGAAAACATCTACACCGGCATTTGCCAGCACTTCATCTTCCATTTCTAAAATGATATCTTTTAATGATTTGCGCTCATTTGAAATTTTATCTTTAATAACAAGGTCTTTTAGCGTAAATCGCTCACTGAGAATATCTTCTAATTCCTGATTGGCCTTTGGAATATCAGTTATATCTTCAAAATAGTTTGGATCTTTTCGATGGTAATAGGAGATCTGTCCTCCATTAGTCCAAACACCTATCGGCGCCCCGGTTGCATTACAATAAGAACGAAGCTGGTTTTTTCCGTCTTTTAGTTTTGGTTTTTTAAGTTCAACAATTATGTAAGATGTCTCAGGTCGGTCTTTATCAAAAATAACAATGTCAGTATTTTTCTTTTCTCGTCCAAAATTAACCGCATATTCAAATTCCATTCGGCTTTTTGGATACCCGTATTCATTAATGAGACGCATAGCAAAGAGCTGGCGGACAATCTCTTCGGGTTTGAGTTGAATATCTTTCTCTCTAACAATGCAGGATACAAAAGTAGTTTCTTTGTCTCTGACTTGTTTTATGAATATTCTTTCTCTCAAAGAATCTATTTCATCGGCTGTAAAAAGAGAAAGATTATAATTGCTATCTTTAAGTATAGTTTGAATGATATCTTCTTGGGTCATTTTTGCCTCTATATTTTTATTGGTTGAAAGTTGTGAATCAATTAGTAGAAAATCACAATAGTATCATATCGCATTATTAAATATAATGTAAGATTTATACTTCATTTTAAAACCATCGACATTAAAAATTATATTAAATAGGTATATATTTTACGTATCTTTCAATTGTCGTCTTTGTTTTCTAAGAAGATTTAACCTTGTATTTTATAATTGTCTTTTATGTCTCCATGTCTGTCGTTCATGTCTCCTGAGTTTGTCTCCCGTGTCTCTTGAATTGTCTCCTGTTTCCCTATGACAAACGACAAAGGAAACATAACGTCTCCTCCAAAATTAGGTAGTTGCAACAAGTTTCTCCCATTGTTCCAAGCGTTCTCTTACATGAGCATAAGAGTAAAAGGCTTATCTTGTTTGGCGTTCTGTTTCATGTAATGCGAAGTCCCCTTAGAAAATTCTATTCTCTTCCAATCAATATAAAAATCTGAGGGATTTTTTGCCTTGTTTCTTGAGAATAAACCCTAAAAACTCCCGTATTAAATGGATAGGTTATAGATAACTCAGAAAAAAATGCACCATTTAAAATTAACTATTGAGCTCATCCCAAAACTTATTTTTAATCTCAATTATCATAATTGTTCGGGGTTGCTTTCTTAATAAGAGTCTCGATTAATCACTTAAATTAAGAGATCCAAAAAAGCAAATTTTGAGTTTTGGGATAGGCTCATTGTAAAGTACTGTCTGTGCAAAATATAATTTTTCTTTTGTTAAAGAAAAATAATATCATCTTAAAAAAAGTATATTGTCAAGGCCGGTTTACTTTTCCTCACATTAGCCGGTATAAATTTCCTCATATGCTGATATAAATTTTACTCAATTTTTTAAAAGTTTACTCTAAAATCACTGATACATATTTCCCATTTTTATTCCCTGTTTTTTCCTTTCCTTTAGCCTGTAACTCTCTCCTTTTATGTTAATCGTAGTAGAATGATGGAGTATGCGATCCAGCACAGCAGCCGCTATTACTTGATCCTGGAATATCTCTCCCCATTCTCCATATGACTTGTTTGATGTCAGGATCGTTGAACACTTTTCATAACGTCTGGAGATTAGCTGAAATAAGCAGTGAGCTCCTTCTTCGTCAAATGGGAGATATCCTATTTCATCAACTATCAGCACTTTATATTTCATCAAGTCCCTGAGTTTCTTTTCAAGTGTTCCTTCTGTATTTGCTAATTTCAACCTTTCAATAAGGTTTCCTGTATTGGTAAAGTAAACCGAAATTCCTGCTTTTACCGCTTCAATTCCAAGAGCAATTGCAAGATGCGACTTTCCAACGCCAGGAGGACCGAGCAAAACAACGTTTTCTGCATTATGAACAAATCTCAAGGTTGCAAGGTCTTCTATGACTTTTTTATCAATAGATAACTGAAACTCAAAATCGAATTCGTCAAGCGTCTTTTTCACAGGAAAAGCTGCAATCTTCATCCTTCTCTCAATTGCAGCAGCTTCTCTGCGTTTCTTTTCCTGTTCAAACAGATAATCAAGGACTTCCATTGTTGTCTTGCTGTCTCTTGCAGCAATTTCAAGGTAGTTGTCAAAGAGCTCTTCAATAGTATTCAGCTTCAGGTACCGCAGGTTACTGTGAAGTCTCTCATAGCTGAAGTTGTTCATTCAAAACCACCTTCACTGAATGTTTCATAGACATCAAGAGACCTTTTTTCAACTTCGGGATCTGAGAACTTCAACGGAATCTGTGAGCCTTTTTTGCATTTTGAGTTCTCTTTAAGAATCTCACTCAGTAGACCCTGGAAATGTTCCTTTTTCCTTGAAACTCTACAGTTACCAGGAAGGATTTCATGTTCACAGACTTTCTCATGATCAACATAAATCTCTAATTTTCCTTCAAATATTCGAAGTTCTGCAGTTCTTCCTGCAAACCTGTAAGGAACAGAATACTTATTTCCAAGGAACGAAATATAACAGTCTCTGGAGACCTTTCTGGTCTCCTTATGGACAACTTTGTAAGGAGGAACCTGATCCAGAGGGCTCAGGTTCTCCTCCTTAAAGCGTTCAAGAGGGATTTGATAGGTTGTTCCGTGGACAGTTGAATTTACCCTTTCTAACCACCTGTTAACTTGGCCGTTCAGGTCTTCGAGAGATGTAAACCTTCTTCCAAGGAAGAAATCCCTTTTGACATACCCTACCATATTTTCAATTTTGCCTTTTGTTTGAGGCCTGTAAGGCCTGCATAACCGGGGAACAAAACCAAAGCATTTAAAGAAATCCTCAAACTGTGAGTTCCATTCAGAATCTGATGATTTTAATGCTCTTTTGATAACAACCTGTTTCATGTTATCGTATAGAATCTCCTGTGTAAATCCTCCAAAGTACTCAAAAGCATTCAGATGACACTGGATAAGAGTTGGAGTGTCTATGCTCAGTGTAAATTCAACATATCTCATTCTGGAATATCCAAGAATCATGTTGAAACAAAAGAGTTTCTTTACCTTTCCATCAACCTCAACTGTTCCTAACTCTCCCCAGTCAACCTGAGCCTGGACACCTGGTTTTGTTTCATAGCGGAGTACGGCAGGGATTCCCTGCTCAGGTCGGACTTTTTGTACGAAGTCCTTGACTATGGTTTTTCCTCCATCAAAACCCATTTCTTTGATTTCCCGATAGAGGCGAGCAGCAGTATAGGGACCTTCTTTGAGTTTTTCTTGTATGTAAGGTTTGAAAGGATCAAGCTTGCTCTTTCTTCCAGAACGTTTCTGGGGTTCGGGCAAGGTTTTCAGTCGGAGATATTTCCTCACAGTTTTCCTGTCAAAGCCTGTTTGTTTGGCGATTTCACTGATGCTAAAGCCTTGTGAATACAAATCTCGTATCAATAGCCATTCCTCCGTTTTCAGCATTATTTAGGATCCTCGAGCTTTTCTCAAGGATTGGAAATTGGGGAATTTTAATCCGGCTAAAATGAGGAATTATTCACCGGCCTTGACATATATCCATTTGATGGCAGATAACGATGAGCTTAATGTTTACGGATAACAAGAATAACGTATAATTTATTACAACCACGTTAAGTTCGGTACCTTTGCAACACGAATAAAATGGGTTTGTATAAAAGATAAATTAGCTTATACAATTTCTTCAGAGTAGAAATCTTCTCTCTCTTCAAGTATAGCAAAATTAACCCAGCTTTTTTCTCCCAAACCAATTAGATTTGAACCAATATATAAATTATCAATCATATAAGTGGATTCTTTTCTTATCGCATCAATGCAACTTCTCACTATTATTTGTTTTTCTATTGACATAAGATTATTTGCATAAAATTCAATCATAGGTAGCCAATCATACAAAGCTCGACATCTATCAAATGTAAATATATCAACAAACATTTTTCTTTCTTTAGCGATATATTTGTGTCTTTTATGATTCTTCACATTACTGTGGTAAGGGTATCCAAGCTGATTTAATGCCAGTTCTAACCACAAATAAAACATTGGGACATCACAAAAAATTCCTCCATTTTTATCAGGAATTTCTTTATAAATTTTAGGTATAGCTTCTTTTAATGTTTCAGACAATACACTCACATATCCTTCATATGAAGTTAATAATAAACCTCTAAACTTAATAGCATCAAATCTAGAGATTTCATTTTCTTTGTCGGTATAATGATTGAACCAATTCGAATTAATATCTTTTAACTCACGTATAAAATGATACATAGGATATTTTTCAGGAGATAAAAAAAAGTCGCTTCCTATAAAATTTTCAATTCTCTCTTCAAATAGATTTTCACATACAATCTTTATATTTTCCATTCTAGAGACATCAGTTTTTAAAATTTGTCTGTAGTCTCCGTCTTCATTTATGTTAAAGAATCTCTTTCTAGCAGAATTTATCTTTAATATTCTGAAAATAGGTTGAACAATATTGCTGTATAACAAAGGATATTGAGATGCAAAGGCTGAATATGCCTCTTCAAAATTATTATCAACTAATTGTTTAAATTTATCCATCTTAATGAACCGAATACCTATATCGCCTGCAAATTCTAAATCTTCTCCAAATACTTCTTCTTCAATGAAAGTATGTGGCAAAAAATATTTTGTTAAGAAATCAACATTTTTTTCTGAATGCTCTGGTAGAGTTGAATTAATAATAAGAATTCCGATTTCACTGAGAGCTTGTTTATCAAAAATAGTATGTATTGTTTTGAATGTTTTTTTACTTAAAAGTGATGACGTGAAATCTAAATAAATTATATCAAAAGATAGTGGATATATTTCTAAAAAGGATTCGATTGACCCATTGTAAATTTTTAATTGTTCATATCTATCTTTTGCATTTTCTAAAGCATTATGATATGTTTCTTTATCATTTTCAAATGCCCAAACATTTTCTATAAGAATTCCTTTTGATAGCATCAGCTTAAGATCGTTTTCAGGTTCTGGTCCACAAAAATAAGCAATTTTCAAGTCGGATGGTTCTTTATTGCCATATGTCTTATTAGAAAAATTAATCCAAGAGTCCAATACAGATTCATCAGCATTCGCTTTTTCGATAAATTTATATTTTAAAAGATATTCTTCAAAAGAATAATCCCAAAGTCTTTGTATATATTTTGCATTCAGAATTTTTGAATTATTTTGGTTTAAAGTTAAAGAATCAATCGCATGATTCCATATCGCTTCTCTACTTTTTTCTTTTATTTGTTGTTTGTAGCTAGTGTTAATCATTGCTTATCCTCATTCAGATAAATATCGAGCGAATTACTATTAAGAATAGTTTAAAAACAACATATAAAATTTTGTATTAATTAACTAACGACTATTAACAGAACAATTACTGAAGTCAGCCAGCCAAAGGGCATGCAAAAAATGGATAGCTTCTACCTCTATATATGCGGTTACCGGCAGTGCCCTGGTATTCTTTAAAATCAAAAAAGGAACCGGGAATTATTCTCCCTCCTTCTCTGCCAGCACATAACTTTGATTGATGATATTATTGAGCCAATCACTAAGAAAGTCATTAAGCTCTTTTTTCAATTTAGGATAGTATTTTCCAGGTTCAGGATAAACCACTTGATAAATTCCCATGTAATCATTTCTAAATGTGAGAGCTTCAGCCATTCTCAATTCTTGATAAATCCTTACTTCCATGTCAGGGTCCGCCATTACATCCCCGTTTTGTTTTCCGTTGTGTGCCAACGCGATTGTATTAGATGCGAGCTTATCCACGTTTAAAGGCATTAAACCAGAGCTTACAAACTTCATATAATCAGATTGCATTTCCCCGGATTCGTCGATAATTCCCATCTGCTGAAGTCTTGCGAAAATCATTTCGTATATTGTTCTTCTCATTTTCATTCACCTTCTCCCGAGCACAACATGAAAAGAATCAAAAGGCCTGATTAGAAAGGCCTCAGATACATCGGGTCTATGAATTCGAGTGCTCCATCCCCTTCAAAAATAACCTCTATTTCTTCTTCCCTGATTCCAACAACAGTACCCTTCCACTTCTGGTTTTCGTATCTGACAGCCATTCCGATTTTAAAGCTTTGTGTGTTCATCTTTGTTATGCTCCTTTTAGTTTCATAGGGCACTTTGCCCTTACTACAATATACCATTATTGCTTAAAGTATATAAACTTTACTCAGATATGAGGGAATAATTACGTTTCATTGATCTTCTTAATAAGGCTAATCGGGTACATAAATGAATTCAAGTCCAATAACTTCTTATGTAATAAAGTTTATATACTTTAAGCAATAATTATATGTTGTATAAGAAAAACAGAAACTAGAAAGATGTAGGAGAGAAAACAAATGGTAATCAGCAGAAAAGGAAGAATGAGCAAGTATCAGAAAATTAAGGCCGCACTCGACAAAGCAACAAATGTAGATGAAGCATTTCTTTTTATCGAGAAGTTCAATCTGACAAATGAAGAAGCAAATAAGCTGGTTGGAGATTGGAAATTTAAGCAGCATGTTCTAAAGGTTCATGGGGTGATTTAAATACCCCTTTTTCAGAACATCACAACGAGCTAATAGACTCGTATCTTGTTAATATGGAAAGATGAATGTGTTTTCGTAGCCATGTCGGCAATTGTGGCACTAAATACGTTGAATGGTGCCTGCTGTGGGAAGTAGAGGACTAAGAACCTCTTTACTGCATAAAGAATATATAGTTTAGGTTGTAAGAGATCAATATGACCGGAGAACCTAACAGACCATCCAATACCGTACCCATGAAAATTCTATGCAATATGGTACTAATTCCCAATAGAAAAGATGAAGTAGAGTATTTCAAAGTTGATAGTAGAGGATATCCAACCCCGGCAAAAATAGCGTATGCAAAAAAAGAAGTTACAATAATTGTAGGTCACAGAGAACGAAATAATCTTATGGTAACGCCTGATGATCGTGTATTCACTGGCGTTTTTGGGAATAATGGGCGACTGTCTTCTGTGGGAAAGGGATTAGAAGGCCAAGAACTTACAGTAATTATACACATCCCTGAAGAAAACTAATTTTTCTCACTACCTTTTTCTCTCTTTTTTGTGGTTGTAATAGCCTCTTATTCTAAGCCCTTTAGAGAGGCTTTTAAGAGCGTCATCGATCAAAACCTAAATAGCCCGTAATTGTTAAGCCAAGAGCCAGAAACAAGACAACGTTACATATTAAGAGCTTCCAGGCCTGCAGTCAGGATAACAAAAAAGACATATAAAAAGTCAATTGAAGTGCCTGGAAGTAAAAGACCATAATGGAAATTTTGGTAATATATTGAATCTCAACTTTATTGAGATTAGTCTACAATTACACCTTCTTATAGACTGCATAATTTCCTTCATTATCGTAAACCAATCCAATGTTACCATCTTTCAACTTCTTAAAAATTACATTCCCGCCGTTATCATCATCTATCCAAAAAGTGTATTCATCTTCTGTCTCTGTCCAAGTTCCCTTTGCGTTTTCCGTTCCTCCAGAGTGATAGAAGGCAGTGTGTTTCTCATCGTTTGAAAAAACAATATATTTTTCGGAGTTTTCTGAATTGACGTATTTAGTTTCTTTTTCTGCACAGCCACTAACAAGTAAAGCGAGTATCAAGATTAGGATAATAAGCTTTTTCATATTTTCACGTCCTTTTACTTGTTAGGGAAACTATTATATTTTAAATTGTTCTTTTTGTTCAATTTTATAGAACGTTAGTTTTAATCTAGGGCTGTAAATTCATTACATCCTATAGTTATTTGATTACTCCTTTATCCTGTATTCCTTCGGATTGGAATAGGCCTGCAGCTATCAGCACAAGATATTAGCCTCATAAGGAAAACAAGTTAAACATTAGAAGGATTAATGTGTAAGGATTATGCAGGCTATATTATACACATTTATTTTTAATATATACAGAAAAATAGAGCGAATTAAACGATTTAAAGGTATTATACAGCTTTATTTTTAATGCATTAAAGATGACAAGGTGTTTAGTTTTCTTCCCCGTCGAAAAGTCCTGCAGCCCTGTACTTTTTCATTAAAGCCTCTATCTCTTCTTTTGATCTTTTCCGCGGCCATGGATTAGGTTTTTTAGAAGCTGCTTCTTTAAGTTCTTTTATTTCCTTTTTAAGTCGAAAAACAGTCATTCTATACCTTCTTGCAGGTTTTACGAATGAGTTTTAACACATGAGTATGAGGATGTGAGACAGTATAGGCCTTAAGGTTCTCTTCGGTTTCCCCGGTATCAGTAAGGCCATTTTCCCAGAAAATGAATATTTTATGTTGTGGCTCATACTGCGTAATAATTGAATTCTTAAGCTCTTTTAGTTCCTTTCTTAATTGTAAAAGTGACATTCAAAAACTCCCAACCCAGCGCTTGAAATATGGATTCTTAACTCTGTCATTACAGCTTTCTAAAATAGTATTTAATAGCGCTTCCTTGTCAACTTCATTGAGTGCGTAAACTTCCCCACTCTCACGGATCCGTCCACTTATCCTGGCAATATCTCTTTTAACTTCTTCCTTTGCGCTTGATAAATGACATTCAACCTGTGAATTATGAGAGTTTATCCTTTGTTTCAGACTTTCAAGTTCTCTTTTAAATTGTTGGATAGACACTATAACCCCATATCCCCGCGCTTTCCATTTCTCGAAGTAATTCATATTCCGCGTCTATGACTTCCGGAGTCCTGGCCATGTCAGAGAACTCATTCAGCTTATCATAAACTCTTTTATAGTTCTCCACTTCTGCAGGACAATTAAAAAGGTAATCAATCGCTATTTGTGGTTTATCCGGGTTCTTTACGTTCCATACAACCCTTAATAAGTTGTGGTTCGCCTGTATTACTCCAGGATCACAAACAAAGCCCATTCTTTGAAGTTCTCTTAATTCACGATCCGATGTTCCATTATCTATTAACCGCTGCCTGGCTCGTGCCTTGGCCATCTCAAACTCTTTAGAACAGCGCAAGAGTTCAGGAGTAGGTGATAAATTTTCGCTGTGTCTATTTTGTGGTATTATGACTTTCCTGAGCTCCTGTATTTCCCTTTTAATCTGCTGCAGCGTCATATTTAAGTACCTCACCGGCAAGTTCTTTTAATTCATGCCTTATTTTTTGGATTGAGATTTCAAAGCCTCTTTGAGTTCTTCTATTTCGTTTTTGATTTCGTCAAGTTCTGTGTCTTTCAGGATTGAGTTTTGAACCTGAATAGCCTGGAGATATACCCTCATATATGCAAGTTTTGTACTATCTCCTTCCTGAGGTCTAAAGCGTTTAGCTTTTAGCCTTTCCTGAAGCTGCTTAATGATTTCAGAATTGGAACTTAACAGGCTTTCACGTTTTGAGAAATATATAGAGATTTCGGGTTTGCTGTTAGTGGTTTTCATAATTTCTCTTTATAAAGGGTTGTCTCTTATCTGACATGTTTTCTTTAGAAAACGTTTTATAAGTTAATAAAGTTATTCCCATATTCTATATGAATAAAAGGTTAAAAAGGTTAATTTTTTAGTACAATTTCACACACAAAAACGATACTAATAGAAGCTGTTTAAAAAATGTAGTTAATCCTTAAAAGATTCAGCTAAAACCGGAATTTCAGAATTTTTAAGTTTTTAGATTAAAATCTAGCTCTGCTCTTTAACCATGCCCTTGTTTCTGCGTCTGAAATTCGTTTTACTTCCCTGGAAAACTCCTTATTTTGTCGCCAATTCCAGAGAGTTTGAACCGTAACCCCCAGCATATCAGCTATTTCATAGTATTTCTTAAGCTCTGTAGCCAGGAGAAAAGCCGCCCTGTACTTAAGTGGAGTCCATTTAAAATTTTCCATAGGGTATAATTATGCCTGTAAATATTTTTATTTTTCTTTGAAGATTTTTGATAAAACCCAACAAAACCCAACGTTTTAGAGGTATTTTTTTGAATGAAATTGATAAGAATAGACATTATTCAATAAATCAATGTGGGGGTTAATTTAATTTGATATTTCGATTTAACAAAAATGTAACATATTTTGATTCATTTTAAGTGAAAATTCGATATTCGAAGGCATTACAAAAAGACAATGTAAGGGTAAATTTAATTTGAAGTTTTTTTATGAAAATGCAGAAAACTTCATGTTTTACAGGCTTCCAGAAAAGTTAATTCAATAACAGGAAGCACAGAAGAGTAAACATAACCTGAATAAACATATGATAGGGTAAACACATTAGAGGGTAAACATGATTAAATTAAAGTTTTATTCATTGGTCATCGGTTAATGAATTTTCTTGTCTGTACGTTATCGATTTTAGAGCAAAAATTAGTCCCAAGTTTCGAACATCAAAACTAAAATCGATGCTCTGTTCCAACTTCACATCAATATATGCTTTTGAGAAATATTACAGAAATAGATCAATTTATCATGATTCCTCACTTAACCGAAGACGCATGAAGTTTTATTTTCATTACACTTTTAGTGTATCCCGCTTTTGATTTTTGCTCTTTTTTGTGCATATACATATAGTGCATATTTTCACTGAATATTAATCCCATGTATAAATTTAACCGTTTAGATACTTGCAAAACTCTCGATTGATCCCTTTTTAATACTCCCAGAACTCTAAATAAGCAATCTAAAAGCTTCGTATCTTCAGCTGCAAGCCGTTCAAAAAATAGATATAAAAGCGCGTCCTGTTCTGCCTACCATTCCATCAGGATCCGGATAAGGTCCATATCCTGATCTTCCTGCCATTTTACTAAATCCTGCAATAATTTATCTATTTCAGGGTATATCAATTCCATATAAGTTAATATGTTCTCAATATTATAAAAGCTAGTTATTAAACGATAACGTAACATTTCGATACAGAATTAAAGTTATAAAAGAACACATCAGGTCTGCCGCTTATGGTTTGTATGCTTAAACTGTCTAAACTCATTATGCAATATAATGCAACGATTTTCACATTATAATAAAAGCTCTTTATTCCACCATAACGAAAATATAGCGAAACAATTAGAAACAAAATTAAGGTTATAGAAGAGCCTGCAAGGTTTACAGATTATGATTTTCTTATACTCAACGGTCTAAAGAAGCGAAACAATTTTTTCACGTCATAACATGCACATTTTGAAAGTGGATAACGCGACATCTCGAGACAAAAACGCCCTGTACGAGAAACAGAAGTGAAACAAAATAAGGTATCTGTCTATCTTTTCCTTATGTGATTTTTTATTCTTTCCTGCTGAATGAATCGAGACAAAAAACCTGGACAAATTAAAGGTAAAACTAAATAATAGCGTTTATCCGTATGCGAGTTTAGTTACTCATCCTCTAAGAAAAACATGGACAAAATCAAAGGTCATGTTAACAAATATCCACGCTATTAATATTCATTCCCACATTCGAGAATATAGGAGAAAAAGCAGGAATTAATGGATTTTGAGGGATTATAGGGTTTTGTTTGAGGGTGAATAAGATTCACACAAGAGAAGGATAAGAAGTTGAGTGCAGAGGACGAATAAAGCAGGAATCTAAAATATATAGGGCCCTCAAAAAATCACCAATTTTTTAAGGGCTAATTAGCCTTATTTAGTATATTGAGTATAGTGGTAGTGTTTCCCCGATTAAAGTACAGATTAATAATGATTTATTTCTTATTAAACGGGTCATTTATCCTTAATTCTAACCTTAAGGCTCTAATGTATCTTATTTTTAACACCGAACTTAGTATAATGGAAAACGAGTTCAGGAGTCATAATTGCAAAGAACTTTAACTTATAAAAGAACAAAGCTATAATTTACCTCAGTTATCGATTTTAAAGCTTAATATTGACTTTTTTATTAAAAATCGAATTTTAAGGATGTACTTTTGTTGCGGAAACTCTGGTTCTATGCCTATTACCTAAAATAAGCAATATAAACCTTCAGTTTACCCCCTTATTTAGAAGGACCCTAAAAATATAAAATATGAAGGACTAGAAGGTAAAACGACTGTGGAAGCTTGTGGGATTGAATTAAAATGTGAGAATAAAAGGATTACGCTGGTTCACAATGCCAAGTGTAAAAGTAAAAACTAGCTAATTTTCAGTTTTTATTATTCAATAAACTCAGTGTGAAATTTCAACATGTGATACGATTTCTTTTTGATTGATATCATACATAATTCGACAAATTTCTTTTGGATATACTGCCGTTGCGTCAAATAGTATGTCGCTAGACAACTGAGAATTTGTTCTCTGTCTAATTATCCACAAAAAACGAGGCATTGGGGTTTGTAAAATTTCCAGTTTATTATAAAAATTATAGTTCAATAAATATGTTCTATAACTATTTAGACTTGTTAAAAATAGACCTACATCGGCATTTGTATGGAACAACACGTTTGTTTCTTCTATAGCGCGTTTTATTTTTATATACTGTGGATATATAAGACCAAAATTCAATCTCATTTTTGGGTAAATTGGAACCACTAATTTATCAACTTCAACAAATTCGTGTTGTCCTTCTACAGTCCATTTGTTTATCCATTTAGAAAAATTATTATCCGGTTTTACTTTGTGAAATGGGCCTACTTGGTCATCATGTATATAAATCTCTATAACCTTACCATTATTATTATAACGATACCCACTTATAACCACTGCATGATACTCTGGTTGTCTGTTATTTTTGACTTGATTACTAGCTCCTAATTCAGTGTTACTTTCTATTTGTTTAGGTCCTATTTTTAAGGTTGCTATTATAGGCAAACCTGCGTGATTGTAGGCTTTTACGGCATCCGCAATTACATCATCATTTTTATTGTACAAAGGACAACTATCTTTTATTTTTTTAATTGTAATAAACTCAGTTTCGATGCCGAGCGAATTGAATTGACCTTTCATTTGGAGCACAGACAAACCAGTTGATGGAAAATTCCTGCCTAAGTTAGGGAAAGTAACAGCTAATTCTGTTATTTCGTATGGAGAACGTTTTTGTATTCCAAATAATGCATGTAAGGGATGCAACGATACCCAGCATGCAGACGTGGCGCATGCACCAACTGCCGTATCCTGCGGTAAGAATGGAAGCGTTTCAATTGATAGAGGTAAGCCAAATAACGAGACATTATAATTTTGAGTAAGATAAAAACGATATTCTTCTACATTTTCCCCAGAAGGTTCACGTGGATACGTTTCTATCAAAGTGCGTCCTAAACATGGATTTCCTTTAAAGTCTGTAATTGGTCTTACTATTACAAACCCAAGATACGATTTCTTAAACTCATTGAATTCGGTTTCCGTATAATTCTCGATTAAAGAGTTAAATCTATCAATTGAAATCTCTTCTTTAAAAATATGGATTCTTTTTGTGACTTTGAGGTCTATGTCAAAAGACCGAGAATAAAAATTTGAAAAATCGATTATAAAGTCTTTATCAACATATTTTTTCTCTATTATATATGATTTTGCTCCTAAATAATTTAAATAATCTTCGACATATGCAGCTTGTTTTGAAGCTCCAATATCTTCTAGAATTTGGGTAAATAATTTTATCTCGTAGTTTGACTCATCATTATTATTCATATTGTAAACTGCCTAAACAATTCATTGACTGATACTTCATGAAGTTCATTATTAAATCTAATTGAAGCTTCTATTATATCATCATCTAATTGAGAGGACTCTAAAAAACGCTCTCTTACTAATTCGAATATTTCTTTCTCCGTTAATTCAGTCTCACTTCCATGCCCATCCATCACACATTCTCCCTTTCACATTCAAATAACACATAATCATCTTTTTCTGTAACTTAGTCAATATAATTTAGGGGTTAACAAACTACATATATCGAACTTAATTAACTTGCTTATGGTTTGTTATCTTATATATCTTATCCTAATTTAATTTTTTAACCAAATTTTATATATCCCAATTTATTACAGAATTTATTAGTTGTCACAATATTATATATTTTGATTTTATATATTAGCGCCGTTTAAATTCAGCCATATCTCAACAATTACTTATTTTATACTTAAAACCTAGGTTTGTATCCTTTAGACAGGATAAATATATTGATATATGATACAAACATTTTTTCTCTAACTGTTTTAAATTTAGCCGCCGACTTTTGACACTTAATTTAAACCATGAAAACATCCATCAACTTGACAGAATCTACGAAAACAAAATTATATACCTAAATCCGTTTAAAAAATTCACAACTTGAAGATAATATACTTGGATATAGTGCTCAGGACAGCAATAAAAATCCGTTTTTCAAATGGCATACATCGAGATCCATAGGTTGAGTCTGCATACAGATCAATTTACAACGATTGTAGAGAATTCGATTTTTGACATCTCATAAAAGTTTGTATAATTTTTTGTGGAAGTTTTAGAATGACCCTTCAAAGATTCCTGCAGGATACTTCCATTTAGTATTGTTGCACAAGTGTGCAAGTGTAGTCAAATAATCCCTGCCTTTGGTGATTTGGCGGTCTTCCATGTAGTCCGTGATGAATTGGTCCATTAGAGAGCTGTGAATCCATTCAGCATATTTTTGTGATTCGCGTTTGTAATCGATCAAGTCAACTTTTGTCCGTTCAAGTTCTGAAAGATCAGACTTCAAGTGCCTTTTTGGGTCTTGTGAGTCACGATTACTGAACGCGGTTGCATTGCTTGAACTATCGGTATAGTAAGATAGTTCACTTTTATTTGTTGGCAAATTCCCCAAATTATCCAAATTCCTCAAGTTCCCAGAGTATCTTACACTATTTTCAATAGGTGAATTTGAGAGAATTTGAGAATTATTATACTGTTTTGTTTGCACATCTAGATGTGTAGAAGTACACTCTTTTAATTCTTTCAAATTCTCCCAAATTCTCTCTTGTATTTCCTCGTTAGATACTCTGGGAATTTGCGGAACTTGGGGAATTTGGCGAACTTGAACCCTATCTAAGCTCAGCCTGACAGCATCACAGTCAATTAACCTATAAAAAAATTGAGTTTTATGATTGCCTGGGCTTTTCTCAGAAATGACTTCAATCTGCCCAGATTCCTGCATTGTCAATATAAGCTCGTGAAATTCTCTTGATTTTAATTTTGTCTTCCTTAGTAGATCCGAATGAGCACAAATACCGTTAGAAGCCTTTAGAGCCTCAATAATCCTATCAATCATATTGTTAGTTGGATCAACTGTTAGAAGGTTGTAAACATCACAGATAGTAGGCAAAAAGTAATCAAGGATCATTGCAGCTGCAATTTTCATAGATTCTAAAGTAATCTTACTCGATACTGTAGACTTTCCAATTTCGATCAGTGCGGCAAATTTCAAAATGTATATTCCGTACCTACTCCAAACAGAAGCTAAAAATTCTTGATTAGAAGCCTTTGCAAGTTGTTTATTAACATCAATGTCAGTATCAATATAGAATTGCATAGCCTCCGGCTCAATATCCATAGTGAAGGGAGGCATATCTCTAAAAAACCTAACAAGTAACGCGATTCGTTTTTCTAGGTCGCTTCTTGCTGTGATATCCTCGTCTGTAGTCAACCTCAACGGCCGTTGATTAAATTCATATGTTGGAGCCGCATAAACATATCTAAAGCCAAATCCACTATCAAAGTCTGGTATTGTAATACTTCTCTTAAATTTGGCAAATGTAGATGCTGTTAATTTTGTAACATAAGGGTCCTTGATATCAAAGGTTTTTTGCTCTCTTTTTCCACCTGAAGCAAGTCTTTTATTTTGACTGCTTCCGTCATAGATTTTGCATTCAAACTCAAAATATCCTGCATTATATTTCTGGCCCATCTTCTGATAAGTTGTACTCACCTCATCATTAACCATAAATTTAATAGGTTCTTGTGATAGGCTTTCCAGATATCCTTCAAGAGAATAATCTGTATCTGTGACAGGCTTTCCAATCGCATAGGCTAAAAAATGCCGGGCTATTTCAATTATAGTTGTCTTTCTTGATATCGAAGATAGACCTAAAAAAGTAGTCCAAATATTTAGGTGAATACCATCAACTGAAGTTGCTAAATCTATCTTAGACTTACGCTGCACTATAGAAGATAGCAACCAGAAACCCGCTAATATTTTGTACTCCCTATAGCCATCAGACATACGGTCAGCATACGCAACAAATTGCGTGATGAAGTGATCTTTAGGAAGGTTACAAATTAACTGCCTCTGTGAAAAATTCGTTTTTAGCAGCTCAATCTCTGCTGCAGTCATCTCTTTTACTGCATTGTCTAAGAAGTCGTTAGATGAAACTGTTTTCTTTTCCTCTTCTTGCTTATGTTGCCCTCTGAAAGCGCAATTATCACATTTTGAATTAAGATTTTTATCGAGTGTGATACTTCCCAATTCCCTTTGGATTGTATTACATTTCCAGGGCTTCTTAATTTTATTTCCTTCAGGTCCTAACTCATGCTCGCTTATCTCCCTGCTATACTGCTCTCTAAAAATATATTTGCATGCGAGATCAAGAACTTCAAAATTAGCGCCATTTGCTTTAAGGTCCGCCATCACTGCTAAAGTTTGTTGTCTGCCTGTGCTGCTATGCCAATCATTGACGTGAGGGGCTTCTTGATGCGCTTTGAACTTTTCCCGAAGACATGGTTTACATTTCTGTAGAATCACCTTTAATTTGTTGTTAGCTGCGAATAACGCCTTAAGCCGGGTTATAAGTTCTTCAGAGATTTCCGGGATATCTTCGAGGGTCTTGAGCCCTCGGTTAAATTCGTAAGTCTGCCTGCTTTTGTGCCTGCTTGGAGGAAGAACTGCGTTACTACCATCTGATAAAATCTCGATCCCTAAGTCGTGATGTTTCTGAGCTTTCAGGGCTTCAGTGTATTTAAAAAATATATGTCCTCTGCTCTTTGTCCTACTTGACATCAGCCAAGTCTCTGAGTTCATGCCTTCCGTAAGTTCCTGCCATATAGCAGGATTCCAGTCGTCCACATCAACAACTAAAATCCCTGATCTTTTACCACATTGTAAACCTATATTGGCCTTATCAAAATATGGATTTCTCCCGGGTCCCCAATACTTATTAATTTCTGTCTCGGTTAATGGCTTCTCCACACTTTCCCATGCTTTGATTAAGACACCTTTCCCGGGGCTCTGTGGCTTCTTAGTTTTAGGGTTTATTTCCGGGGCATCAGGGCTTAACAAGGGATGAACTATTAAGCCCATTTGGGTATAATTTAATGCAGCTTCAAGAATTGCATTATCAGAGATCATCCTTCCAGCCTTCCTTCAGGATTAAACATTCTCACAGCTCTGTGCAATTTGCATAATTCGTTTTGCGATTACTCGGTCAAGAACATCAGTGCTTTTAATCATCTGTTTTAAGATGTCGGGATGCTCAGTACTTACCCGTTTTGCCCAATCCGAAAATGATAAAAGGTTTTGAGTATTATTTTCCATGGCCGAGCACTCCATTTAAGCTATGATCGGCGCTCCGGTTCCTTTCTCATCTTGGCGGGTGGTAAGGACCGGGGTTATCCTTAAGCTATTGTCTTCAAGCATTTCTATGTTCACTCTGCTACTCTGATCGAGTTTAGCATTCTTCGCCCATGTTGCAGGTAAAGGGCAGAGAAAACTATATCCGGTTTTTTGAATTTTACGTTCACCGAAAGAAAGGATCATTTTAGTTACCTCTAAAATATATATGTCAGTTTTTGTATAAGAAAATTCTTTGTAATTAGTAAAATAGATTACATATATGTACTTAATTTTCAATAATTACATATTGAGTAATCCTAAATCAAAAAACATATATTAAAACATGTGTTTTAAATATTACTAAACTTATTATAACTCATGGCTAGGAAGAAAGGAGATATATCTCAGAGTGGAGTAAAGCCAGATATTATAAAATTTATTCTTGAGAATAAAGGACAAGTTGAAGAGCCACAAATTAGAGAACATTTAAAGAAAAATAATGAAAAAATAAATCAGGGAAACGTTAACAGGCATTTACATGAATTGCATAAAGAATTTAATTGTATTGAACTAAAAACTATAAAAAAAGGTCGGCGCACGTACAACATTTGGGATATAACAAAGCTCGAAAATTTGAAAAATATACAAACACATTTTAAGGATATCGAACTGAATAGATATGAAAAATCTTTGATGATTATTCTTAATGAAACTGACCACTTCATAACATCCCTCACCGGGCTTCAATTTTATATTCGGTTGTTTCTGTCAGCATCTTTTTTTAATATGTGCATAAAGACTAATATCGAAACGCTATTTTCAAGAGCTTGGAAAATTTACTTGTATAATAAAGGATTTATGGATGATCTACGTATCAAACAACTTCTAAATGAATTTTATACTCTATATATTAAAGACAATCCGAATTTTGAAATTTCGAGTGAAACATTTCAGGTTACAATGAGAGAATTGGCTCAGAGAAAAGCCGAAAATTCGGAAGAAATATTCTCAAAGATGTGGGAAGAAAAGTTCTCTGGGTTGTACAAAGAAATTTCGAGAGAAAAGTTCATGAAAATAAAGGAAGAGCTTGTCCAGAGAATTGCTGGACTTATGGAAGTAAATCCTGAGACAGAATTATTCTATGAGAAATTTGGAGAAAAATACCCCGGATTATCAAGAGAACATATGAAGGAGATTCTTATAGATAAAGTATACCATGTAATATTAGAAAAAGAGGTTCTTGACCATTCAAAAGATTATGAAAATTCAATAGAAAGTTTCCGAAAAACAATCGGTCAAGATCGAGAAATGCATACAAAAATGGAAAGAATATTGGAATTGATAACGCTTCAGCAATTAGACTTCAAGATGTCAAGATTTGATTTGCTTTTAGAGAGCTTCCTTTATTTTGATATACTAAACGGTATTGACTCCCCCGACGAACTGGAGTTCGTAAAAAAATTAAAAGAAAATGAAGCAATACGTGATGCTTTGTTCACTGAATTGAAAGACCAGAAAGACCGCGAGGAAGTAGTTTTAAAATGGTTTTTAAGTGACTTGGAACAATCAAGTAAAATAATATTTTATTATAAAAAACCATCGATTTTCAGCAAAAATTACAACACATCTGATGAGGTATATCAAGGTCTAATAGATTTTTTTGGTTTTCGGTCCCTTCTCAAATAAATCTGGAGAGTCGCTTAGTTGGGAAAGTCATTTCCCAGCTTTAAGCATCATCTCCTTCAACTTTGAAATCTCTTCAAGTTCTTGTTTTAATGCGTTTTTCATCTCTCTAATTTCGTCCAGATCTGAAAGCTGCATGTACTCAGTTTTTATGGTTTCTAATGTTGTTGCGGCTTCTTGTGTAAGAGGCAACCCACATTTATAACAGAACTTTGCATTTACTGTAGTTAACTCACGGCATCGGGGACATATTCCAGGCTTTAAAAATTCAGGGTCATCCTCAGCTTTTTTAATACCATACATTTTTAAAACAGCATCGTCCATGTTTTTCCCACTCAAATGGACGTATGTAGCCGGTTGAGTGGATGTAGGAGACCAGCCCAAATACATTTTAAGCTGTTGTTCCGTGAAATTTGCAGCCAAATGGGTTGCTCTGTCGTGTCGGAAGGAATGGGGATTCACCTTCTTCTCAATACCTGCCTTTTCTCCACACCTGTTAAACACATTTACAAGTCCGGTAACAGACATATGGCCAGCATTTTTGTCCAGTGTACACCATAAAGGTGCGTCCCTATCGTCCTTTCTTGGGTGATCGTCCAGCCATTCCCGCAGGTATGGAGCAGAGAAAATCAATCTAACCCTTCTAGCTCCAGTTTTACCTTCCGGGAAAGTAATCACAGCTCCGTACTCATCAAGCTCTACATTTTTGAGCTTAACAGACAGTTGTTCTCCTCTTCTGGCGCCAGACTCATAAAAACAAGCTATGATAGCTCTGTCCCGACTATTGCTGCCTGCTTCAATCATTTTTACAATATCTTCTTTACACTTGATGTCTTCAGGAAGCTTCTTTCCTTTGAGTCTCTTACACTTTATTTTTTCGTGAAGCTCGTAATTTTTGTTCCATTTTAAGAACTTCTTCAAAGATACTTTTCGAGTCTCCTTTGTTGGCTCAGAATATTTCTTTACCTTACCTGCCCTGTCTGTGTAAGTGTAGTTTTCTAAAGCATCAAAAAAGAGATAAAGGTCATCCTCTGTAAGTTTCCCTAGATCACACTCATGAAGAGCCTTCGCTATCCATATCATATTCTCCATATGGTTTAAAGCTGTTCTTTCGCTATTCCCTTCATGCCTCAAATATCTGAAATACTTACTCAAAATTTCCCGATTACATTCTGAAAGCTCTTCAGACTTTAGGAAGTTTTCAGCATCCGCTAATTTAAACATAATAAGTAAATGGTATTCTTAGTATTTAATTCATGAGGTACTCAATTTTTGTGCCTCAGAACTCATAGGGCTCATCATGTAATCAGCCAGATTTTTCATCACAGGCACGTAATTGAGATTATAAGTGTATTTTAAAAAAGCTGCCTCTTTAAGAGAAAAATATACTTTCAGTACTCTCCTCTGAGCTCAGCCTGAATTTCCTCAGCAATCTCACGTGCAGCTTCTTTAGGAGACTCTGCTTTGTAGATGCTCCTTCCCACGATTACCCAGTCTGTCCCTGCAGCAATCACGTCCGAGGCTTTTCCTCCCTGGGCACCTACTCCGGGAGATATAATGGTGAGTTTGTCCCCGATGATCCTCCTGATTTTCCTCACTCTTTCGGGACGGGTGGCCGGGGCGACAAGCCCGAAAGCTCCCGCTTCAAGGGCCATCTTTGCAATTGATTCTGCGGCTGGCTGCAGGAACTCGGCTCCCCCAGGGTGGCTCATTTCGCTTACAACGAAGACGTCCTTTCTGTATTCGGAAGCAATTTCAATGCAGGCATCAAGGCTGTCTCTGCCTGTAAAGCCCTGAACGATGACCGCATCAGCTCCGGCTTCAAAGACCTGATCGCAGATAAGGCGGTTGGTGTTGGGAATATCGGCAACCTTGAAATCGGCTATTACCGGGGCGAACTCGGCAAGTTCCCTGATGATCCCAAGCCCAGTGGTAAGTATGAGAGGGTAGCCTACCTTTATTGCGTCCACGAATTCCCAGACGTCTTCTGCAATCTTCAGCGCTTCGTCCCTGTCGGTTACGTCCAGGGCAAGGATCATACAGGTATTCTTTTCCATCAGATCATCTCTTTGAAAGGCGCGTCCGCACAGCGGAAACTATGAGCGGGAGAGTGATTGTTGAATCTGCATACACGGTTACTGATTTTGCATTTTCCCCGACCTTTCCCCAGGACTGGGCTTCGTCAAGAGTTGCCCCACTCAAACCCCCTGTTTCCGGGTGGTCCATTGTTAGCTGGATTGCGTAATCAAAGGACCTGGGAGTTACAAGCATGGACTGCAGGATGTAGTTTTTGGGGACCCCACCTCCAAGCAGCATAGCGCCTGCACTTTCAGTCTCAAAGCAGATTTCCATGAACTCGTGCATATCCGCAAAAGCATCCACATGAAGAGGGTTTCCTTCCTTATAGAGCCAGGCCTGAAGCCCTATTACTGAGTCCTGAAGTGCAGGGCAGTAGACCGGCACACCCATTTCGGCTGCGGTCTTGAGAATGGAGGAGTCATCGTCAAGATTCTTCCCGATCTCGGTAAGGACCTGCCTGATAGAGAGTTTTTCCTGTGGAAGCCCTGCATAAACGCCCTGTAGGAACTCTTCAAGGTCAGTAAAGTGCTGGTCAGGGAGGTAAACATCATAGATCCTGTCAATACATTCGTGCCTGAGCTGGATATCGTTTGTGCAGTCTGAGCCTTTATAATGATGAAGGCCAAGAGCCTCAACCGTGTCATGAACCATATTGGCTCCGGTTGTAACAAGTACATCGATATACCCGTCGCGGATCAGGTCTGCAATAATATTCCTCATGCCTGCAGGTGTCATCGCCCCTGCAAGCCCGAAAAACTTCGTAGTTTTTTCTGAAGCCAGCATCTCATAATAGATGTCCACGGCTTTAGCCAGCCTACCTGCTCCAAAGGCACAACCGGCGTACTCCCTCACAAGTTCATCTACGGTCATATTCGAAACTATCTTTGCGCCTTTGACCGGAGTTGTAAGATTTTTAGCAGAAGCTTCAAAGTCCATTTTTTTTCCTCATAGATTATAAGACTATAAGACATAAATTTATGAAAAATATATTTCTATTAAAGAGTTATTATATTAAATTGTAGATATATTAAAAGGTAATTATATTAGTGCGTAATGTACCAAAATAAATGTTCGGGGGTAAGAAGATCTGTAAAGTTAGACACTTATAATGGTCTATAATGATGCCCAGAGTAATGTATATAATGGTATCGTAATGATGTCTGTAATTATTGATACCTAAATAATATCTATCCTATGCCTTTAATGATGGTATTGATACCTAAATAATACCTATCTTATGCCTTTAATGATGGTATTGATACCTAAATAATACCTATCCTATGCCTTTAAGATGGTATTGATACCTAAATAATACCTATCCTATGCCTTTAATGATGGCTGTGAATAAGACTGGTATGTGACACTAAGGTCAGCATGCCATATGTAGCATTTTATTTGAAGTTTATCTATTCTGCAAGTAATTATATGGAACTACTTATATGAATTAATTTATGTGAACACCTCTGTATAGATAAACTTTCTCTTATCCGGACTGCAGGAAATAAACGTTTTCTACAAAAAGGAAAGAAAAAAGTAAAAACCTGCAAGAAATAGAGGAGATATATAAAAAAAGAGATTGGTACAGGGAGAAATAAGGGGCAAAAATGCAGGATGAGATTATAAGGTACGAAAACGCTGGTATATCTTTCGGAAGCAAAAAAATACTTTCTAATTTTACTCTTTGCATTCCGAAAGGGAAAAAAATCCTTATGAAAGGAAAATCAGGAACTGGCAAATCAACTCTGTTCAAAATACTCCTGGGATTTAAAACACTTTCAGAAGGTTCAGTTTATTACAGGGGAAAGTCTCTAAACCCTCAGGTAGCCTGGCAGGTCAGAAAAGAGGTAGCTTATGTTTCTCAGGATACAGACCTGGGGGAAGGACCTGTAAAGGACCTGCTTGAGGAAGTTCGTTCTTACAGGCCTAACAGGGAAAAAATAGCCCCTGAAAAACTCCAGATTCTAATGAGAGAACTTGAACTGGAAAAAGACATCCTTGAAAAAGATTTTGAAACCCTTTCCGGAGGAGAAAAGCAGAGGATAGGAATCCTCATAGCCCTGCTACTTGAAAGAGAGATTTTCCTGCTTGATGAGGTAACCTCGGCTCTCGATGCCGGGCTTAAAAAAAAGGTTGCTGATCAATTCCTTAAACACAACAACTGGACTCTCTTTGTAATTTCGCATGACACCGAATGGGAAAGGGATGGAATTGAGATTGTGACCATAGGAAACAGTAAATCTGATTGAAAAATTATCCATAAGGATCAAGGGATTGGACTAAAACTATCCATAAGGATCAAGGGATCTGACTTAAAACCATTGCAGGAAGTGCAGCGCCCTTCCATATTAATCTGAATGGGTTGAATCTTAAAAGAATGATTAAATAACCTGATAAAAAACTGTACAATAATCAAAAGAGGAATTTTCAGATGGCAAGCCCCGATATATCGATACCTTCCCTGATATTCTGTTTTCTGCTGCTTGTGATTCCTCTGGCAATCAGTTACAGAATTAAGCTCTACATCTCCCGAAAAACCATATATTCAGTTGCTCGCATGACAGTCCAGCTGGTAATGGCAGGCGTGTTTTTGACCTATGTTTTCAAGCTGAATAATGGAGCTTTGAACCTGGCATGGGTTATGGGAATGATTACAATTGCAAGCTACACATCCATACGTAATGTCGAACTCAAAATGAATAAACTGCTTTTGCCGGTCATACTTTCCTTTACGGCAGCAAATTTAAGCGTGCTGCTTTACTTCAACGAATTCGTGCTTGACCTTGGAAACTTGCTGGAAGCCCGCTACCTGATCCCCATAGGAGGCATGATTCTTGGGAACTCTCTCAGGGGCAACATTGTGGGCATGGGAGAATTTTACGAAGATATCCGCAGAAACGAAAACAGATACCTTTACAGCCTTTCTCTTGGGGCAAGCAGGTATGAAGCCCTCATACCCTATATCCGGAAATGTCTTCGCTCTGCACTCAGGCCTACCCTTGCCAATATCGCAACTGCAGGAGTTGTCTTCCTTCCCGGAATGATGACAGGGCAGATCCTTGGAGGAACAAGCCCTATCCTTGCAATCAAGTACCAGATTTCAATCATGGTTGCTCTTTATGTGGCTACATCCATGAGCACTACCTTTAGCATCCTCAGCACTATCCAGACCACCTTTGACGAATACGGGCTGGTAAAAAAAGAAATATACAGGGAAAAAAAGTGAGAAAAAAAAGAGAACAGGAAACATTTGACCTGATGTGCTGGTTATGCATATCCTGTAATGTCCTGCCCTATTGGAGTGGTTTTTCTTATGCATTCCTCACCATGCTGTATCATATCCCTGATCGCGTTCTTCAGTATGGAAGGATAAATCTGGCCTACCTGTTCCCACACCGGTTTTCCATGGCAGAAAAACTTGAATGTAGGCGTGCCCTGGACCCCGTATCTTTCTGCAGTCCAGGGATTTGTTGTCACATTTAGCCTGACAAAAACTGCCGAAGCCCTGTATTCTTTTGCATACTCCGCAAAATGTGGTTCCATAGCTTTACAATACGGGCAGACAGGGCTGTAAAACATTACAATAACAGGTTTCTCAGAACCTTCCACCTGTTGTCCCCAGGTCGCATCCTCAATTTCAAGCATATAACTTTCGTCCAATCAATTACCCCCTTAAATTATGAGATCAATGAATTAAATTCAGGAATGAATCGGTCCTTGGTTTTTGATGGATATGTGTTTTTTCAGTAACAATACTTTATGTCATATTAAATCAATATTTATGCCTTCATGGAATTAAAATACATTCATCTGCAGATTCAGGATTGTGAAGAATTTGTATTAATGGGTTAGTAAAGAAAGAGGAGAGCAGGATCTAAAATAAGTAGAAAAAGATTAAGAAACTAAAGAAATAAAAGAATTTTAAGGAATAGAGAAGGATTAAGAAAAAGCTAGTGAACAGAACTGGAAAATCAGTTCTGTCTTTTTTTGGACACAGTAATTCATCAGACAGTTACGCCTGGCTTTTTACCCTTCGGTAAAAACTTCAGAGCGGGTTAGATACTAGAATTCTACCGGCATTGCTTTCTGTTCAGACGTCCTTACATTCATATTCCGGGTTCATAGTCTCGTCGAAACATGTACTGCAGATATATTTGTCATCGAGGCATGTTTCTTTGAAATCTACTCTGGGACCTCCCGGTTTTGTGGTTGCTTCCTTAAATACATAGAATTTTTCGTTAAATTCTATTGGCTGTCCGCACCTTGTACATACAAAGGGAGGATTCTCAACCGAATCAATAGCACATTCTATGCAGATTATATCGGTTTTCTCCCCGTGAACATCCTTGAACTCAATTGGTTTCATGTCAAGACTGGTATCTACAACCAGCACATCTTCCTGTAGTTCCCGACCACAAATATTACAATACTCTTTCATTGTGTCGCCTCCTTTCATCAGAGGATTCCTCACAAAACCCTGTGCTGAGCCTACAAAAGATTTTATACTTTCTGTATTTGCACTCATTAAATTCCCCATTTTTAGCCTATTTATCCATATCATACCAAACCGGTCCATTTTTCAGTATTTCTACTCCGGTTTAGTATCTTTCACACCTTCTATTAGAATTTTCACCCTGCCGGATAACATTAAACTGCCGACATTTCAACTAGAGAAGTTCTGCCTTGAACTGAGAGAAAAGCGATAGCTTATATCACACCTATCTTTTTATTACACTGTCCTCCCGGAAATACTTTACGCATCCAGGCAAGAACAATCCGAGAAAACAATATACAAAATATGTTTCAAACCGCTTTTCAGCTTATGGCTTAAATTTCCCTATGTAAATAAGGGTTTTGAGAGTATATACAGTTATTCATTTTGATCAAAATTCAGTGAATAATAACACAAATAATAGTTATGAATAGATGAAAATAAGAATAAAATAAGCCTGAGAAAAGAGATCAAAAATAAGCCTGAGAAAAGAGAGTAAAAGTACGATACAGGAATAAAACATACGTTAATAAAGAAAGTGTAGTACACAGGTGTAGGGAGGGGAAATAAAACAAAGAATTTTATTGCTCCTTGATCAATACATAACAAGGGTAAAAAGACTATAAAAGGACTCAAAAAAATGCTTAAGCAGAGATTCGTGCTGGATACTACAGCACTAACGGATCTGCAGACCCGGGAGGTTATGGGATATACATCCCTTTGTGAGGGGATGAAAGCAATACTTGACCTTATAGCCGATGCTCGCCTGCAGTTTGGTATCAGTTGTTATGTTCCCTATCCATCAGTGTACAAGGAAATGTACGAATTTGCAAGCCGTAACGGCTGTGACAGGGAGGTTATAGCAAAGATAGATACCTGGCTTGTGAAAAAAGCTCCTGACCGCTATAGAGTTGATGTAACCTCGCAGATCTTCCACGAATACGTATCCTACATGAGGGAAAGGATTAATCGGGGAATGGGGGTTGCAGAAGATGCAATATGGGAGGCGGCAAGTGAATGCCTTTTCATGGAAAATCCGCAAAACAAGAAAAAAGAATATAAGGAAGAGGTTGAAAGAGAAGTTATTGGTGGGATAATCGGCAAATTCAGGAATAAGTACAGGGCAGCTCTCAGGTATGGTATCCTTGACAGTGCGCCTGATATTGATGTCTTGATCCTTGCCAAAGAACTTGATGCGGCTGTCGTTGCAAGCGACTACGGAATAGAAAAATGGGCAGAGCAGCTTGGAGTTCGCTTCGTGCCTGCAAACACTTTCCCGATGATGATCAAAGAGTATCTGAGGCATTCTCCGGAAGGAGATAAAGAAAAGGAGGACGGGAATAAAAAGAAAATGGGTTATTCAGAGGAAGCATAATTTATTTAACAGGCTCAATGGGCTCTTAACAGACTCGATGGGTGTAATACGAACAGCTTTAAGGATCTTGACCGACCTGTATTTTTGGTATTATTAAGGAATTTTTAATTGGTCTTCCCAGTTTTAGTTTTGTTCATCAGTTTTTTTTCCAGTGCCCTGCTTCACCGAGATGCATTTATTGACAAACATATATGAGTTGTCTTCACATACATTAATAAGATCAATGCAATATCAGTCACGCCCTTAAAGGGCAATCCGGGGGGAAAGAATTTGAGAAATATTGTAATAGAAGAGTTGAAAGCTTCGGAAGTTTACCGCCAGAAGGTAGAGGTTGTTGAAAGAAAAGGGCTTGGGCATCCGGATTATATCTGTGATGCCATCATGGAACAGATTTCCGTAAATCTCAGCCAGAAATACCTTGAAACCTTCGGGACCATCCTGCACCATAACATAGACAAGGGCATGCTTGTTGCAGGGCAGGTGGATGGAAAATTCAGAGGGGGGAGGGTTGTAAGCCCTATGCGTCTGATCATAGGGGATAGGGCAACCTTCGAATACGAGGGAGTTGAGATAGATGTTTCCGGGCTTGCAGTCAGTACAGCAAAAGACTGGTTCTCAGAGAAACTCCGTTTTGTAGACCCTGAAAACCTCATTTACCAGGTGGAACTCAAAAGGGGCTCGGCAGAACTTACGGATATCTTCAGCAGGGGGGGAAAGGTCCTCGGGGCAAACGATACGTCCGCAGCAGTCGGATATGCGCCTCTGAGCCCTACCGAAAGGCTGGTACTCGAGACCGAGCGCTATCTTAACTCAAAGGGGTTTAAAAAAGAATGTCCGGAGTCTGGAGAAGATATAAAAGTAATGGGCCTCAGGCATAAAGAAGACATCCATCTTACGGTTGCTGCACCTCTTGTGGACAGGTTTGTTGAATCCGAAGATGACTACTTCAGAAAAAAGATGGAACTGCATGGCCGGATCGAAGAGTTTGCTGCCGGGTTTGCAGAATATGAGAGGGCTGAGTTTGAAGCTGGCATTTGTGCAAAACCTACTGCTTCCCTTAACACCCTCGATATACCGGGAAGGGGGATGGAAGGAATTTACACAACGGTTACCGGCACATCCGCAGAGGACGCCGACTGCGGAGAGGTGGGGCGCGGAAACCGCGTAAATGGGATAATCCCCTTAAACAGGCCGGTCAGCAGTGAAGCTGCAGCAGGGAAAAACCCTGTAAGCCATATAGGAAAAATCTACAATCTCCTTTCCCACCGAATCGCAGCAGAGATTTATAATCAGGTCTCCGATGTCTCCGAGGTGTATGTCTGGCTCCTGAGCGAAATCGGAACTCCTATTGACCAGCCTCAGATTGCAACTGCTCAACTGGTCATGAAAAAAGGCGCAGCAGGAGATGTAGAAAAAGAGGCGGCAGAAATTATTGAAAAAGAACTTGAAAATATCCATTCCTTCTCTATGGAACTTGTAGCAGGAAAGAGAGCTATCTGCTAATCAATGTACTGAGAACGCAGTCTTTTCTAACTCAGTCCTGAGAAAAACCGAGATGCCAGTTTGTTCGACCAGTGAAGTAACCTGAGAAGAAATAGCTTGAGAGTCGAATCCTGGCAGATTTCCCCCGGAGAGGCAATCCGGCAAAATCAGGATTAAAATTCTTAGTGATTGGGGGGACGGTCAGGCAGGGCCAGGTAGAATTTGGATAGAGTTTTGTAATTTTATGTAAAGTTTAGACCCCCTACGAGGAAAGCTATCAGGGCAAAAAACATGGCTATTTTGAACATCTTAGAGGACTTTGTCGGGTTATTCCGTGCAAGGAGCTGGTGAATTGCTGCAAGAAATCCCAGGTCTGCCAGAAAGACGATGTAAAGATAACTCAGATCAAGGATGGACAGAAGGTATGGAAGAGGACTTAAAAGTACGGCAAGGAGCCCTATAAGAACTGAAAGATTTCCTGCTTTTTTTGCCCCGATTCTCAGAGGAAGAGTATCTGCCCCTTCCATCCTGTCCCCTTCCATATCCTCAATATCTTTTACGATTTCCCGGGCTGTAATGGCAAGAGCTGCAAGCAGGAAAAGAACGAAAAGGGCCTTTATTCCTCCAAACCCAAAAATTGAAGCTCCAAACAAAAAAACAGAGCCAGTAAGGTAGCCTATGCTCAGGTTTCCTAAAAAGGGCGTACCTTTAAGGGTTTTTGCATACAGGATCAACAGCAGGGAGTTAAAAAAGGCAATTAACCCACAGGCTGAATTTATAGAGAAAGCCAACAGAGTACCGAGGGCAAACAGAAGGTATGAAAAGTAAAGGGCTTCTTCTGCCTGTACCCTCCCGGATGGGATGGGCCTTTCCGGACGGTTGATAGAATCTATCCTGATGTCAAAATAGTCATTGATAGCGTTTCCTGCACCTGAAACAAGGAATACTACCAGTAACACGAGAACTGCATCAAGATAAGGAAAAGGACCCACATAATTTGAACTTAAAGAACCGGAAGTAAGGATATTAAAGGCTATAAAAGTTCCTATTACAGCTGCAAAACCTGCCATCAGGCAGTTCCCGTACCTCATAAGTTCCAGATATGTGCGTATTCCGGCAGACATTAGAAGAAAGCAGCGTTATTAAAGTATTAAAAGTATCGGATTACTTAATTGGATCGAAGGAATTGAATCAAAAATGTGTGATTCTAAAATGTACAAATCAAAAATATACGAATCAAAAATGTGTGATTCAAAAATGTACGAATCAAAATAAGGTTTGAGCGTTTTAATGAAAAAACTCGTTATGTGCAGGAAAAATTTAAACTTTGAACCAAGCTTTGAACCAAGCTTTGAACCAAGCTTTGAACCAGCTGTAAGATTGGGATGTTATGTATGAGTGCAATTTCACTACGGGATAAAACAATTAAAAACTGGGGAGAAATCCACCAGATTTATTAAGGGGAACGTGGTTCCCGGTTCCCTGAAGAGGGCGAGAGCATAAAAAATCTGCATAGCCAATTTTCCCCAAAATATGGAGATAAACACTTCATATAATCTATCGTAAATTAAATATCGTCCTGGTTTGTGTTAATAAATCTAAATGCCATTCTATTTAAGCAGCTCCCTTGTTTTGAAAGCCGTATATTGGAATAATCCAGTCAAAGTGAGACTCTAAATTTTGTTTATATGAATAATATAATAAATTGTCAATGACTTATTGGATACCAGAGATCTTTGTTTACTTCTATGTGGTTTATATAAATAATATAATAAATTGTCAATGACTTACTGGGTACCAGAGACTTTTGTTTACGTCTGTGTGGCCGGAGGCCTATAAAAATGAAAACTGGTTTTTTAAATTCTTTAGTTTATGTACTATTAGTAATGCTAATAATTCCCGGAATGGCTCCCGGAATGGCATCTGCTGCATATGAAATAGGCGGATACCACGGAAGTTCGGACACCGGAGACTCGAGTACTGGAGACACAAATACTGGAGCTGGTGATTCAGGATCCGATGACAATTCAGGATCCGATGACAATTCAGGATCTGATGGTGATTCAGGATCCGATGATAATTCAGGATCCGATGATGATTCAGGATCCGATGATGATTCAGGATCCGATGATAATTCAGGATCCGATGATAATTCAGGATCCGATGATGATTCAGGATCCGATGATAATTCAGGATCCGATGATGATTCAGGATCCGATGATAATTCAGGATCCGATGACAATTCAGGATCTGATGATAATTCAGGATCCGATGATAATTCAGGATCTGATGGTGATTCAGGATCTGATGACAATTCAGGATCTGATGATAATTCAGGATCCGATGATAATTCAGGATCCGATGATAATTCAGGATCCGATGATAATTCAGGATCTGATGATAATTCAGGATCTGATGATAATTCAGGATCCGATGATGATTCAGGATCCGATGACAATTCAGGATCCGATGATGATTCAGGATCCGATGATAATTCAGGATCCGATGATAATTCAGGATCTGATGATAATTCAGGATCTGATGACAATTCAGGATCCGATGATAATTCAGGATCCGATGATAATTCAGGATCTGATGATAATTCAGGATCCGATGATGATTCAGGATCTGATGATAATTCAGGATCCGATGACAATTCAGGATCTGATGATAATTCAGGATCTGATGATAATTCAGGATCCGATGATAATTCAGGATCTGATGACAATTCAGGATCCGATGATAATTCAGGATCTGATGACAATTCAGGATCCGATGATAATTCAGGATCTGATGACAATTCAGGATCCGATGATAATTCAGGATCTGATGACAATTCAGGATCCGATGATGATTCAGGATCCGATGACAATTCAGGATCCGATGATAATTCAGGATCTGATGACAATTCAGGATCTGATGACAATTCAGGATCTGATGATGATTCAGGATCTGATGATAATTCAGGATCCGATGGTGATTCAACATCAACAGAAACTCCAGATCCAACACCAACAGATACCCCAGACAGCGAAGACAGTGGGAGTTCTAGTTCCAGTTCCAGTTCTTCTAGTTCCGGTTCCAGCAACATAGGAAGTGGAGTTTCCGCAGAGCCAGCTAGTAATATAGAAATCAAGGAGCTTGTTACCAGAAACGTGATGAGTGATTATCATATTAAATATGAATTCCCGAAAAACGTTACATGCATAACATATATTGAATATGATGCGGAAAGGACATTCAGAAGGACAACAACAATTGCAGAAGTGCTTAAAGGCAAATCCACACTTGTCCCAAAACTTCCTTCTGGCAAAATCTATAAACATGTGAATATCTGGGTAGGAAATCAAGGAGCAGGGCTTCCTACTTCCCTTAAAAATGGATCAGTAGGATTCAAAGTTGAAAAAGAATGGATTGAAGATAATAATGTTAATGAATCACTGATAACCCTTCAATGGTATAACAAAGGCTGGAAACCTCTCTCCACGGAAAAAGTTAGTGAAGACGAGAATTACGTTTATTTTAAAGCAAAAACATCTGGTTATTCCTCCTTTGCTATAACAGAATATCAGGAAGGAAAAATACAGCAAACTCTGAGAAGCCTGGAAAGTGGGGGAAAGTCACTTCTGAATGGAAGTGCAGGACAAAATGGCATAGTCAAAAAGCCCATGGAAATGGCTAAAATATTTATTCTAATTGCTTTGCCCCTCTTTGCGCTTATTGTAGGATACGGCGTATTGAAGAAAAAGATCTAAAAAGTTTCTCTACCACGAAAGTAGGTGAGACTTTGTTCCTCACCTGCTCCTCATTATTTTTTTTCCATTATTTTTTCCCATAATTCTTCTGATTGTATGTTTTTTATATGAAGAAGCGTAAAACCCCTGAGTCTTTAGCTCAGGGGATATAAGCGTCAACTTCAACCCTGATTCCGTATGTAATATTCTGCCGCCTCTTTACTCACATTTCCGATAGTAGACGCAAAATAACCATCACTCCATAACGTATTCTCACCCCAATAATACTTTTTCAGATATTCTTTTTGAGTTTTCCATAACCTGTTAGTATATTCTTGTTTCAATTTTCTGACAATTGACAAAACGCTAACTTTCGGCTCACTCTTGATCAAGAAATGAATATGGTCTTTGTCAGTTTCCATTTCAAGGATTTCAAAGTTAGACTCTTTTGAAATGTCAATCCTAATCTGTTTGAGTTCTTCGCTAATTGGTTCAAGTATGACTTTTCGGTATTTGCAAACAAAAATAACATGATGCATTAACAAAAATTTGCTATGATTCCGTGTTTCATACTTCATATTTACCAAAAAGTACGTATATTGTTAAAGCATATAATGCCTTTGTATGATGCAAGCGTTCAAATTTAGACTCTATCCTACAACTACACAAGCTATTCAATTGAATCAGCATATAGGTAGCTGTAGATTTGTCTATAATTGGGCACTTGACCAGAAAATTAAAACTTATGAGCAGACAGGGGAATCAATTTCCAGATTTGACTTAAACAAATTAATTCCTACTCTAAAAGCTTCTAATGAGTGGTTAGGAGAAGTTAACTCTCAATCATTACAGGGGATGACTAAGCAGGTTGAATCCGCTTTCACTAGATTCTTTAGAGAGAAAACAGGGTTTCCAAAGTTCAAATCAAAAAAGAATCCGATACAGTCTTTCCCTGTACCTCAACACTACACTGTAAACTTTGAAAATAATACTATCAAGCTTCCTAAAATAGAACCAATTAAAGCAGTTCTTCACAGGAAGTTTGAAGGAGAGCCTAAAACGGCTACGGTATCAAGGACATGTAAAGGACATTACTACATCAGTATCCTTGTTGAAGATGGAAAAGAACTTCCAGTAAAGGAAGCTTTCACAGAATCAACAACAGTAGGAATTGATGTAGGTATCAAAGACTTTGCTGTCCTTTCAACAGGAGAAAAGGTTGAGAATCCAAAGTACTTGAAAAACTCTCTTAAAAGGCTCAAAGTATTACAGAAAAGAGTCTCAAGGAAACAGAAAGGCTCTAAGAACAGGGCAAAAGCTAAACGAAGACTTGCTGTACTGCATGACAAAATAACAAATCAGAGAAATGACTTCCAGAACAAACTCTCTTTTAGACTTGTTAGCGAAAACCAAGCTGTAGCTCTGGAAACTTTAAATGTTAAAGACATGGTTAAGAATCATCACTTAGCACAGGCTATAAGTGATTCTGCGTGGAGTAGTTTTGTAACAAAGTTGGAATATAAGGCTCAATGGTTTGGAAAAACCGTCCTGAGAATAGGACAATTTGAACCCTCTTCTAAGCTATGTAGTGTGTGTGGATACCACAATAAAGAGCTTCAGCTAAAAGACAGAGAATGGATTTGTCCAGACTGTAAAACCAAACACGATAGAGACATTAATGCCGCTATCAATATCAAAAAATTCGCTCTCATAGATCAGAATCTAATTGGATTATGACACCGTAGGGACTACGGGGATGAGCTTGGGGACTTGCCCTCAATAGAGGGAGGAATGAACCAAGAAGCCACTCAGTCTTTAGCTGAGTGGTAGTTCACAATCTTCTCTGAATTCCAGGTATGCATATCAGTAAAGACTATAATCTTTCTTTTATACGAGTTTCGTTTTCCGATTCTATTCTTTTTGTCAGGGGACCTTTCTAGTTTACTGCTTTTAGTCTGTGTCCCGGACTTTTTCCACGACTTTTTTGTTATATGAGTTTACTATATCACTTCGGGTGATGAGGCCAAGAAGTTTTGTTTTATCCTCGCGGTCCACAACGGGGAGCCTGCCTATTTGTTTTGAGCCAAGGCGTTTGAGAACGGCTTCAAGGGTTTCGTCGGGGTAGGCGACTTCCACATCTCGGGTAGCGATGTCTCCTATCTTTTTGTCAACTTCTCCGTATTTTACTTTGCTCCGAAGGTCCGAGAGTGTTATTATCCCTGAAAGTTTGCCTTTTGAATCAAGAACCGGAAAACCGGCGTGGCGGCTTGCCTGCATGAGGGCTATAAGGATACCAACATTCTTCTCTTCGGAAACAGTCTGGACATGTGTGACCATGGCATCTTTTACAAGCATGGAGACCATGATATCAACTTCCCGGCCTTTCCTTATCTTAAACCCTTTCCTGCGGAGCCCTTCCGTAAAAATGGATTCAGGATAAATGGCATTTGACATAACGTTGCTCAGCACACAGGCAAACATGAGAGGGAGGATGAGGCTGTAGTCTCTGGTGATCTCAAAAAGGATCAGGATGGCAGTAAGGGGAGCCCTGGCAGTCCCGGCAAAGACTGCCCCCATCCCAACCATAACATAGGCTCCTGGCTCTGCCGTCATTCCCGGGAAAAACATATTTGCGGCCGTTCCGAAGGCTCCCCCTAACATCGCGCCTGTAAAAAGAGAGGGGACAATTGTCCCTCCCGATCCTCCGGAACCCAGGCTCAGGGAAAAGGCGAGGATCTTCAGAAATAGCAGGATCAGCAGGATCTTGAAAGTAAACTGGTTGTTCAGGGCGTCCATAATCACATCATAGCCCATCCCCAGGACGCGGGGGTAAAAAAGGCCGATTACACCTACTGCAAGCCCTCCCAGGGCAGGCTTGAAGATGGAGTGGATAGGGATTCTCGAAAAAAGGTCTTTTGTGTAGTAAAGCGTCCGGATCAGGATTGTAGAGACGAGCCCTGCAAGGAGTCCGAGGACAAGGTAGAGCCCGAGTTCTTTGTAGGGGCTAACCAGCTGATAGGAAGATATCTGGATGGGTTTTATCCCGAAAACCGTGCTCGAAACAAGGGTTGCAAAGACTGAGGAGATAACTATTGGAATAAAGGTCTTGGTTTCAAGTTCCCCGTAAATTACTTCTACTACAAAGACCACACCTGCAAGCGGGGCGTTGAATGCCGCTGCAATCCCACCGGCAGCCCCGCAGCCGAGAAGGATCTGGAGCTGCCTTTCCGGGCTCTTCAGGATTCTCCCTACAAGAGCACCTGTCCCGGCTCCGGCAAGGATTCCTGGGGCTTCCTTTCCCAGGGCACCTCCCGAACTGATAGTGATTATCGAGGTAAATACTTCCAGAAAAGCATCCCGGAGTTTAATCTTTGCTCCGCGGAGGGTCACGGTTTCTATAAGTCCTTCAACACCGTACTTCGTTTTTATCAGGTAGTGGGAGATTAACCCTACCAATAGCCCTCCAAGGGCAGGTGTTAGTATTACATAATAGAACGGGAATTCATGTAATGAGTACCCCTGTTGCATTCCAAAAAAAACATTGCTGTATTGGAGGATGCGATCATAAACCCCTATTACGAGCCCTGTCAGAAGCCCGATTATAATAGCAATTGAGTTGACCCTGGTAGCCTCGGTATCAAACCGGGAGATGTACTCCATTATCCTGGGGTATTCTTTTATGTTATGAAATCTAAATCTGGATTCTGGATCAACTTCCAAATGCTCGTGCCTCTCGGGAACTTATTTGTGCCTCAAACTCCTGTGACAAGAGATATATTTTCAGAATTTTGGATTTTATTCTACCTGAATATCTTTTCAGTCCAGAAGATTTCGAGCATTTATTTAAATGTATCTCTTTAAAATATATAATGCATATTTTGAACTCCTACCAATATAGGACAATAATATTTGATTATTGGACATTTTATTGATTTTATATCAACAAAATGACTTTTTGGTATAGCATAGTGGCACAGGATTGCCAGGGTTTGAAATGTGCAATATAATAAGATTAATATAACTAATTTACTTCTCGGAAATTCATATTTTTTGTTTTATTCTACCCTGACTTATATAATTTATGAATTTTGTTATTTATCTCTATTTTTCTGAATAAGTTCCAGGACATCACAGAGTTTTTTTGCAGTTTCGGAAACTGTCTGCATTCCAACAGTGTCCTCTTCTGCCGGGTTCCACGTAATTCCACCGAAGTGGGAATTATCGCCGACTACAATCATTCCGTGAATGTGCATCCAGTCATGTATGGACTGAATTGTTTTTTCCTGTCCTCCGTTTCTTGAGCCCCCAACTGAAAGAGCTGCCCCAACTTTATTTTTTAGTGCAAAGTTTTTACGGCGAAGCAGGACACTCCTGTCAAAAAGGGCTTTAAGCTGGGCAGGATAATTCCCCATATATACGGGAGCTGCAACAATTATACCGTCTGCAGCCCTCATTTTTTCATATATCTCGTCCATATCATCATCAATCACACAGAAATCTTGATCTCTGCAAGCCCCGCACGCTTTGCAGGGGGCAACCTCCTCGTTTGAGATAAAAACGGTATCAGTTTCAAACCCTCTTTCTTTTGCAACCTCAAGAGCAGCTCCAATTATTTTCTCACAGTTCTGGCCCTTTCGTGGACTGCCTGAAATTCCTGTTATTTTCATTCGTATCATTCCGGAATTGTTTTATATTAATCTGTCATTTATATTCAGTACTAATTGTTTTAAGTTATCGTACCTTGGCCGTAAAAATCATATTATAACTTCATATATTTACGGGATATTACAGGATTTATTTGCAGGATTATATGTATCTGCAACCTGAAATATATATATTTGATTTTTATATATCTTTCTATGCATTTTACGTAAATTTATATATCAAGACCCAGCTAAACTAAATTACTCTAATTATATAGGAGGTTGGTCTATTGGTAACATTTTTAGAGAAGATCAGTGAAAGAGCAAAGAAACTTAACAAAACAATCGCTTTACCCGAAACTGAAGATATAAGAACCCTCCAGGCAGCTGCCAAGATCCTTGAAAGAGGTATTGCAGACATTGTCCTTGTCGGTAATGAGGCAGATATTAAGGCGCTCGCAGGAGATCTGGATCTCTCAAAAGCAAAAATTGTAGATCCTAAAACCTATGAGAAAAAAGATGAATACATTAACGCTTTCTACGAGTTGAGAAAGCACAAAGGCATCACACTCGAAAATGCAGCTGAAATCATGAGCGATTACGTTTACTTCGCTGTTATGATGGCCAAACTCGGGGAAGTAGACGGTGTAGTATCAGGCGCTGCCCACTCTTCTTCAGACACCCTGAGGCCTGCTGTCCAGATCGTGAAAACAGCCAAGGGCGCAGCTCTTGCATCCGCTTTCTTCATAATCTCTGTGCCTGACTGTGAATATGGGTCAGATGGCACATTCCTTTTCGCTGACTCTGGCATGGTTGAAATGCCGAGCGTAGAAGACGTTGCAAACATTGCAGTTATTTCCGCAAAGACCTTCGAATTGCTGGTCCAGGACGTGCCAAAGGTTGCAATGCTCTCCTACTCCACCAAGGGAAGCGCCAAGAGCAAACTGACCGAAGCAACAATTGCTTCTACAAAACTTGCACAGGAACTTGCTCCTGATATCGCAATTGACGGTGAACTCCAGGTTGACGCCGCGATTGTCCCCAAAGTTGCAGCTTCAAAAGCCCCCGGAAGCCCTGTTGCAGGCAAAGCCAATGTCTTCATTTTCCCTGACCTGAACTGTGGAAACATCGCATACAAGATCGCCCAGAGGCTTGCTAAAGCTGAAGCTTATGGTCCTATCACCCAGGGACTGGCAAAGCCAATTAACGACCTGTCCAGAGGCTGCAGCGACGAAGATATTGTCGGTGCCGTTGCCATTACCTGTGTACAGGCCGCAGCACAGGACAAATAATCGGAAATGTTTCGGAAGCGTTTTATTAACTTTCATATATAATATAGTTATATCCGGAAATTCTAAATGTGACTGGAAATCAATGGATTGAACTGGGGTTTACACATGAAAGTACTGGTTATAAACGCAGGGAGTTCATCTCTCAAATATCAATTAATTGATATGACAAATGAGTCAGCTCTTGCAGTAGGTCTTTGCGAGAGGATAGGTATTGACAACTCGATCATCACTCAGAAGAAGTTTGACGGCAAGAAGCTGGAAAAGCTGACTGACCTCCCCACTCACAAGGACGCACTTGAGGAAGTCGTAAAAGCTCTTACCGATGATGAATTCGGTGTCATCAAAGACATGGGTGAGATCAATGCAGTCGGACACAGAGTTGTGCATGGTGGAGAGAAATTCACGACGTCTGCTTTATATGATGAGGGCGTAGAAAAGGCTATCAAGGACTGCTTTGAACTGGCACCCCTTCACAACCCTCCAAACATGATGGGAATTTCAGCTTGTGCAGAGATCATGCCTGGGACGCCAATGGTTATTGTTTTTGATACTGCATTCCACCAGACAATGCCGCCATATGCCTACATGTATGCTCTCCCGTACGACCTGTACGAGAAGCATGGGGTCAGGAAATACGGTTTCCACGGCACATCCCACAAGTACGTTGCCGAAAGGGCTGCTCTTATGCTCGGAAAGCCCGCAGAAGAAACCAAAATTATCACCTGTCACCTTGGAAATGGTTCAAGCATTACAGCTGTAGAAGGCGGAAAATCCGTTGAAACCAGCATGGGCTTCACACCTCTTGAAGGGCTTGCAATGGGCACAAGATGCGGTTCGATTGACCCTGCAATAGTCCCCTTCCTTATGGAAAAAGAAGGCTTGACAACAAGAGAAATTGACACCCTTATGAACAAGAAGTCAGGTGTGCTTGGTGTTTCCGGGCTCAGCAATGACTTCAGAGACCTCGATGAAGCAGCTTCCAAGGGCAACAGGAAAGCCGAACTTGCTCTTGAAATTTTCGCATACAAGGTCAAGAAGTTCATAGGTGAATATTCAGCTGTCCTCAATGGTGCAGATGCAGTGGTCTTTACTGCAGGCATTGGAGAAAACAGCGCAAGCATCAGGAAGAGAATCCTCACCGGTCTTGATGGCATCGGCATAAAAATCGATGACGAAAAGAACAAGATCAGAGGTCAGGAAATCGATATCAGCACACCGGATGCAAAAGTAAGAGTTTTTGTCATCCCAACCAATGAGGAACTTGCCATTGCAAGGGAAACAAAGGAAATTGTTGAGACCGAAGTGAAGTTACGCAGTTCTATACCTGTATAAGATAAAGGAAATTTTTCCTTTACCTTATTCTATTCTTTAACTGATCCTATTTTTTAACTGATCCTATTTTTTAACTGATCCTATTTTTTAACTGATCCTATTTTTTAACTGATCCTATTTTTTAACTGATCCTATTCTTTAACCTATCTCATTCTTTACCTTAGGAATGAGTAAAATATAACTCCAATTTTCAGTCCGAAAATTGCTCTATAGTTCCATTTTTCCAACTAATCATTCTTAGCAGCAAAGATTTTTGATATTATATTAGAATCATTCCTCATTCAGTTTTTTATTTTTTTATATAGTTGGCAAACCTTTTGCGACCCTATGAGGCTCATTGTAGAATTCCAGAAGATATTGTTTTCGCATATTTGGAATAATTCTATCGATTTCTCAGGAATTACCCTTACTTATTACACAGATTGACACTATACAGGTAGAAAAAAATCGGTTTAGTTTTAAAATAGAGATCCGTAATTTTAGGACATACTTATAAAATTACTACTCTTAAAGAATAACTGTTTTGAGGGTATCATATATTTATGAAGCAGGTAGACCTCTCCCGTCCTGAATCCGGTTCAGGCAAAGTTTTAGCAGCTGAAATTCTCGAAGCTGCACGAGTCGCTGAGCGGCGCACACTGGGTCTTGAATCCTTCGGCATTCTGAAGGCTTATGGCATTCCTGCAGTGAAAACTGTCTTTGCAAAGACTGAAGAGGAAGCCATAAATGCAGCAGAAAATATAGGTTATCCCCTTGTGATGAAGGTCGCCTCTCCGCAGATTTCCCACAAATCGGATGTTGGAGGGATAAGGCTCTCCCTGCAAAACGGGGATGAAGTGAGAGCTGCCTACCGGGAAATGATGGAAAAGATCCCGAAGAAAAGGCCGGATGCGTCCCTTGAAGGTGTCCAGCTGCAACAAATGCTCTCAGGGGGAATAGAAGTAATTATCGGGATGATCCGCGATCCGACCTTTGGGCCCATGTTGATGTTCGGGCTTGGGGGAGTTTATGTAGAGATCCTCAAGGACGTACGGTTTGTCATTGCCCCTGTGGACGAAGAAGAAGCAAGGGGTATGGTCACAGGGATCAAAACCTACCCGGCCCTTGCCGGATTTAGGGGTGCAAAACCTTCTGATATTGATGCACTTGTGGATGCCATATTGAAAGTTTCAAGGCTTGTCTGTGATTTTCCGGAGATTGAGGAATTTGAAATTAATCCCATGATGGTTCTGGAAGAGGAAAAGGGAGCTTTTGCAGTGGACATGAGGCTAACATTGAAGAAAAATTGATTTTATATGAAGAAGCGTAAAACCCCTGAGTCTTTAGCTCAGGGGATATAAGCGTCAACTTCAACCCTGATTCCGTATGTAATATTCTGCCGCCTCTTTACTCACATTTCCGATAGTAGACGCAAAATAACCATCACTCCATAACGTATTCTCACCCCAATAATACTTTTTCATATATTCTTTTTGAGTTTTCCATAACCTGTTAGTATATTCTTGTTTCAATTTTCTGACAATTGACAAAACGCTAACTTTCGGCTCACTCTTGATCAAGAAATGAATATGGTCTTTGTCAGTTTCCATTTCAAGGATTTCAAAGTTAGACTCTTTTGAAATGTCAATCATAATCTGTTTGAGTTCTTCGCTAATTGGTTCAAGTATGACTTTTCGGTATTTGCAAACAAAAATAACATGATACATTAACAAAAATTTGCTATAATTCCGTGTTTCATACTTCGTATTTACCAAAAAGTATGTATGTTGTTAAAGCATATACTGCCTTTGTATGATGCAAGCGTTCAAATTTAGACTCTATCCTACAACTACACAAGCTATTCAATTGAATCAGCATATAGGTAGCTGTAGATTTGTCTATAATTGGGCACTTGACCAGAAATTAAAACTTATGAGCAGACAGGGGAATCAATTTCCAGATTTGATTTAAACAAATTAATTCCTACTCTAAAGGCTTCTAATGAGTGGTTAGGAGAAGTTAACTCTCAATCATTACAGGGGATGACTAAGCAGGTTGAATCCGCTTTCACTAGATTCTTTAGAGAGAAAACAGGGTTTCCAAAGTTCAAATCAAAAAAGAATCCGATACAGTCTTTCCCTGTACCTCAACACTACACTGTAAACTTTGAAACTAATACTATCAAGCTTCCTAAAATAGAACCAATTAAAGCAGTTCTTCACAGGAAGTTTGAAGGAGAGCCTAAAACGGCTACGGTATCAAGGACATGTAAAGGACATTACTACATCAGTATCCTTGTTGAAGATGGAAAAGAACTTCCAGTAAAGGAAGCTTTCACAGAATCAACAACAGTAGGAATTGATGTAGGTATCAAAGACTTTGCTGTCCTTTCAACAGGAGAAAAGGTTGAGAATCCAAAGTACTTGAAAAACTCTCTTAAAAGGCTCAAAGTATTACAGAAAAGAGTCTCAAGGAAACAGAAAGGCTCTAAGAACAGGGCAAAAGCTAAACGAAGACTTGCTGTACTCCATGACAAAATAACAAATCAGAGAAATGACTTCCAGAACAAACTCTCTTTTAGACTTGTTAGCGAAAACCAAGCTGTAGCTCTGGTAACTTTAAATGTTAAAGACATGGTTAAGAATCATCACTTAGCACAGGCTATAAGTGATTCTGCGTGGAGTAGTTTTGTAACAAAGTTGGAATATAAGGCTCAATGGTTTGGAAAAACCGTCCTGAGAATAGGACAATTTGAATCCTCTTCTAAGCTATGTAGTGTGTGTGGATACCACAATAAAGAGCTTCAGCTAAAAGACAGAGAATGGATTTGTCCAGACTGTAAAACCAAACACGATAGAGACATTAATGCCGCTATCAATATCAAAAAATTCGCTCTCATAGATCAAAATCTAATTCATGCGTCTTCGGTTAAGGAATTTTTTTGCCTGTATGCTATCGATTTTAGAGCAAAAATTAATCTCAAATTTCGAACACCGAAACTAAAATCGATATCCTGTTCCAACTTCAGATTTATATATGTTTTCGAGATATATCACAGAAATAGGGCAATTTATCATGATTCTCTCTTAACCGAAGACGCATGAAATCTAATTGGATTATGACACCGTAGGGACTACGGGGATGAGCTTGGGGACTTGCCCTCAATAAAGGGAGGAATGAACCAAGAAGCCACTCAGTCTTTAGCTGAGTGGTAGTTCACTTGCTAGATCCATTTGTCTGCCTGTTTATATGCTCGATTTATTCATTGTCTTGGCTTATTTTTATCTAACTGTCAAAGTCAGGATATATCAGCCCCAGATAATATTTCACTATCGGTTACGGGTGGTTTCAGAATTCTGAGACGTCTCGGGTTCAGGTAAAACTAAAATTATAACATTTGTTTCGTACATACTGGGGGTAGTTAATGAGGTGGTAGTACGATCCAGGAACGAAAAAGATTCGTGCTGGCTGTGGGTGTCCTGCTCCTGTCAAGCATTGTCGCCATTGATCTTCTGCTTGAAGACACACCTGTGGTGATCCAGCTTGAGGGAGACACTTTCAAGGTTGTGGATATTCCGTATGTGTATACAGTAAAAGAAGCGTATATCCTTCTTTTCTCCGGGTTTATGGGTGGGCTGGCTCTGGCTCAGGTTTTGCGGTCTTCAGGGTTTCAAGAACCTGTTTTTTCCATTTCTAGTCCTTCAGCCCAGGCAAAATTTCTCAATTTTACAGCCGAAAACCCCCAGGAGAGGAATCAGGAGAGGAAATTTGAAGTCTCATCTGATTCTGTTGGGAATTTTCGGGGTGAAGGGTTCCAGCTTAATGGGGCCACTATTGACCCTACGGCTGTTCTTTTGCGGGTTCTTGAAGGGGATGAAAGAAAGGCTGTTGAATTGATTGCAGCAAAAGATGGGAAAATTCTCCAGAATGAACTCGTGAATTCCCTTGATTTTTCAAAAGCCAAGGTCTCCAGGGTTCTTATGAATCTGGAAAAGAGGGGCATAATAACAAAGAAAAAGTACGGGCTTACCAACTGTATTTCGATAGCTGATGACCTTAAGGATAATACCGGAATGAAGGATAAAGGGATGGAGGGGGAGTAAAGTGAGGAAAAGCACTTTGATTTATGCTTCAGTTACTTTCCTTGTACTATTATTGGGAATTTACTGGTATTACGGAACAGGGCCTGATGTACATATCGCAGATATGAGCGCTGCTCCTATTGGGGTTCAGGAGTCAGGACAGCTGGACATAGTGCTCCGGAACAATGGTCTAAGATCTGTAGATGTGTGGCTTGAGGCTGAGAATACTTTTGTGTATAGCGACGGAGTGGCTCACCACAATTCCGGATTGCTAATCCCCTCCGATTCCGGAGACCCCTGGGATACCAAGTTTGTTTCGCATGAGAAGCCGATTCATCTTCTTCCTGGAAATAATTCAGTTAGCGTATGGATAGGGTATTATCTTCCCGGAGAATATCCGGTAAAAGTGAAGGTTGTTGAGAATAGCAGGACTCTTGATGAAGGCACCTATCTGGTAGAGGTTCCTCTTCCTGAAATTCCCGAAAATCTCTCTCTTAAGCTGGAATATGAAATGGAGAGCAGGAATACTTCTGATATTTACAGGATCTACGGCTACCTTATCAACAAAGGACCAGGCTCCGAAAAGAATGTATCCACAAACTTTACAGTGATAAACGAGAGGACTGGGGAGCTGGTGTTTACATCTTCCGCTATTTATGGTGTGGGTGAGTATGATAAGACTCCCCTCTGGATCTGGCCGGATTATCCCTATGCGGTTGTGGAAATCGCACATGGGGTCCCTTCAGGGGAGTCCTATATGCCTGTTCAGAATGTGGTGGTTGGAGAGAGTGAGGACCGTTTCCGGATTAATGTAGCTTCTACATGGCAAAATCGGTCGGTTTCTGCTGAGCTGTTGCTTCCTCCGGGAGAGGGGGGCAGGCGATGAGCATGATTAAGCAATGCGACCTTTTTGGCTGCAAGCATGCAAAAATTTTTCTTCTTTTGCTTTTGTTCTCTGGAGTCTGTGCGGGCTGTCTTAGCCAGGACCCTCTAGAGACCAGGATGGATAAACTGGTCCGGAGCCTCGGGAATGAAGACCGGAATGTAAGTTATGCTTCAGCTTATGCACTTATCGATATAGGGGAACCTTCTGTCAATTCTCTTATAAAAGCTTTAGAAGACGATAACCCGCAGGTACGCAGCCTTGCCGCCTATTCCCTTGGAAGAATTGGAGAACCGAGAGCATCAAAACCTCTTATCGAGGCTCTTGAAGACCCTGAACCGGAAGTCCGTATGAATTCGGCTGAGGCTCTTGGAGAGCTGAAAGCTTCGGAAGCTGCAGACCCGCTTATTGAGCTCCTTGATGATGATAATGATGAGGTGCGCAGCAAAGCCGTATTTGCTCTGGGAGCCATAGGGGACCCGAAAGCTGCTCTTCCTCTCATAGGGCTGTTTGATGATAGGGAACTCGGGAGGTCTGTAGCTGTTGCTGTGGGAAACCTGGGGGACGAAGAGGCAGTTGAAAAACTTATCGAGTTGCTTGACAGCCGGAACCCGGATATCCGTATTAACAGTATTCGTGCCCTTGGGCAGATCCAGAACCCTGCTGCTGTTCCCTACCTGGTTGAAATGCTGGACGATAAAGTCCCGGAGGTTCGAGAGGAAGCTGCCAGTGCTCTGGGTTACTTTAAAGAACCTGAAGAAATTACCTGGACAGAACAGCCTCTTATCGATTCGCTTGGAGATGACGAGTTCGAGGTGCAGAAAGCCGCTGCCTACTCCCTTGGAGATATTGGAAGTAAAGAAGCCATACCCTTTATTGAGGCATTCCTTCAGACTGAAGATCCGGCTCTCCACAGTGTTGCTGTCCATGCCCTGGGGAGATATAATGATTCTGATGCCACAGCCGCCCTGATCGATGCCCTTGATGATGAGAGCCGGCATATAAGATTGGTAATTGTTCATTTTCTTTCCGAGACTGGAGATCCTCAAGCAGTTGATCCTTTTATTTCTTTACTTGGAGATGAACGTCATGAAATAAGGCAAAGTGCGGCATGGGGGCTTGGAGGACTTGGAGATCGGAGAGCCGTTGGACCTCTCCTCAAAGCTCTGGAAACCGAAAGGGAAAGTGATGTCCGGAATGCGGAAGTCCGGGCTCTCGGAGAGCTTGGTGGTCCCGAAGCTATCGAAGGTTTGCGCCTAATCAGCGTGGATATGGAAGAATATCGGAATGTCAGGACTGCTGCGGAGGAAGCACTCGCAAAAATTGATGGAGGAGGGGAGGAGAATTCCTCCTCAACTTCCTGATCCGTTTTTTGGCTTGTGAAAATCTGAATAACACGAAACTAAGTTCGAAGCAAAACCGTTTCAGGATAAGATCAATCACATAAAGACCTAAAATGCACAACATATGCCACTGAGTATAAAGAAACAGGCAAACAATTTCCTTCCTTTATGTTTTTATTAGTCTAGCAATAATTCCAAAAGTTTGGGGTCCTGGAGAGATAACTTAAAATTTTCCAGGTTTTTGATTGACAACAGTCAACTGTTAGCGTAGTCTATGCTAGATTTTTGTAAATCCTAAAAAAATCTGAAATGTTTCGTAAATAATACGGAGGAATGAACAATATGAATAAATATGCAGCAGTTTCACTGGTTGCTCTTGTTGTCTTGATTGCAGGTGCAGCAGGAACTGCAGGTGCAGCATATAATGCTAGCAATGGAACCACTACTTGTAATGTTGTCGGAACCAATTATAAATGCAATAGCTGGTCCAATGAACAGTATCCAGTAATCGATTTATTTGGAGAAGAACGTGTCCCGCTGTTCTCCGAAGATGATGATATCCGGGACCCTCACGTGAATAAGCTTGCTAGTTTGGTTATTAACAGCAATGAAACGAATGCTCTCAAACCCGGTGAAAATGTCGACCTTGGCAATGGTTACGCTCTCGAGGTCAGGGAGATCGATATTGATGGTGAAAATGTCTGGCTTGAACTCACCAGGGGCGGACAACATGTTGCAAATAAAACGGTCTCAATCGATACTGATGAAAACCAGACATGGACTGTTGCCCTTGACAATGTTCGGGGTGAAAACAATGTTGTTGTCATGAAAGTCCATGTCAAACAGTTATTCGTGGGTACAGAAATCAGCATCGTCCAGATTGACGGGATCTGGCTTATTGACTATGCAAATTCCAGAACCCTCAATATCGGAGATAAATTCGGAGAGTTTACACTTGAACAAACCCTCAGCGGAGTAGACGAATCTAACCTCAGAGGTCTTGTTTTCAAGAATGTTTCCGTTGCTGATGATGTTTCAGTTGCTGATTTCTCTGCATCTCCCTACCCGGAAAAGGGACTGGTTAAGTTCACTGACAAAAGTACAGTATCGCCCGCTTCATGGTACTGGAATTTTTGGAGATCCATCACTATGAAAAACAAATGAACATTTTAATTGTAAGGGTTGCAGATGTTCGGGCTTTGGGAGATCTGTGAGGGCTTGAAGCTCCAGAATAAGAAGGAAAATAAGAGAATGAATAAGAATAAGGAGATTGTAATGTTTTTGAGTTCTTTGGTTTTTGAGTTATTTATTTTCAGGAACTGAAAAAGAGGTTGAGAGGTTTGGAGAGAATTGAAGATTTAGTCCCAGTGCCTGTCCTGTCGCTGCCGGATGAGGTGTCTCTGCTTGCAAGGACTCTTTCAAGAACCCTTCCTATGCAAATCCTTAAACAGCTTCAGAAAAAACAGATGTCTGCAAGCGAACTTGCATCAGAGCTTGGGATCCGCCTGAATACACTGACATACAATCTTGAAGTGCTGGAAAAGGTTGGCCTGATAAAGGTCAGGCAGGTGAAATGGAGCTGTAAAGGCCGCGAAGTTAAAATCTATGCCCCTGAGGAACAGCCGATTTTGCTGGTTCCCCGGGCAAACAGAGATAGCGACCCTTTTGTCCTGGATAGTCTGGAAAAAACTCTGGAAAACTGCCGGGCAAATCTTTTCGGGCAGGCACTTAACCTTCCTGAGCAGAATCAATCGAACGGCTCAGAAAAAAATGATGAGCGCGTATCCTCCGACAAAAAGCATAATGATTCGGGAGCTCTCCCGGCCCATACCCGCTATGCTGTACTTTTTCCTGTTAAGGAGACCCATGACCAGAATTGAAACTATCCTGGAAAAAATAACTCCGGTAAAATAAAGGAATATTCGGTATCCTGAAAATAAGCTGAAACTACGGTAAAAGATCCTTTTTTTATATTCACATAAAAGATCCCTTTTTTATATTCACATGTGACAGGCAGAAAGCCCTATTGCTTTAGCACGGGGAGGAATGCCGTCAACTTCCCGGCATTCTGTTCCACGTTTGGATTTCTCCACTCTGCTTTGGAAATGAATTTCCGTAGCAGGTAACACGGTTTTGAAAAACCGTCGCCCCTTGTTAATGTTGGATATGCTTGTCAGGTGTAGCACACCGCCCTACCTCTCAGGACTTTTAATGCTACACCATAGAGCTACAAATTGAAGAAGCATTCGTGGGTATCATAACATTTCCAACGTAGTCAATTAAGACTTAGGCTGGTCAACCAGGGCTTTTGCAAGCCTCACTGCTTTAGTGTGGGGTAGTTGACTGTCTCCAAGCTCTGTTTTTATTTTCAATCTACCAGTTTAATCTACCAGTTTAATCTACCAGTTTAATCTACCAGTTTAATCTACCATTTCTATGGCGTCCGTCGGGCAGGCATCGATGCATTGCTCACATTCGGTGCATTCGTCCGGGCGGGCTACAATTGCCCTTTTTCCATCTTTGGTTTCTTCTTTGTCGTACACGTCTGCGGGGCAGACATCGTAGCATTCAAGCGAACCCACGCATTTGTCGTAATCTATTTTGGGATGCATTCTTTCACCTCTTTTTATAATATTTCTTCCGGAACCTTCCGAATCATACTTTCTATCCGGAACCTTCTGTCTGAAATCTTCCTGATTCAGTCTACAAGTTCTATTGCGTCTTCAGGACAGGCGTCTACGCACTGATCACATTCGATGCAGTCATCCGGGCGGGCTACTACTGCCTTTTTTCCCGCCTCCATCTCTTTTACATCAAAAACATCCCCTGGGCAAACCTCATAGCAGGCGAGAGCCCCGGTACACTTGTGATAATCGATTACAGGATGCATATTTCCTCCATTTATCAAGTTTTCATAAATCCTCAGCAGGAAATCCGTTAAATCTTCAGATTCAGCGGGTAGTTGACTACAGGGTTTTCACTGGATTTCAACATTTACGGTCTCTGTACTTTCCCTGTAAGGCACTTTCACATAGAGTTTTCCATCAACGTATCTTGCGACAGCTTTCTCAGGGACAACCCCGCAGCAGAACGTATAAGTCCCAACATACTCAACCCCGGTTTCTTCCCTTTTCGCTCTTACAAAAAAGCCGTTCTCGACCATTTTTAATTCGATATTCTCTTTCTTTACCCCAAACATTTCGATTTCAATGTCCAGATTTCCCTTCTCGTCTGAACATGAAAATACATCAGGTGACATTTTCACCATTGATATATTCATACCCCCAAACTGATATAAAACAAATCCAAATCATAATATCTGGATCGCTTTATTTATATTTTATGAATACTAGCTGCCTTTTACAGCTTCCTGCTGCTTTCTCCTTCCAAATCTCTCTTCTGCCCGGTTTTATTGCTTTTTATTTATAGGATTTTTCATTTTTTACTGCCACAGTTCCCTGTTTTTATCTATAAAAGCCCGCTGGACTTCTATTTTCGAAGCCGTGTAAATCAGCGCTGCGGGGTGGTAGAGTTTCAGGACCGTTTTTCCCTTGTGTTCTACTGGGACTCCCCATTCCAGTTTTCTTTCGGGGCAGTAGGACTTTTCGGCTGTGTTGCCGAGGAGAATTATGATTTTAGGGGCAAGCAGGGTGATCTGGGCAACAAGGAAAGGTTTGCAGCATTCTATTTCACTTGCCTTTGGTCTTCTGTTTTCCGGAGGGCGGCATTTGACGGTGTTTGTTACGAACCAATCCTCATCTGAGAGCCCCATATACTCAACCATTTTGTCCAGCTGTTTTCCTGCCCTTCCGTAGAAGGGAATCCCTGTTTCGTTTTCAGTCTTTCCCGGAGCTTCTCCTATGAAGAATACCTTTGGGTTGCAGGAACCTTTTCCTATTACTCTTCGGATTGCACTTTTATGAAGAGAGCACCTTGTACAGGCTATTGTCTCCCTTGCGACAGTCTCATACCCGGCTTCCACCAGTTTTAGAATCCTCTCTTCTAAATTTCCACAGTCTTCTTCCTCTGCTGCCATAGCTTTTATCTCCTTTATTTTTCCCTGTTCTCCTGAGAGTACAGCTTTTTCCTAAAACCGGTACTTAATAAATATCTTTTTTCTTCCAGCGTTAGCTGGCTTTTCCTCTGGTATTAATTATTTTCTTCTCTTGCATTAACTGTCTTTTTTTCTTGTTTTCCATATAAAAATAATGATCCATCTTTTTATACATATTTTTTGAGCCCCATCTTTTAAGGCGTGAAAGGGAACAAACTTATTTATGGAAAAAATTCCATGACAAAGATAACCAATACTGAATGAATAAAATTCTCTATAGTTCTATATTTCATGTTTTATTCTCTGATCTATATAAAATTGTATTTACAAAGGTGTGCTGAGGGTAATGACTTCCAGAAACTTTCTTACGATCGATGATTTTGACATACGCGGAAAGACGATTCTTTTAAGGGTCGATATGAACTCTCCCATGGACACCCAGGGCCACATTCTGGATGATATGAGGATCAGAAGCCATATTGCGACCTTGAAGGACCTGGAGGGCGCAAAAGTCGTCCTGCTTGCTCACCAGAGCAGGCCCGGGAAAAAAGATTTCACTACAATGAAACCTCACGCTCACCTGCTGTCCAAATATCTGGGCAGGCAAGTTACTTATGTGGATGATATTTTCGGGACATTTGCAAAAACCCAGATTGCCTCTATGGAAGATGGGGATGTTATCATGCTCGAAAATGTCCGGTTTTATTCGGAAGAAAGCCTTGAAAGAACGTCAACAGAACAGGCAAATACCTATATGGTTAAAAAACTGTCACCTTTTATCGATATTTTCCTGAACGATGCATTTGCGGTATCCCACAGGTCTCATCTTTCGGTTGTCGGATTTACCGAAATCCTCCCATCGGGAGCTGGAAGAGTAATGGAAAAAGAACTTATCTCTCTGGACAGAGGGGTAAAAGGAGGAGAAAGGCCAAGCATTTTCGTGTTAGGTGGGGCAAAGGTGGACGACTCCCTTAGAGTGACTGAAAATGTTCTCATAAATGGAGGGGCTGACAGGGTGCTTCTTACCGGAGTGGTTGCAAATGTTGCTCTTGCGGCTTCGGGAGTAAACATCGGAAAAGCCAATATGGATTTCATCAAATCTCAGGGTTACGAAAACCAGATTGAAAAGGCAAGAGACTTGCTTGCGAAGTTCAAAGACAAAATCGGCCTTCCGAAAGACGTAGCCTTAAACGACAACAAGGGACGTGTTGAGGTCCATATCTCCGAGCTTAACTCCGATTCTCTGCCCATTAACGACATCGGACTCGAAACTATTGTGGACTATACAAATGAAATCCAAAACTCCAAAACAGTTGTTTTAAACGGCCCTGCGGGAGTTTCCGAGATTGACGATTTCGCCCTTGGGACTCATGAAATTATAAAAGCTGCCATTAAATCCGATTTCTCAATCATTGGCGGTGGGCATATCTCAGTTGAGGTTGCACATCTCGGCCTTGAACACCGCTTCTCGCATATCAGCACGGGTGGAGGAGCCTGTATTGATTACCTTGCAGGAGAAAAGCTGCCCGGAGTTGAGTCTCTGAAGGCAGCCTGCAAAAAATATCAGGAAGCTAAAAAGCTTTAAGGTTTTGTTTCCTGCGAGTTCCGGCGGTAAGAATGGATTTCGGTCTGGCATTTTCTGCCGGAATTTTCTGCCGGAATTTTCTGCCGGAATTTTCTGCCGGAATTTTCTGCCGGAATTTTCTGCCAGAATTTTCTGATTTTGCTTTTCATTAATTATTTTTCATTCTTTTTTCAATTTTTTTTCAATCCTTTTTTTATTCTCTTTCCTTTTTCAGGACTTCAAGCAATTCCAGAAACTTACTTTAACCACCTCCAATAAACATACTGTAGCTCCAATAAACATACTGTTATACCAGCTCACAGACATACCTTCATGCTAACCGGTGGCTGACAATACTGGCTGGTATTTAGAGCTTAAACTCATGATTAACGGGTAAATGCAGTTTACAGGTGTTGGTTCAAGCATGCTTACAGAAACAGAAGGCAGAGCTGCAGTCAAGCTTGCAAGAAAAACCATTGAAATGTTTTTATCGGAGGGAAGGCTTCCAGAGCCTCAGGAGTTAGGCATTGATCTTTCTCCGGTCTTTGGGGAGAATAGGGGCGTTTTTGTCACACTGACGGAAAATGGGCTTTTAAGGGGCTGCATAGGCCATCCTTATCCTGATTCAACCCTCAAGGAGGCAATTCTGGACTCCGCAGTCTCTGCGGCAACTCGGGACCCGCGCTTTCCCCAGGTCGAAGAAAAAGAACTCGACAGTATAGTCGTTGAGGTTACGATACTGACTCAACCTGAAAAGATCAATGCACCTCCAAAGGACCTTCCGGATAAGGTGATCATCGGAAAGCACGGGCTCATCGTGAAACAGGGCTACTACCAGGGGCTGCTGCTTCCTCAGGTCGCTCCTGAGAACAATATGGATGCTATTGACTTCCTGAACCATACCTGCATGAAAGCCGGTCTTCCTCCGGATGCCTGGGTTAATGGAGCAGAAATCTATCGTTTTGAGGGGCAGATCTTCAAGGAAAAGGAGCCTGGAGGCGAAGTCATAGAGGAGAAGTTTTGAGGCGTCTGAACGTCTCATTATTTTTGACCATATTTTTTAGCTTCTTTTTGAGCCCCATAAAACGTTCACCTTTATTAATTGTTCATTTTCATATTTTCTTTTTAATGTTAGAGCAGAATGATTTCAACATTGTTTTATAGTGTAAGATATTTGTTCTTTTTTGGATAACACTCACTTTTAAGTTGAGTTGAGTTGAGTTGAGCGAAGAAACGTCAATTACCCCTGCGCTAAAGACTCAGGGGTTTCCTGCTGAGGATTTATGAATACCTGTAACCTGCAGAAAAATTCTTTTCCGGGATTTACCGGCAATATTAATCCTGAGCTCTATGTTCTCTCTCTGTCCAGGTTCTGTGAAGATCTGGGTTCGGGGATGCTGGTTGCCCTGATTCCTTTATATATCTCTGATCTTGGGGCATCCTTTTTTTCCGGGCTTCCCCTTGTTGCCAGAGCAGGGCTTGTAATGACGGTTTTCGGGCTTTTCAGTGCCCTTACGCAGCCTCTTATGGGCAGGCTTTCGGACAGGCTTAACTGCAGGAGACCTTTCATCCTCCTGGGGTTGATAGGGTATACCTTCTTTTCTTTCCTTTATTCGCAGGTAACAAGCTATGAGCAACTGCTCTTTATTAGGCTGCTGCAGGGGATTACCGTGGGGGCAACCATACCTGCGGTCATCGCAATGGTTACGCATATCTCGACCTCTGAGACCAGGGGAAAAGCCGTGGGGGTCTATACGACTATTAGAGGGGTCGGCTTCGGGCTCGGGCCTGTTGTCGGGGGAGCAATAGCCAGATACTGGGGCTTTGATGCCGGGTTTTATTTCTGCGCCTTGCTCGGAGTGGTAAGCATGGGGCTTGTGACCTTTTTCGTAAAAGAAACCAGGGGCTCTCATGAGCCAGTTTCCGAAAAAAGAAGCGACAAAAAAAGCCATGCTTCAGTTTATTCCCTCGCAGGCGCCATGCTGATGATGATGGTCGGGATAATGATGGTAGTTGCCCTTATCCCGGAATACGAGATAAGGCTTGAAGCATCCGAGCTTTCCCTGGGAGTTGCGGTCTCAGCCTACATTTTCGCAAGGCTTCTTTTCCAGGCTCCTCTCGGCAGCCTTTCGGACCGGATAGGCAGGAAGAAACTGATCGTTGGCGGCCTTTTCCTTAGCGTCCCGCTGGTTGTCGGGATGGGCTATATCACAAGCATAAGCCAGCTCATCCTTTTCAGGGCTTTTCAGGGGCTCCTTGTAGCCTCAATTGACACGCCTGCAATGGCACTTGCAGCCGATCTTTCGGAGGGCTCTTCCTTAAGCTCAAGGCTTAGCATCATAACAACTGCACAGGCAGCAGGAATGGCTTTTGGCCCTATCTTCGGAGGCTTCCTTGCAGGATATGTTACTTTTGTAACGCCCTTTTATGCCTGCGCTCTGCTGATGCTTCTGGCAGGCTTTGTGGTAATCAAAAAAGTAGAAGAACCAGAGAAAAGTTAATGAAAAAAAAGTGGAGGTAAAATAGGCGAATGGTTTTTTTCTGGCAGAGGGGGTTTTCAGTGGATTTTACTCTTGCTTGATTTTATGATTCGCAGTTTAGTGGAATGGATTTGAATGCAGTTTTGGATTTGAATGCAGTTCTGGATTTGAATGCAGTTCTGGATTTGAATGCAGTTCTGGATTTGAATGCAGTTCTGGATTTGAATGCAGTTCTGGATTTGAATGCAGTTCTGGATTTGAATGCAGTTCTGGATTTGAATGCAGTTCTGGATTTGAATGCAGTTCTGGATTTGAATGCAGTTCTGGATTTGAATGCAATTCTTGATTTGAATTTAATGAATTGACCAGGAAGGTTTGCCTGCAGGCTTGATAACCTGCAGGTCCTGTCAGCAAATCTGGTTTTTGCGGTTTTATAGGCTCTACTGGTGTAGGTTTTATCGGTTTTTTTGGTTTTATTGTTTTCATAATTTTGTGGTGATTTAGGCGGCAGTTCTCTTATCGATGAATCTCGCTATGGTAGCATCTCCGATCACTCGATAAGGATCTTTTTTCCGGTCAATTCCTTTGTTTTTGGCATGGTAACGGTTAAGACACCGTTTTTGAGCTGAGCAGTTGCCCCTTCCTCTGTTATGCCTTCAGGAAGAGGGATTTCACGGTAGTAACGCATGAAAGACCTCTCTTTTCTGAGATAGCCTTCCTTTTCTGTCTCCTCCTCTTTTCCTTTCGCTGCACTGATTGCAAGGAAGTTGTCCCTCAGGCTCAGTTCGATATTTTCTTTATCAATACCCGGTAGGTCAGTTGTAACAATTACCCTGTTATCTTCTTCCACCACATCGGTCAGCGGGGATAAAGTTCCGCTTTCGAACCCGGTGTCCAGTGCAGGAAATGCCCTTGACATCTGTTCCATATATTCCTGCATTCTTCTTATCTCATCAAACGGGTCCCAGTTGTACACGTCACGGAATGGTCTCTTTATTGGCAGTTTCATGTGCAAATTCCTCCTTATTTGACTCCAGGATTTTTCCAATTCCAGTTTGACTGTTCTCTTTTCGAATTTTCCTGGTTTTGTGTCATTTTTTATTTTATATTTTATTGCGGTTGGTTGATGATCCCCAACCTGATCTGTAAGTGGTTCTGGAGGTGTGGAACAGTTCCTTTTCGTTCTCCACAGGAGGCCGCCTGAAAGACGTGGAAACCCTGCCAGGGGTGGAAAGTTGAGAGTGGAGATTTTTGTTTTGTTTGCTCTTTCCATGTCTTACAGGCAGCATAGATGAGGGTTCCAGGCTCTCATCTCTTTCTCTTGGTGGGAGAAATCCGTTTTTAAAGGTGATACAGGTTCACCTCCAGTCTGCTCACAGGTCTGTTGGTCTGGCAACTGAAGTCCAACCTTACAGTTAGTATGTTGTGGTTACTGTATGGTTGTTATTGTCCCTCAGTTACTACCCTCTAGTTAGTACTTATTATATTTATAGTTTTCGTTTGTTTGGGCTTTGCCTGTAAAATAGCTCAAAAACAGCTATTTGTCGGGTATGTGAGGTATTTTCGGGTAAATGACTCAATTTTTGGGAAAATATCCAATTTTCAGATTAGGGCGCGAGTTTTCAGAAAAACGATATCAGGAAAGGTAATATTGACTTTCCGGTCAAAAGCACTTTTTGGTCACAGCCTTAATAATCGAAGCACATATTTACTATTTCTTTAATATACAGTAATTACTAGAAATATTATTAATTCTGTAAATAAGGCGTTGAAATGGAGACTGCAAAAAAAGAATTTGAGAATCTTGTGTATCAAGGGATGAAATCCTACGGACTTGATGAACTTTCCTCTAAATTGCTTGCAATACTTCATTCTGAACCAGATCCACTAACTTTAGAAGAGCTTTCTACAATTTCTGGGTATAGCTTTTCTGCAGTTAGTGCGGCAATGAAATTGCTTACTGGAATTACTCTTGTAGAAAAAACGAAGAAAGCCGGTTCAAAAAAATTATACTTCTCAGTTCAAAGAGATATTCTGGCAATGACCATTAAGGCAGTAAAATCCAAAAATGAACTCATGGTCAGCCCTACGATTAAAGAGCTTCCAGCAATAATCGAAAGATGTAAAAATAGTGACTCAGAGGACTCTGAAGAACTGCTCAAAATAATCGAAGATTATTATCAGCAAATGATTGCATTGGATTTAATTTTTAAAAATCTTGTTGAATTTACGGAAAAAATTCAAAACGAGGTGATTAAAAAATGAGCCTGAAAATGAGCCAGAATACAAAGTTAAGATATTTGGTTCTTTTGGTTTTTTCAATTGTCTTATCAGGAATTTCTACTGCTGAAGCAGAAATTTCCAGTTATGCATGCGTAAACGCAGAGGTTCAGGAAATAAGTCCCAGTTCAATAGGTATCGATGAAGAATTCACCCTGGGAATTAATCTGGAGAGCTGTGGCACTAAAACTCCTGAAGATATTACTTTTGAGATAATCAGCATCCCCTCAGATATAATAGTTACAGAAAATTTAGTTACTAAAGTTTCAAAATTAACTTATAGTACAAGTGAAAGGTACCTGATATATCACATGAGAACAACTCCTGATGCCAAACCTGGTCCTCATCTGATTAAAATGAAATTAACATATGCAAATAAGCCCGTTGACACCGAAAAATATTATGAAGTTGAAATAAGGGTGATAGGCGAAGATGCAGAACCAAGAATCTCTTCTGTCAAAACCAATCCTGAATATATCTATGAGGGAGATACGGTTGACTTAAGGTTAGGCATAGAAAACTTCGGTGAAGCAATAGCAAAATCCGTATCAATTAGCCTGGATCACGATTTTAAAGGAATTAAAACTTCTACAATTGGAACTCTTGGCTTAAATGAAAGTCAAACTGCATTATTCAAATTTAAGGCAAACAGTTCAGGGGAGTTTAAAATCCCTGTCATTATAGAGTATGAAGATGATTTTGGCAAGCAACAAGATGAATATGAGATTGGAATAACTGTGCTTGACAAAAAAGGAAGTTTAAATCTTGCATCTGTAAAGGTTGACCCTGTTCTTCCTTACACGGGTGATACTGTAGAATTGACTATGAGAATCGAAAATTCCGGTGACAGAACAATAAATTCAATAAGAGTCTATGCTGACCATCCATTCAAAGGCTTAAAAGAATCCTTTATAGGAACTCTTGATCCAAATGAGGATGGCCCTGCAGTAATTACTTTTATAGTTGATCAAGCAGGAGAATACGAAATTCCTGTAACCATAACGTATAGTGATGATTTTGGGGAAGAACAAATTGAGAAGAAAATCAATCTTATAGTCCTCGAAAGTAGTAGTGGAGTAGGAACAGCTGCAATTGTATTGCTTATCCTGGCAGTTATTGGAGGACTAATTTACATTAATTATAGAACAAAAAAATCAAAAGATGAGATAATTAAGCAGTTGATGGAAGGCAGCGGTAATTCTGCTAACAACAAAAAATAATGAGAGGTCTCCAGCATGATCAATGATATCAGAGTAGGAGCCCTCATTGCATACTTCAGTGTAAAAAGAGGAAACAAAAAAACATTAATGTTCATAGTTTTTGTTCTCTCACTCATTTTTATGAACCTGGTATTCCTCCCATCAATGATTGGAGGAATGACCGTTCTATTTACTGGAATGATGCAGGACTACCCTTACGGGGATATTGTCATTGAACCGTCAGGTGACAACACATACATTAACAATGCTGATAGCGTCTTGCAAAAAATCAGAGCTGTCGAAGGCGTGAGAGCTGCAACAAAACGACTGGACGCTGGAGCATCTATTGAACATAAGCAAAAAGTGGTAGGGGTAACTATTACAGGTTTGCTTCCCACAGAAGAGTCTGACGTTTCACAATACCCATATATTATCAGTGAAGGAGATTTTTTAGGAGAGCTTTCCCGGGATGAGATTATCATCGGTGCTATGATTGCAGGTACAGGTTTTGGATCCGAAATATATGATAATCTGGGTGAGGTAAGACCAGGATCGCTTGTTGACGTAACATACAGCAATGGTGTAAAGAGGACCTACAAAGTCAAAGGCATCATGGAAGGCTCATTTGAACTTGTTGATCTTAATGCGTTAGTTAACTACAAAGAAATCGAAGACGTTTATGGTTTAGAAGAGAGTAAAGCTACCAGTGTAGTCGTAAGGGTTGACAAGCAAGGGAGTGAAGATCAGGTAAAGGATAAAATCAGAGAAGCCGGGGTGAATGAGCAAATCTTTACATGGGCTGATAAGTCAGAAACTCTCATAAAGCAAGCAATGCAAAGCATGGGTGCTATAGATACCATGTCAAAGTTTGTGAGTTTGATCGTAGGTGCAGCACTGGTTCTCATCATTATCTATATCAATGTACTTAATAGAAAAAAAGAGATAGGTATTTTAAAAGCAGTAGGTATTACTCCAAGATCAATAGTATTGTCCTATGCATTCCTTAGCACGTTCTATGTTTCCTTGGGAATATTCGCAGGATTGATACTATACTTTTCACTTATGTTTTACTTCCAGATGAATCCAGTGGTATTCTACGAGACTATGGAAATAAGACCCAAGATTGATTATATGCTGCTTATCGAAAGCATAGTTACCATGCTTACACTATCAGTGATAGCCGGGATACTCCCTGCCTGGAGTGTATCAAAAGAGAGTATACTCAAAGCCATATGGAGTCGATAACAAATGATCCTGGTTAAGAACCTTAAAAGGTATTATGGGACAGGGGAAACTACTGTCAAGGCTCTCAAGGGAGTTTCGTTTGAAATAAAGAAAGGGGAATTTGTAGCGATAATGGGTGCATCCGGAAGCGGAAAAACAACTCTGTTAAGGATATTGGCATTATTGGACGATGCAACGGAAGGGGAATATACCATTCGGGGATTACAGGTTTCTAGTTTGCCTGAAGCAGAAAGAAGTTATTATAGGTTAACGCAAGTCGGTTATGTCTTTCAGGATTATGCACTCATTAATGAAATGAGTGCTGCAGAAAATGTTTATATCCTTTCCATGATGGAAGGAAAATCCAGAAAGGAATCTTATGAGATTGCTCTTGAAGCATTAGATAAGGTTGGCCTGAAAGGAAAACATAGCAAGATTCCTGATGAATTATCCGGTGGAGAAAAGCAGAGAGTGGCAATCGCAAGAGCCATAGCAAAAAAGCCTGATATATTGTTTGCTGACGAACCTTGTGCAAATCTGGATACAAACAACTCAAAACAAGTACTGGATGTGTTTAAAGAACTGAATGAAAAATATGGCCAGACAATTGTGATGGTAACACATGAACTGTGGCATACTGATTATGTTGACAGAGTAATTACCTTTGAAGATGGTAATTTAGTTAGCGATGAGATAAAACGAAATAGGTAAAGAATAAGGGATTTCACAAATTTTTCAGTAGAACTTAAAGGTCTATTTGATGTCATTGAATCTATTTCAACACTTCATTTTCATTTTTAAGGTATTGCCTTGATTTTCTGGTTTCACGGGGCAATCAACTAAATAAATTCACACTGTAAAAGAGATGACTTGGAATCAAAGTCTGCACTGAAGAAACTAAGTTTATGCAAAAATAGTTAAATAATTTATGCTGCCGAAACACCCACATCTCTACAGATCATTTCAGCCTGCTTGAGGATATTTTCAGTAGCGAGTTTCTGCATGTCAGGGGGGTAGCCGTACTTTTTTAGCAGCTTTTTTCACTGATCTTCATCTTTGCCTGGATGTTTTTTCGGAGGGTCCAGTCAACACCTGCGTTTTGCCTGATGATTTTTACAAGTTCTGCAGCCATGAGCTTTAATGTCTCATCGCCCAGGACATCCACAGTTCTGCAGCTATGAGCTTTAATGTCTCATCGCCCAGGACATCCACAGCGCTTTCATAAACCTTCAGCAGGAAACCCCTGAGTTTTAGGGTCAGGGGTAGTTGACTGTCTACAAATGCATCGTAAAATACGAGCTCCGACACGTTAAAGACAGCTATTGCAGCTCCCCTGTTTTTGAGTTCTCCAAATCTCTTTTCCGACGCTTGGTCTTTAGCTTAGGGGTAGTTCACGTATGCCTGTTTATCTTCCATCCATGATCTGTTATCGATAATCTCTAAAACGTAGTCTATTACCAGATGCAACTCATGGTTGGTTACTGGTTTTTCTTCAAGGAGTTCTATCAGGTTGTTGACATTTTTTTCTTCACGCATCAAAGTCTTTACGCATCAAAGTCTTTACGCATCAAAGTCTTTACGCATCAAAGTCTTGAAGCCTCAAATTAGAAATTTCCCACCCCATCAAAATCTGTAAGCAGCCCGTATGCTCATCAACCTCTTCCCCGGCTGCTTTAAGTCCGCTCTTTTCATAAAAGAGGATAGCTTTTTTGTTATCCCTGTAGACCTTAAGGGATAGCCTGCCCTTCAGGGCTTTTGCGTGTTCAAGAAGAGCTTTCCCCATTCCTTTTCCCTGTGCATCGGGAGATATAAAGAGGGCACATACCCTCTCTCCAACGAGTGAAATAAAGCCTGCAACTTTTCCTTCCTGTTCAAAAACATAATTCTCGGCAAGAGGGAGGTATTTTTCCTTCATTGCGGATTTATGCGAAGCCCAGAAAGAAGCTGGCACAAAAGGATGGGCAATAACCGACGCGTCGTACCAGATCCTTACCATCTCTTCAAGGTCTGTTTTTCTGTAAGTTCTTATCAATTTATCCGATTCCTATCTTTTTTGGGTTATTTTATTATTCTTAAATTAAAGTTATCTCCTTATTATCCTGGATGGTGGAATCTATTGGACGATGTGTTAATTTTTCGGGTTACAGAATGGTGTTGAAAAAATGTTCGGTACACTATGTAGCAGTTATGCAGAAAAGGTTAAACCGAAAATGGTTCGGCCGGAAAAAAGGGCGTTAAGGAAAATTGTCCGAATCAAAAAGAAAAAATCGGATAATTTCTTATCTTTTAATCTGACTCGATCTGCCTGATCAAGTTGCTTGCATATCTTTCTGATATTTTCACATGCGGGCTACAGGGCACAACCTTTACCAATTTCCCGAATTGAGTCACGTACATTTCGGGCCCATGTGAAGTCTTCACTTTCATAAAAGTGTATCCCATTGAAAAGGTCATATTTTTAACCTCCTATACATACATATGTACCATTTTCCATATAAACATATTTCCAATTAATAATCATGATGTTTTATGGTTGCTGATATTGAATATCTTTTTGAAATTTATCTCATTTGAGAGATAATATATATTCTCTAAAAAAGACTATTAATGAGTTATCTGTAAAAATAAAGGTTATTTTTAAGACTCAGTTCACAGGCATTATCTCTCTATGTTTTTGTGAAATGATTTTCAAAAAAGGTAAAGGGGCTGGTCTCTAATGGTAAACAGGAAAGACAAATCGGTAAATAAACAGGTAAACAAATAAGTCCTCATATCGAAAAAAAAAGAGGAAGACAATATACCTGGGGTGTAAACACATAAACAGGAAAGAAATAAGTTATTGGAACTTTTCCGTTACTTTCAGCAGTTCTTCTTCATCTTTTGCCAGGGAAACGATAGACATTTCCACCATCAGGTTCACGATCCCGTCCGAAAGTTCCCTGAAATCAGTCCTGAGTCCTATAACAGGTTTTCCTTTTGCATAGGCATAACCTATTTCCCAGGCTGTCCCGGAGTCCACGTCCACCCCGTCAAGGATTGCGACAACAAGGTCCGAGGTATCCACACCTTTCACACACTTCCTGAATATACATTCCTGGCTCTGTCTTTCGCGTTCCTGTGCCGCATCTTCTGCGTCTTCCTGGGGCAAAAAAACGGAAAAGCCATTGTTGAGCAGCATATCCTTCAGTTTCCGGTTGTATTCGAGTTCAGCATGTGTGAAGAGAGGGCCTGCAAGGTAAATTATCTTTTTTTTGCTCAAGTTTTTTTCCTCCTGTTCCTCCGGAAGTCAGCACTCACAAGAATTTTCTTGCATGAAAGAAGGCTGATAAAGGTAAAATAGTTTGCCTTTTTCTATAGTCTTTTCGTATGTGTGCTCTTGATTGAAGCTGATATAGACCTGCCCATTATCGTCTGGAATACTCTTATATATCTAGATATTTATACTGTACTGTCTTAATATTCATTTTATGACTTTCTATTTTGGGAGTAAATGACTCTGCACTGGGTGCCTTCTATGTCGGTGAAAAAGGGGTTCTTGATCTGAATAATAGTGAGCTGCCTAAAATGGAATTGTATCCAAGGGATAGTGTTTCTGTAAAGGTGGTTGATTACGAAGGCGGTGTCCTTGTTGTAATGCGTGAACTTGAGGTCAAAGAGTCAATGGTTATAGGGAATAATCCAGAGCTGGAATAATTTTATGAGCTTACTCTTCTCCCCGGTCAACAGCCCTTAGAGCCTTCTCTCTGGTTTTTTTTGATAACAAGCTTAATTATCTTGTATTGACATTACACTGGCAGTGAATACTTATGATTAAGGCAGGAATTATAGGAGCTTCCGGATATACAGGAGGGGAACTCCTCCGTTTACTGGTAAACCATCCCGATGTCAGTCTTGAGCTGGCAACTTCGCGGGGTCTCGCAGGAAAACCCGTAACAAGTACCCACAGGTACCTCGAAGGTTTTCTGGACTTAAAGTATGAAAATCCGGATCCTGAAGACCTCAGGGAGCGCTGTGATGTTGTTTTTGTGGCAGTGCCTCACGGGACTGCTATGAATTATGTCCCTGAACTGCTTGACGGCAGTACAAAGGTGATCGATCTCAGTGCAGATTACAGGCTTGATATCCCAACATTTGAACAAATTTATGGGATGAAGCACAGCGACCCCAGGAAAGCAGTGTACGGGTTAGTAGAACTTCACCCTGAAGTTGCAAAGGAAGAGTTTGTGGCAAATCCGGGTTGTTTTCCTACCGGAGCAATCCTTGCAGCAGCCCCTCTCGCAGCGGCAGGGTTAATAGATATTGCAGTCTTTGATTCCAAAACAGGGATTTCAGGAGCCGGGGTCTCGCCTTCTGAAACCTCTCACTATCCAAACATAGCAGAAAATATTATCGCATATAAGCTTACAGCCCACAGGCACAGGGCTGAGATTTTCCAGGAATTGACAGGACTGGATGGAAAGCTCAAGAACATCAACTTCACTCCCCATGTGATCCCATCCATCAGGGGGATCTTCACAACTGCTCATTTCTTTACGAAAGAGCCTCTTTCTACTGAATATGTGCAGGAAATTTATGAGGAGTTTTACAGGGGCAAGCCCTTTGTCCGGTTTCCGGGAGTCCCTTCCCTTACCTCGGTCAGGGGATCTAACTTCTGTGACATAGGTTTTGAAGCAGATAAAGAAAATAACAGGGTTGTAGTGCTCTCAGCAATCGATAACCTTGTCAAAGGCGCATCAGGCCAGGCTATCCAGAACATGAACCTTATGTTCGGGCTGGCTGAGACTCGCGGGCTCTGGCTGCCTGCGGCAGCGCCGTAAAGGTAAAACAGGCGAGAACATATAACTGGTAACGGATTATAAGAAAGAATGGAACTTATCTTTGGGGTAGTCCGATGAAAGTAACAGATGTCATGAACTCTAACGTTGTCTTCTGCAAGCCTGGTGATACAGTCCGGGAAGCTGCAAAGGTTCTTAAAGAAAACAATATTAGTGGAGCTCCTGTCCTTGAAGATGGACAGCTTGTAGGGATAGTAAGTGAGGCTGACCTGCTTAAGCTGCTCTTAATTCCGGAAAAAGGAAACCTCTGGCTTCCAAGCCCTTTTGAAGTCATAGAGGTCCCGATAAGGGAACTCCTTAGCTGGGAAGATACGAAAAAAATGCTTTCTGATGTTGGTTCTACAAAGGTTGAAGAGATGATGACAAAGAATGTGCATACAATTTCTTCTGAGGCATCTGTCGAAGAAGCCTCCGAACTTATGGTCAGGCACAGGATCAACAGGCTTCCAGTAGTGGAAAATGACCGTGTGGTTGGAATTGTTACACGTGGAGATATTATCGAAGGTCTTGCAAAGCTTTGAGGGAAAGGAGGTTTTTCATGAAGCAAATCGAGGGTGGGATATGTGCGGTAAGGGGCGTAACTGCAAACGGAATCAAACCCGGAAAAATGGGAATTGCGGTCATCCGGGCAGAGGGCCCTGCCGCAGGCGTTTTTACTAAAAATAAAGTAGTTGCAGCTCCGGTTATTCTTAGCAAAGAACTGATCGAAACCGAGCAGAAGCTTTCGGCTGTAATTGCAAATAGCGGGAATGCCAATGCTTTTACAGGCGATGACGGGTTTCTGGACGCTATGGAAATGGCTTCAATGCTCGCTGAAAGGCTTGACCTCCCCCCCGATACCGTTGCTGTTGCCTCGACAGGAGTGATTGGCAGAAGGCTTGACATTTCCTGGATCAGGGAACACCTCCCTGAAGTCCTTGACGGGCTTGGCAATTCCCCCGAATGCAGTCGGGCTGCTGCAAAGGCGATTATGACCACCGATAAAGCCTTAAAAGAGGTGGCTGTGGAACTCGATTGTGGAGTCCGGATAGGAGCAATTGCAAAAGGTTCGGGTATGATCGAGCCCAATATGGGGACTATGCTCTGTTTTGCATATACCGATGCAAAAGTACCTGCAGATGTCCTGGATGCGGCTCTCAGGAGAGCTGTGGATAAAACCTTCAACATGGTTGTTGTCGACGGCGACACAAGCACAAACGATATTGTGCTTTTCACCTCCACCTGTAAGTCCGGAGTCAAGCCCTGTATGGAGTGCCTCGACGAGTTTGAGGAAGGGCTGATTTACGTTTTTACGGACCTTGCAAAAAAGATGGCAAAGGATGGGGAAGGAGCCACGAAACTTATCGAAACCAGGGTCATAGGCGCAAAAACTTATGGAGATGCCAGGCTTGCTGCAAAAGCTATTGTACGCTCGCCTCTGGTCAAGTCCGCAATCTTCGGGAAGGACCCAAACTGGGGTAGGGTTGTGGCTGCTGCCGGATACTCGGGGGCCGAACTTGAGCAGGAAAGGCTTTCCCTATCTTTCTCAGGAGGGGGAGAAGAAGTCGAACTTGTGAAGTCTGGAGAAATTTCCAGGGCTTCAGATCTTGCACTCCTGAAAAAGATTATGGCAAATGAGGAAATTATCATTACCCTTGACTTTGGAATGGGAAATGAGTCAGCAACCGCCTGGGGTTGCGATCTGACTTACGATTATGTAAGGATTAATGCAGAATATACAACCTGATCTTAAATTGATGCAGATTATACAGCATGATCTCTAATTCAGATCAGCCTGGCCAGAACAGTCTGGCCTGACCCCAGGACTCCAATCTGCGCAAAGTTAAATAAAATAAACGTAAAATGAGAAATAGAGGAAGTATAAAGCAGGATAACCCGGGTACTCAAAAACTCGGATTTATTTTGATTTATTTTCTTTTATTTTGATTTATTTTCCTATTCAAGGTTAATTAAATTTCTTAATTCCGGATAATTTATTTTATTCCCAGGGGGTTTACTTAAGTGGACATAGAAGAATGGGAACAGCGCCATAAAGAAGCGTTTTACGATGCAAAAGGAGCCCTTCCTTATCTGGATGGGATGTTTGTAGCCTATAACGGCAATATAGATGCTATCAGACACCTGACTGAAGAAGACCTGTCAAAGCTTTTTGGATTTTTTGATGAAGCTGCAGTTCAAGACAGGGTTGCGGTATATCCGAGAGAGATTGCAGAACCTCTGGACTTTGTTGCCCGCCTGCTTATTTCTATGCGGGAAGGGAAAGCCGCAGAAGTGCCTTCATATACCGCAGAAACTCATGAATGGCTGAAGAAGCACCTGGGTTTTGACTATGCCCGCATGGGCGGTCAGGCAGGGATTATTTCCAATCTCCTTGCCCGGTTAGAGCTGAAAAAGGTGGTTGCTTATATCCCCTGGCTTTCTGAAGAGCAGGCGGAATACTTTGCAGCTACGGGAAATATCCTGCACCCGAAGGTGGAAAATGGAAAAGTCCTCCTGAAGCCTCCGAGAGAAGCCTTTAAGCCCGGAACCGGGTCAAAGGTTAACTGGATCTTTGAATATTCCAAAGACCTGAAAGTGACCTGTGCCGGGAGTACCTTTAAAATCCCGAGGGATAACCGCCTGATTATTTCTTCCCGCCCCAAATGGCTCCGCCTGGACATGGACAAGCAGATTTACGAACATCTTGATTCCCTCCTTCCGGTTGACGGGGCAATGCTTTCCGGGTATCAGATGATAAAAGAAGAATACGAAGACGGGTCCACCTATAAAGATTACGTCGAAAATTCCGTAAAGGTTATTGAAAAGCTAAAGTCCCTGAACCCCGAACTCCGCATTCATGTAGAACTTACATCCATCCAGAACCGGGTTATAAGAAAAGCTATCCTTACCGAAATTGTTGCCAAGCGCGTGCATTCCATGGGCCTTGACACCGTGGAGGTGGCTAATGCGCTGAATGTGCTGGGATATGAGGAACTTTCATATTCCGTGATCAAGAAAGGGGAAAATGGGATTATGTCCCTCTACCAGGGGGCTGTCCAGCTCATGAAGGACCTGGACCTTGAGAGGGTCCATGTACACTCTCTTGGTTTTTACATCTGCATCCTGGCAAAGGGCCATCCTTTAACCCTGAAAGAACACAGGGATTCCCTGCTCTTTTCCTCGGTTCTGGCAGCTGCTCAGGCCCTCAACGGAAAAATCGAGAACCTTAAGGAAGCTGAATCCGGACTGGAAGTTCCTGTTTCAGCTACGGGGTTAGAAGACATCGAAAACTTCCAGCTCTACTGCACAGGGAGAAAGCTCTGCACTTCGGATGAGTTTGAGTACGGATATATCTACGGACCGGATCATGATGCTATTCTCATTCCCTCCAAGGTAGTAGACAGGCCGAAAGCTACAGTAGGAATAGGTGATACGATTTCTGCAGGAGCATTTGTTGCCATGCTTGCAAGGATGAAACAGAAACAAGCAGGAAAATAAGCATACTGAGACAGATTTTCTATCTGCCTCGTTTTGTAACGGATCGATAAATTCTCAATCTGAATGCCTGATAAAGAGGCTGCTTTTCCATTTGAATCTACAGGAACAGGTCAGATGAACATACTTTGCGGTTATAACGTAAACATAGATTCCGTATACCGGATAAGCGGAGCCGAAATCACGGAGCTGCTGAATGCATTTGAAAGGACCGAAATCCTTGAAAAAATCGAAACTCCTCCCGGAAAAATACTTTCGGGATCCGATTTTGTGGCAGGGCTCGCTTATTGTATGAAAAACGGGTGTGGAGCCGAATGGCTCGTTTTTGAGCAGTCTGTGTTTGAGTTTCTGAAGAACCGCTATTTTGAAAAATCTCTTGTGAGGATGGGCGGAAACGCCGGGATTATGGCAAATGCGCTTTCCGAACTGGGGGCTTCGAGGGTAGTCCCTAATGTTGCAGTTCCTTCAAAGACCCAACTTTCTCTATTTTCGAAAAAAGCAGTATATTTCCCGGATGCTCCTTTACAGGTAAAGAATAAGTCGGGGGCAAAATCCAGAAAAAACAGAAATGCCTCTTTCAGTAACCAGGACCCCATCCATTTCGTTTTTGATTTTTCCGAAGGGGAAACTTTTTCCCTTTATGGGAAAGAGATCAGGGCTCCCAGGGAAAATCGTTTCATAGCAACCTGTGACCACTTAAATTTCAGGCTCTTCGTTAATCCGGCCTTTGAGAATTATGCCCTGCAGCGTTCAGGGGAAATAAATGGGGCACTCATATCAGGTTTCCATCTCCTGCTTGAGACCTATCCTGACGGCAGCACCTACAAAGAGATCCTTGAGAATTCATTTTCCCAGCTTAAAGCCTGGAAGGCAGGAAATGAGAAGCTCAGGGTTCACCTGGAATTCGGGCATTTTGCAAGCAGGGAGATTGCAAGTTCTGTCTTCCTAAAGTTTGCCGGAATCTCATACAGCATCGGAATGAACGAGGACGAGCTTGCAATGCTCCACAACCTGCACGGAATTCCTGCTGAAGGGATTTTGCGTATGGAAGCCGAAGCTGTAGGAAAAGCAGCTTGTAAGCTTGCTTCCCTGCATGGGCTTGGGAAACTTTTCATTCACACAAGGGAGTTTGTCCTTGCTGTTTTTAAGCCCGGAAACTATGATGTTTCTGGAATTTTTGAAGAGTTCGGGATTTCCGGGGAGCTTGGGATTTCCGGTGGTTCCGGGATTTCAGGTAAATGGGGCGATAAAGAAAGCCCTGCGCTGTTAAATGCAGCCGGTAAAAATCTTGAAGCCATGAGCTTCGGGCTCAGGTGTGCAGGGGCATACGCAGCTTCAGGCAGGCTTGAAGGGCGGGAATTTGTGGAAAAGGAGGCTTCCAAACTTCAGGAGAGCATGTTTGGAAGGAAGCAACTGCAGCTTTTCCTTGAAGCATTCGGCGGAGAAACCTGTGGACATGGTGCTTTTGCTTTAATGGAGAACTATGTGATTTGCATACTCCCAACGCTGCTTTCAAAATCTCCAATCACTACTGTAGGGCTCGGGGACACGCTAACTGCAGGGGCTTTTTTAAGGGGGCTTGAACTGGATGTACAGGATTAAACCCATAATCTTTAACCTTGACTATACCCTCGACTGCGGACAGGTCTTTCGCTGGAAAAGGGAAGGAGACTGGTGGACAGGAGTTGTCGGAGACCATGTTATCCGGCTTTCCCAGGAGAAAGACAGCGGAGAACTGCTGGTTGACTCAAAACTTCCATTAGAATTTTTTTCTCATTATTTCCGTCTGGACGACAACCTGTCCTCAATTTATGACAGCATAAACAAAGACCTTTTGATAAACAGGGCGATCAACGAATATAGAGGTCTGCGCCTGATCCGGCAGGATCCCTGGGAGTGCCTGATTTCCTATATGCTTGCAACAGCCTCAAGCATCCCCACAATCCAGAAAAGGATCAGTCTCCTGAGCCAGTTTTTTGGGCAGGAACTCGAAGGAGGCTATTTCAGTTTTCCGGATCCTGTAGCCCTTGCAGATGCAGACCTCTCCCTGCTTGACAAATGCAAGCTCGGCTTCAGGACTGAACGCATAAAAGAGGCAGCAAGAGAAGTGGTTTCAGGCGAGCTTGACCTTAATGTCCTTTTCCGTCTGGAGTACAGGTATGCGCGGGAACGCCTTATGAGGATTCGCGGCATAGGGGAAAAGGTTGCTGACTGCATTCTTCTTTTCGCCTTTGAGAAAATGGAAGCCTTTCCTGTAGATACCCACATCAGGCAGATTATCCAGCATTATCACGTTGATGACAGTTACTTTGAAACCTGCAAAAACCTGAGCTGTATGGGAGACTGGGGACGAGAATATTTCGGTCATTACTGCGGATATGCCCAGCAGTATTTGTTTTATCAAAAAAGGATGGAGGGGTTTGTCCCTCTTTATTAATTAGTGTATGATTTTTTACGTTGTAATTTCCTGTACACACAGGTAAAATAAAAAAGAAAAAAAAGTATATTCAGTATAAACTAATTTAGCAAAACTTAAATAACTACCCACTTAAGACTTTTTTATGGCTATTAATAAAAAAAGTAAGAATGCCATTTGTGATGTTGCTTTTTCCTTTGCCGGAGAGCAAAGAGAATACGTTAGTACCCGATGGTTCTGGATGGAGTAAAGGAAAAACGGAAGCTTATAACCTAAACTTGAAATCTTATACATCTTATAGCGGTAACTAATGAAAAATTCCACAAAAACCAGATATTTTTGAAAAAATTGTATAAGTGTTCGTCTGAATAGATCAATTTTTCCAAAATGGGTAGATTGGTTTACTCAAATTATGATGAAATTTTATGATTTTTTTGAAATTGGAGAAGAACCAAAAAAAATTAAAAAGACTCTAATATGTCGGTTAACGAAAAATAGATGGGCCTTTAATGGGAAACTGGTTATAATAATATGTATAGTTTATTCAGGGGTCTAACAGGGATTAAATCAGACTTCTTGCTTGTCTTGCGGTTGCTCCGCATCATTAAATTTCTTCTCTATATATTATAAATGGTTTTTATTATAAATAATTATTATAACTGGTTTTTATTATAAATAATTGTTTTTATTAATGGTTTTTATTATAGATGGTTTTTTTGTTTTCCTTAAATACTTATTAATTCTGCATTGATTTTGTGTATTTTTTCATAAAAATATCAAATTTTCTGTTATATAATCATATTTTCACTTTAATTTTTGGGATACAAAATCACTCTGAAGTGGAAAGTATTTTTTTGTTCTTTAAGGTTAGCTAGTTTTGTTACAGTGTCTTTTGCTAGTTTATTGCTTACGTTAAGGCTTACAATTAATTTTCTTAAATTATTATATTTTTCATATATTTAATTAATTCATTCACTATATTAATATATTTATTTTATCGTGTAAATAAACTTAAATACTATTCCCTCATTGGAAACATTATTGTTATATTTATATACATGCTTATATAATTGTGGCAAATCTAAATTAGAATTTTCTTTCGAATATATATTTTGGGTAAAAAACAAGATGTGGTAGAGATGAGTACTGGAATGAAAAATCTTATTCGTACACTGGATAGTTTAGATTTTTTAAAACTAGACCGGCGTACTTTCATGAAGGCTGTAGGCGTGCTTGGCGCAACTACATTTCTTGGCACCTATAAAACAGAGATCGCAAGTGCGCTTGAGTTTGCAGATACTAAAATTATCTGGCTTCACGGTGCTGAGTGCACCGGCTGTTCCGAATCCATTTTAAACGGAGGCAATCCTGATATTGTTCAGGCAATCAGCAAACTCAATGTTAACATTGCTTACCATGAGACTCTCCTTGCCCAGCAGGGATTATTTGTCGATGGCGAACCTGTAAACACCTCTGAACTAAACTCCGAGCTTCTTGTTGACGAACTTATCGAAGAAGGCAATTATATCCTTGTTGTAGAAGGCGCAATTGCAAACGGTCCAAACGGCTCGGGGCGCTACTGTGTTATTGGGAACAGGACTTTCAAAGAGCTCTTTGAAAAAGCTGCAGCACGTGCCAATTCTATCCTTGCAGTTGGGACCTGTGCCACGTATGGGGGAATCACCTGTGCGGACAGTGCTATTGCCGAGGTCACGGATTACAGGGGAGTGGCTTTCACAAAGGAAGACAGCTCAAAAGGCATGCTCACAGAGCTTGGGATCCACAAACCAGTAATTAATATCCCTGGCTGCCCTGCACACCCTGACTGGATTCTCCTTACCATAGGTGCGGTAATCCTTGGCAAGATTAAGATTCCCGACGACCTGGATACCATCCTTGACCAGTATGGAAGGCCTACAGTCTTTTTCCCCACCGACCACACAGTGCATGATAACTGCCCTCGCCGCGGTTACTATGATCGTGGAGAGTTCGATGAGCAGATTGGCGGAGAAAAATGCCTCTGGAAATTAGGCTGTAAAGCTCCTTACTCTCACGCAGACTGTGCTATTCGCCGCTGGAATGGTTCTGTAAGTATGTGTACTCAGGCAGGTTCCCCCTGTATTGCCTGTGTTGAACCCGGTTTCCCGGACTCAGCAAGACCTTTTTATGTTGAAGCTGAAGACAAGGGTGTGCTTCTTGGGGCAAATATTGACACATTATCCAAAGCTGCAGTCGGAGCTGCTACCGTACTTGCAGGAGTGCATGCTGTTCGGAGAATGAAAGGAGAGTGAGTAAAAAATGGTAAACGTTACAGTCGACCCCTTAACAAGAATTGAAGGTCACCTTCGCCTGTCTACTGAAGTAAATGCGGAGGGCGTTATAACTGATGCCCAGAGCTCCTGTCTCATGTTCAGAGGCTTTGAACGCATCCTGCAGAATCAGGACCCAAGAGATGCAGCCCTTCTTATTCAGAGAATCTGTGGGGTTTGTCCTACGTCCCATTCAATCACAGCTGCCAATGCCCTTGACCAGATATTCGGTGTGGTTGATACCGTTCCAAAAGATGCACTTGTAGCAAGGAACATTAACCAGGCTCTAAACTTCCTTGCAAGCCATGCAACCCACATATACATACTCTGGGGTCCTGACCTTTCAAACCCTGCGTATCGTGATGTTCTTACTCCTCTAGGGGAAACCGGAAACGCAGTCTGGAAAGAAATGGTCGGCAGGTTTGCCCCGATCAGCTACAAGATTGATGGGCAATCAGTGCCTGTAGGATCCTCCTACCTTGCAGTAATTCCTGAAAAGAAACGCCTTCAGGAAGCAGTTGCAGTTATCGGCGGAAAAATGCCCCACCAGGTCACATCCTATCCGGGTGGATATACTTACAAGCCGAATGTAGCAGATATTGGCAAACTTTCCTCTTACTACCTTCAGGTAATGGACTTTATCTCAAACTACACTCTGAAGGTTCCATTCGAGACCTGGATTGAAAACACCTACAAAGCAAGCTCCCCCCAGAAAGCCGTAAGTTTCGTGGTTGAACACCTTAAAGGTCTTGTTGACAAATCAGTAGACTCAAATGACTTCACCAGGGAAGCTGGCTGGGGAGATACGGAGTTCTATGCAGCCTTTGGTTCCGAACTTGTGGGTGAAACACTGCTTGGTCTTCCTGCAAGCCTTAAGCACGACAAAATCGGTGGATACAGCGATCCCTCAAAGATCTCCTTCCTTTCATATGGTGGGTTCTACAATACTGAGAATGGGGACGGGTACGACCCTAACAGCCCCGCAGGAGACCGCTTCCTGACTTCAGGTATTGTGACCGGAAGCCTTGAATATCAGAATTTTGATGCAAGCAAGATTACCGAAAGTATTGCTCACGCCTTCTATGAAGGTGCAGCTGACCTACACCCCTCAAAAGGTGAAACCAATCCGTTTACCGATCCTGAAGCAATCCGCTTTGACAAGGGTTCAGATAGCAGATACACCTGGAGTAAGGCTCCGAGATATGACGGAACTCCCTGTGAGGTCGGGCCTCTTGCACGTATGCTTGCAGCTAAAGAACCGCTTGTGACCGGACTTGCTCTGGCCTTTAACGAGAACGGTTACTCTGCAGCTAACGTTTACACAAGAATGATTGCTCGTATCCAGGAAACAGCAATTATCGCAAATGAGCTCTTTAAATGGGTAACTGTCGATTACGATCCTAACGGCAAGATTGCTGTTGATACCGATATTTCTATGGCAAAGAATTCGGAAGGTATGGGTCTCTGGGAAGCTCCTCGCGGCGCTCTCGGACATTGGGTCTCCACCGACAGCAAATCAAAGGTTATCAACTACCAGCCCGTGGTTCCGAGTACATGGAACCTTTCCCCGAGAGATAGCGCTGGCGTACCCGGGCCTCTTGAACAGTCCCTTATAGGGGCAAAGATCAATGCTGTAGATAATTCTCTTGGTGTCAATTACACCAACCCTGTTAACATTCTTCATATCGGTAGGTCTTATGACCCGTGTGTTTCATGCGCGGTCCACACCATTGACCTCACCGGGAAAAACGCTCCACGTACTTTAAGAATAGTATAAGGAGATGACCCATAAATGAAACCCAAAGACAACCCGATGGTTGTTGAGCGCTATACCGTCCTTGACAGGACGGCTCATACCATCCATGCTGTGGCAATGATTGTGCTCATCATTACCGGGTTTAAAATATATGCAGGCTGGGACTTTATGAGTTTCCACAATGCCCGCGCCCTTCACATGATCGCGGTTCCTGCTCTACTTGCAGTGAACTGGATCCTTATACCGTACAACATCTTTTCTTCAATTGAAGGTGGGATCCAGGAAAAAATTGCACATTTCATGGACCATTATGTTTTCGGTCCTGAAGATGCAAAGCGCCTGAAGGCAATAATCCTCAATTTCTTCGGAAAGGGCGAATACCCCGCATTTACTATTTATGATGAGGTGTCGGGACACTATAAGACCAAACTCCACCCCTTAATGAAGATCCTCATTGTAATCGAAGGCACCGCTATCTTTGTGATCGCCGTTTCAGGCATTGTTCTTTACAGGCTTGACTGGGCACTCATAGGGCTCCCTATAGGTTCATGGATCCTTCTGGCAGGAGACCTGGTTGCACCTGCTTTCAATATGTCTTCCCTGCAGTTTTACAGGGCTCTCCACCTGGTCATGACTTATTTTTTTGTCTTTGAACTGGTTGTCCACGTGGGTATACTTGAGTTTAACCCGCATGTCTGGAAGTACCACAAGGCAATCTTCTGGTCCGGAAAAGAGGATCTTTCAGATTCCCGCTACGCAGAAATCGTTAAACCCAAACAAAAACAACTTTCTGACAGTGAGATCTGGCACGAATCGTCCGATACGCCTTCTGAAGTCGTAAAAGATTAATGTTCAGGGAATTCCAAAGTCCGGGAAAAATGTAATAAAGGCATAGAAATATGCTAGAAAAAGGCATAGAAATATGCTAGGAGTCAACTACCCGCTAAATCTAAAGATTTTACGGGTTTCCGGCTGAGATTTTATGATAAATAGATGTTCAACTTTGTAACGTGAAAATATGTCTATATTACATGCTCCTGTCCGAGTCCTGGGCTGTGGAAGCCCTCTCATGGGTGACGATGGCGTCGGCCTGAAAGTTATCGAAGCCCTTAAAAAAACAGAACTTGAAGGTCTTGAAGACCTCGATATAGCGGATGCGGGGGTCTGCGGGCTCGACCTCCTGAATCTGCTTGACGGTGCTAGAAAAATCATAATAGTTGATGCAATCCTGACAGGCAGCCGGAAAGGTTCGGTACACCGTATTGAAGGTGGGGACCTGATAAAGGGTACTGAGCTGCATACCCTGGTCTCTGTTCACGATCTCACAATTACCGATGTGTTGAGAATTGGGGAGCAGGTACAGTCCCTTCCGGAAATTGTGGTTATAGGAATAGAGATCGGAGAATTAGCTACTGAATTCTCCCAGGATATAAGCCCTGAAGTCCTCAAGGCTGTAGATGAAGCTATAAGGCTTATCAGAAATGAGGTTTTTTCTCTACTTTGACAGCCTGAATATCGATTCTATAATTATCTTAAGGCTTATTTGTTTTTGTTTCCTCCTGTACCCAGTTACTATAGAGATGCCACTCAAGTAAAGCTGTATCGCTATCAGTTTTGATATCAAATCTCCAGTCAAACGGCTCTTTGTTATCCGTGGAAAACTCAAAATTGGCAGTAGCTTGAGATTGAATCACAGTGCTTTTGGATTCTCCAGTATTGGGTTTTATTCGAATAGTTGACGCATGGGCATGGAGATTTTTTACATTAAAGTGCATCGATTGACCACCCTGGATTTCAAGGAAGCTATCTCCATTCCACATCCCTGATGAATGGAATTTGCGGTTATGGCTGTCAGCCTGAGGGAGTGACGAAGTCACATATGGAGCTAAAGGTACAGTTGAAGGTGTTGTTTTTTCTATATGCCTGGTTACGTATTTTGGTCTTGCCGATACTTCCCGTACCGGTGGGACAGGTGGTACATGCACTGGTTTTACTGGAGGTACGTGCAATGGTTTAAGATCCGGAACTGTCTCTACTGATGGAACTACGGGTTTCTCTACTGGTGAGACAGGAGGTGCTCTTACCGGCTTCGGAGTTTCTCTTGCTAGTCTAACCGGAGATGCCCTGGGTGACCTAACTGGAGATTCTGGTACTAAAGGAGCTGGAACCTCCGATACCTGTGGTTCCGTTGATGGTGAAGCTGGATGTTTTAGTGCTCTTGAGGGAAATTCTCCGTCCAGACTTTCTATAGTAATTGACCCTATTACACCATCAACCTTCAGTCCGCGTGCTTCCTGGTAGCTTTTGATGGCCAGCTCAGTCTCATCACCAAGGATACCGTTGGCTCCAACTTTGGGCACAGGAATACCCAAAAGAATCAAAGCTTCTTGAACTTTCTTTACCGGAGAGCCGCTATCGCCTTTGCGAAGGACCCTTTCGTTGTCATAGCAAGCCTCTAAAACGTCGTCATCTGCAAATCTCAACGATTTTAAATCGTGACCATCCCCAATAGTCATACTTTATCCCCCACATTATTCATAATTTTATTTTCCAAACTGTGTAGTGTGGTTTTATTTTTTCATATTATGCTGCAAATACTAAACTTAAAATTCTATTATATATTTCAATATATAAAGTAATTATTAAAATATATAAATCTTTAGAAAAACTATATTTATTTTAACTGAGGGCATAGCTTCCTTCTTGAACCAGTGGACAAAAATCAGGTACTTAAAAGAGATCCTCTTCAATTTCTGAAGCTTACCAGGCTATTCAAGGCCGTAATAGTTTTTCCCATAATAGTCTTTTAATACAATAGGGTCTATGTCTTATTATATCTCTATATAAAAAATTATTTATTATCCCGGGGGAAGCAGAACGGGTGAAAAATCTTTACTTGAAAAGTTTAAAAATCTCGACTTCATGAAGATGGACCGTCGGACTTTTATAAAAGCCGTCGGAATGCTGGGAGCTTCGCTGTTTTTACAGACCTATAAAAGTGATCTGGCAAAAGCCCTTGAACTTTCGGAAACTAAAATATTGTGGTTCCATGGGGCAGGGTGTACCGGTTGCAGCATATCAATGCTTGACGGAGGGACACCTGATATCGTAGAACTACTTCAGTATTTAAATCTCAACCTGCTCTATCAGGACGTCCTGATGATGCAGCAGGGAATTTTCGTAGACGGAAAACCTGCAAATACCAGTGAGCTGAACTCTGAGCTTCTGCTGGATGAGATTCTGGAAAACGAAAAAGGATATGTTTTTATTTCCGAAGGTGGAGTCCCAAATGGGCCTGAAGGTTCGGGAAAATATCTGGTACTTGGAGGCAGGACATATAAGGAAATTTACGAGAAAGCTGCAAAAAACGCCTCGGTAATTATAGCAATCGGGCAGTGTGCTACTAACAGTGGGGTAAATGCTGCAAAAAGTGATGTAAAAGAACTTCTTGACCACCGCGGAATCGCGTTTACTATGGAAGATTCTTCAAAAGGAATTGTTGATCTGCTCGGGATCGATAAACCGGTTATCAACATTAACGGCTGTCCTGCCCACCCTGACTGGGTATTTCTGACAATAAGCGCGGTTGTCCTGGGGAAAATCAAGGTACCCGATGATCTCCCTTACGTGCTGGACAGATGGAAACGTCCGAAAGTTTTCTTCCCTCCGGATCATGTTATACACGACAACTGCTCTCGCCGCGGATATTATGACCGTGGAGAGCTTGACTTGACAGTAGGTGGACCGGGTTGCCTCTGGAAACTGGGGTGCAAAGGGCCGTATACCCACGCTGACTGTGCCACTCGCCACTGGAACGGACATCAGTCTTTCTGTCCTCAGGCAGGCTCTCCCTGTATAGGCTGCGTACAGCCGGGATTTCCGGACAGTACTAGGCCCTTTTTCGTGGAAATTGAAGATACCGGAATTGTAGGTACAAATCTTGATACCGTGGCAGGTGTGGCAATAGGAGGGGCACTCCTTGCTGCAGGTGCCCACGCTATAAGAAGGACTGTTTTGAACAATCCTGAGGAAATAGAAAAGGCTGAGGAAGAGAATATTTCCGGGAAAACCGGAGGTGAAAAGTAATGGTACAGGTGACCATAGATCCTCTTTCAAGAATTGAAGGACATTATAGGATTAATACTGAGGTTGACGGAGATGGTGTGATTACCGATGCCCAGAGCAATGCTCTGCTCTTTAGAGGTTTTGAGAGATTTCTTCAGAATCAAGACCCGAGAGATGCGGCACTTCTAACCCAGAGGATCTGCGGGGTCTGTCCGGTTTGCCACAGCATAGCTGCAGCAAATGCTTTGGATGAACTTTTCGGAGTTATAGAAGAGGTTCCCAAAGATGCTCTTGTAATGAGAAATATTCATCAGGGTCTTAATTTCATAGCCAGTCATGCAGCCCACATCTATGTGCTCTGGGGCCCGGACCTTGCAAACCCGGCTTATCATGATATCCTTATGCAACACGGAGAAATGGGGGATGCAGTGTGGGGAGAACTGGCCGGACGTTTTATGCCTATAGTAAATCAGTTTAAAGGAATACGTTATCCTGCCGGATCTTCTTACCTCGGTGCCATAAGGGAACAGCGTCACCTGCATGATGCCATTTCTCTTGTTGCAGGCAAAATGCCTCATTCTGTTTTACAGCATGTCGGAGGAGTGGTTTATTCCCCGACTATTGCAGACATTAATGAGCTTGCAGCCTATGTTTCAAAAACTGTGGAGTTTGTTGAAGCATTTACTCTTGGGGTCTCTCCAGATACCTGGATTGAAAATACTTACATGGCTTCTTCTCCGCAAAAAGCTGTCAATTTCGTTCTGGAACGCCTGCAGGAACTTATGGATAATTCCCTTTCCAGCAATGACTTCTCCCACTCCTCCGGCTGGGGAGATGTTCCTCTTTTTGCAGCTTTTGGTTCGGAACTGATTGGGGAACAGCTTCTCGGTCTGCCTATCAGTATGAAAATGGACCGGGCAGGAGTTTATCCTGATCCCGATAAAATTGGTTTTCTCTCTTACGGAGTTTTCTTCAAACCTGAAAATGGGGATGGGTATGACCCTACAAGCCCTGCTGATGATAGGGTTATACCTTCCGGATATATGAACGGACGTCTGAAACTTGAAGAATTCGACTACAGAATAATCTCTGAAAGCGTTACTCATTCCTTTTACATTGACGAGAAAGAAGACCGGCCTCCCTGGAACGGCGTTACGGTTCCTGAAGGGAATCCTGATGAAATAGATTACACAAAAGGTTCGGAAAGCCGTTACTCATGGTCAAAAGCCCCCAATTATGGCGGCATTCCCTGTGAAGTCGGGCCACTTGCTCGCCTCATGGTTATGGGTGAGCCCCTCACAACCGGACTGGTCCAGGCTTTCAAGGAAAACGGGTACTCTCCTGTAAACAACTATACTCGCATGATTGCAAGGATGCAGGAAGTTCTTGTAGTAATGTCTGAACTGATGAAGTGGATTTTGCAGGATCTTGAGGCGGGGGCAAAGGTTGCAGTTCACACCGATCTTTCGATGGCAAAGGATTCGACAGGGATGGGCCTGTGGGAAGCCCCGCGGGGAGCTCTGGGGCACTGGATTGCTACAGGTTCGGATTCGATGGTTACTCTTTATCAGGCTGTAGTTCCGAGTACCTGGAACCTGGCTCCTCGGAACTCACAGGGAATTCCGGGCCCTGTTGAGCAGGCTCTCATAGGCACTAAAATCTCTGCTGCGGATAATGCCCTCGGTGTTGACTATGCAAACCCTCTCGGGATTTTACATACAGCTCGCTCCTATGACCCCTGCCTGGCATGTGCGGTCCATACAATCGACAGAACCGGAAAGCATCCGGATCATACTATCAGGGTGCTTTAAGGGGAGCTTGGTATGGTACTGTCTGCTGAGAAGCCTGCCTCCGGAAAGATGGTTGTTGAACGCTATAACTGGCTTGAGAGGATCACTCACCTGGTTCACCTGTTTGCCATGTTCGCCCTTCTTATCACGGGATTCAGGATCTATTTTGGCTGGGATTTCATGGCATTTCAGACTGCCCGGTCTATCCATATGGTTGCGGTTCCTTTTTTTCTGGTCGCGAACTGGATCCTTGTCCCCTATAATATCTTTTCCTGCAAGGGGGAGAGGTGGTGTGTCAGGGATAGGATAGACCATTTCCGGAAATCTTATATATTCGGGGAGGAGGATGTGGAACGCCTTTTTGATATCGTCAGAAATTTTTTCGGGAAAGGCAGGTATCCTGCTTTTACGCTCTATGATGAACAGAAAGGATATTATATAACAAAACTTCATCCCATGCTCAAGCTGCTCATTATTCTCGAAAGCACTGCAATTGCTGTTATTGCCATAACAGGAATAGTGCTTTATAATATTAATTGGGCTCCTTTAGGGCTACCTGTATCCGAATGGATCCTTTCAATAACCTGGTATTTTGCGTCTCTGCTTAACGTTAATGCTCTGGGCCTGATCCGTATAGGACATCTGCTTGCAGGCTACTGGTTTGTTTTTGAGCTTGTCGTCCACGTAGGCATTCTTGAGTTTGATCCGGAAGTATGGAAATACCATAAAGCAATTTTCTGGTCCGGAAAAGAGGATTTGTCAGACAGGCATTTTGTTAGGGTAATCGAAGAAAGTAATGGGAAAGGGCTGACGAAAGATCAAAAGGGAGCATCGGAAGAACATTAATGACAGTAAAAAGTAACCAGTTGTGGATTGATTGTGGAGCTTAATTGCAGGAAAAAGCAGACCATTAAGGAAGCTGAAAGCTGAATCTTTTTTTAATGGAGGTTCTTGGGTTAGTTGTAGTTGAGGTTGCTCTCAAATGTTTGATAATTTTTCGTTAAATTGCATTTACCGTTCTTATTTTTCTAACTTTTTCTTTTTCCTTTTCAATTTCGAGGCTGTACAGGGACTGTAAAGGATTTGTGACTTTTTTCCGTGACCAGGGAGGAGAGAACTCGCTGTATCTCTTCAATTACTCCGGGTATGTCCGCTGTTTCATAGTAAAGTTCAATGTTTCCGAGTTCAAGCCTCGAGATATCCAGCACATCATTGATCTAGTCAAGCAGGTGGCTCCCGCTTTTCAAAATGTTTTCAGTATATCGTTTCTGTTTTTCTTTAAGGGGCCCGACAGTTTCACTTATGAGCAGGTCTAACCTTTAACCGCGTTCAGGGGAGTTCTCAGTTCATGGCTCATGTTGACTATGAAAGTGGTTTTCGTCCGGTTTGCAGCTTCAGCAGCCATTTTTGCCTGAAGCATTTTCTCTTCGGCCTGCTTACGTTTAGTTATGTCAATCATAATGTATAGAAACACTGAGTCTTCTTCGGTCACGCCGCTGAATACTAACCTGTTGAACATTACCTGGTGCAATGAACCATCAGCAAACTTAAGAGAGGTTTCATGGACCCGGGTTTTTTATGTTTTACAATTCTATATCCATTGTTTACAAAACGCGGGTACAGGTACTGAATCCACCAGCTTTCAAAGAGATCCTGTCTGCTGAAGCCGTACCGTTTCAAGCCTCTTTACTTCGGTTAGGTCCTCTACAAGTACAATACCACAGGCAAGTTGGAGTTTTCAAACATTAGTGGCTTAATAGTTACCTGCTTTTTGTTTTTCTTATTTCTTTTCAATAGTTCACTTCTAACTTCAATGTACTGAATAAGTTTTTTCCTTTTTTCATGATATCGGAGTAATAAGAGGCAAAATATAGATAAATAAACGAAACATGATATAAAATGAGCAATGAGTAATTGAATAAGAGTTAACGCTAAAATAAGTTAATGAATTGGTATATGGGATGATCTTGTGAAAACCTATCTTATGGTCTGGTTCAGTAGTGAAGGAGTTCGCCCCTCTGAGGTCAACCAGAGGTTGTTGTCCCTGGGTTTCGAACCCATGCAGGGCAGTTATGACTTTGTATATAACTGGAACAGCAATGTTGATGTCGAGAAGGTCCTCGAGTTTGGAGATAAAGTCTACCTGAGCCTCCAGGGAACAGGTGTAATGTTCAAATTGGAGACTATGTGAACTGACGGAGTTTCGCCAAAATACATAGTTTCAGAGACCTTGCCTAGCGAGGCATGTGCCTGAATTCTGAATGTAAAAATCATTGGTGTGTTCCTGTTCATTACTTTTTCAGGACCTTCATGTCATCTTCAGGTTCGAAGGTCCTTTTTTATCTCCGATTCTCTTCCTGTTTTTGTTTTTTCAGGGCATCCCTGAATTTGATATATTCACAGCTATCTCCTTCAAGGGTAAGTATCCTGCCTTTAATACTTCCTTTTTCAATTATCAGTTCCACAACACCTGGATTTGACATCCTGGGTTTTGTCGGAGAACCCGGACAGACAAGCATAACATCTTTATTTTCAATCAAAGGGCGGTGAAGGTGCCCGAAAATCAGGACATCTACCCCCATTTCTTTTGCGAGGTAACCCTGGGCAGTTGTGTCCATTACTGAAAGCCCTCCTTCATGTATCACTCCGATTTTTATTCCTTCAATTTCAAATTTCAGCCTTTCGGGAAGAAGTTTCCTGAGTTCGAAGGTGTCATCATTTCCATAAACGGCTTTCAGCTTGCCGCTGGCATTGAAAGCCTGATAAGCTTCTAAGGTACTGAAATCTCCTGCATGGACAATCAGGTCACAGTCTTCGAGAACGCTTTTAAGTTGTGGAGGGATTTCTCCTGTCTTAAGGTGGGTATCAGAAAGTGCTATCAGCTTCATGGAAAATCTCCGGGTTATTAGATGAGTATGCAGTATTAAGATAAAAATGTACAGCGTAATTAGAGAGGGTTATTACAGTTAAACATGGAAAGTTATAGTTAAACCTGAAAATAACAAAAAACAGATACTATTTATAGAAAAATAACAGGTTCGAATTCCAAACCCGTGAGTCAGGAATGCATCAAACCGGAAGCCTATAAATCAGGAAAGTTACTCGACTGTCAGGTCAACAAGTTCGTACTCAAGGTTCTCGGTTTCTAACCTGTTCAAGAGAGCAGAGACCTGTTCGTCTACTGAAACCACCAGGGATGAAAGTCCGTGGTATGCAGCCTCGATAACGGATTCGTTTGTCCCGAACATGACATTGGGGCGTATGTCGATCTTGCGAAGAGCAATTAACGATTCTACACCTATTGCAGCGATATAGGGTTTTGAGTTTGCCAGCATCTTCAGGCGCTCAAGATCCACTTTTCTCGACCCTCCGCGTTCAACCCTGGGAACCTTGCAGATCGTGATGGATGCGTTTTCCAGATCTATAAGGCCCTTGAGGCTGGTTACTCCCACATCGTCTCCTCGAGACGCATCGGATATGACAGTGCCCGATGCGCCTGTTTTTTCCGTGCTGCTTACATAGAGGAGTCCGTGATCCATTTTCAGGTAAACCTGCTGGTTTTCTTTGACTTCCTCTTTTGTGATGGCTGTCCAGGTTGAGACATGACTGATTATGTCCTCCATGACAAAGCGGGCGTACCGCTTCATTTCGGCGGCGTTTTCAAGGACCCATTCTACGCCTTCTTTTGTTATCCTGTATCTGACGCGGCCCTCGGTTACAATAAGCCCGTCATTTACAAGCTCCTTAATGTATTCGGAAACAGCCTGTGGGGTTATTCCTATCTTTGCGGCAATCTCCTTTTGCCTGACATTGGGCTGATGGGCGGCAATCTCGATAAGGACCTGAAATTTGGTGACTCCGCTCTTGGTCTGGAGGATTTTAATCATCAATCGTAATTCTCCTCAACATCTTCAATTATTTTTAACCTTTGCCCCATTACTGAAAGTTTTTCGGACCTTCGGGCAACAGCGCAGATATAAAATGGGTTCTTGTTAAGAGTTCGTGTAAGGTTGCTCATTGAGGTGTTGCCTTCTTCTACCAGTCTTTCCAGCTCTTCCATAGCATCCTTCACTTCTTCATATGGTTTGAAGGTAAGCATAATGATGTCGCTGAGGTCTTCAAAGGAGCACTGAAAGTTCACCTGAACCTTTGAATAAGAACTGTGGTATTCTTTTGAGGGTTTTTGTCCTGCTTCAGGTACTCTCCACTGGCTCTCGAGGAGCCCGGCTTTTTTCAGAATATGAAGGCTTTTTGATGAGTCCGAACCTATGAACTCATCGATTTCTGCTCTGGTCATCCATTTGTTAGAAAGTGTATCGAATATTCTTTTATGGGTTCTGGATCCAAAAGTCCTGAGTAATGGTACTAAATAGGAAGGATCGTTAATTATTCGAGTTCGTTTACCCATTTATGTCTTCTCCTTCTCGCCTTATGTTATCAGCTTTCAATATAATAAAGATTTGTGATGTGATTATTCGTTGTAAGCGATATCAAGCCCTTCGGGCTCATCCCAGTTAAAAACAGGTGCTGCACGCTTCAGATTACGTGTTTTTTCATGCAGGGCATGGATAACAATTGGAAGGGCGATGGTAGCATCCACAAAAACCTGTACTTTTTTTGCCTGAGGTGCGATCTTTCCCCATGAAACTGCTTCGTCAAAGGTGCATCCTGAGAGTCCTCCCCAGTGAGGAGAATCGGAAGTATACTGAATTGCATAGTCATGCCCGCCAATATCCATTCCCAGAATCGAAGCTATCACCTCTGTCTGCTGGATGAAGTTCTTCGGAACTCCGCCTCCGACATAGACAACGCCTGTATTTTCTGATTTTTCCACAATCTGTGTGATCTCGTCAACGTCTTTTATCTGGTCTATTTCAAGTTTCAGCCCTCTTCTCCGTGCAATGGTAAGCCCTATTCCTATGGAACTGTCCGATAGTGCAGGTACAAAAATCGGGACATTGTGCCTGTACGCGCTTACAACTATTGAGTCTTCAGCAGCTCCTCTTTTTACAAGCTCTTTTCCAAGCAGGTACATGAACTCCCTTGAGGAACAGGTAATCTCTCCGATCTCTTCTGCAAAATCTGCAATCAGGTTGTCTGCGTTCCTGAACTCTTCTTCCACTGCAAAGACATCATAAATCCTGTCTACTCCGTGTTCAAAGAGTTTTTCATCATTAGCCAGATGTGAGCCCACATAATGCTTCCTGCCGAGGGCTTCGTGACAATCGTGGAACAGGTTTGCCCCTGTGCTTACAAGGCAATCGATCATCCTTTCCCGGATCATGTAGGAAATAACCCTGCGCATACCGGCAGGAACCATGGCTCCGGATAAGCCCATAAGTACAGTCGTGTTCTTCTCTTTGAGCATGTTATGCCAGGCCTGGACTGACTCCGCCAGCTTCCTGCCCTGAAAGCCGGTTTTGAGCATTCCGTCCATCAATTCACTTACAGACCTGTCTTTTACATCGATTGGAACGGTTGGGTTGTTCGTAAATACATTGTGCTGCATGCCATTCTCCATAATCTGCAGATAGCGATAGGTTTGCCTGTGACCCTAATATCCTGTCTGGCAGGTACCCGGCAATAGACGGTAAGAGACACAAATAACGTTAAAGGATTATATATTTTTTATTAAATATCAATATATGCAGACTCTCTTACCTGAGGACTCCTTACAGAGACAGGCTTCTCCGAAGGAAGACTGATTTGTTGTGTTTAAGAGTTATGAGTTAAGGGTTAATGAGTGAAGAGTGAAAGGTGTGTAATAGAAGTTTAGTTTATATGATCGTTTATAAGAGATAGTAAGGTCAAAGTCGTTTCTAAGATAGTTTATAATGATGACTGAATAGCTTTCAATGATGATTAGATGCTGGACAATAGAGGTCTGGTTATTTCTTTAAATAAGTAATGTCTGTAAATAATGTCTGTAAATAATGTCTGTAAATAGTACTATTATGTATATGAAGTAACAGTATTACTGGAGTTCTTGTCCGAAACTCCTCTTTATTTAAATAATAAAAACTGCTGCGGATATTACAGTCATCCAGTCTCCACTTTCGTGTACGGTAGATGATCTGGGGATGCTGAAGGTTTTGAGAGGTGCCTCATTTGTCCAGGTGCTGTACATGCTTTCTGCAAGTTTTACTGCATGTTCCTCTACATCCTGTGAGTTTTCTCCGTAAGCATTATACTCGGAAATATAGCCGTGCTTGCTTATATCCCTGGGAAGTGCACATCCGACGGAAGTACTTAACGTTCTTCTCGGTTCATTGGAAGAGATCCTGGACATCACACAGAAAACCACCTCTCCAGGGCTCAGTTCTTGCAGACCTTCTTCCTTTGTCACAATTTTACATTTTGGGGGCAGGATAGAACTTACAGTTACAAGGTTAAATTTTTCAATACCTGCATCCCGGAGTGAAACCTCAAATGATTCAAGTTGTTCGGGATGTGTACCAACTCCACTTGTAAAGAATACTTTTCTCGGAATTAACTTTGTGATCATCTTTACATCCTTGAGAAATCATCAATTTGAACTTAAATGAGATAGCAATTATCATTTTTAAGCGTTGCCCTTCAATTTTGCTGGAAAGAGGTTCAATTTCTCTTTCTTTACTCACAATTAATATATTACTTTTAAGATTTTTTTACGTTTACACTCTCTTACTTAGATTATCTCGTGTTTACATTCTCTTAATGGAATTCTTCCATTTTCTAGCCCTTTTGTAAAATCTCTCATAAGCTTTATATCATGCAGGATAATTACATCGTGTGTTACTCCTTGCAATTTTCCTGTCCACAGTTTTTTAATGACAGGAAATATTCAGTTTTTTCCGGAAACTTTCGGAAGTGCGGACATGATTACATGCGCTACTGTAGCAGATGATTGTGTTTTTCTGGCCTCAGGCCTGAAGACCGAACTACCATTAATTAACCCTGATGTCAACATAAAGGCAGAGACAATGGCCGAGAAACTCAACCTTAAAGTTATGGAACTGCTTGACGGTAAGCAGCTCTCTATCAGCGGACTCTCGCGGGAACTGAAAGCTGAAGGGATAGAAGAACACCGGCTGGTTCTGACCGGCTATCTCAGGGCACTCAGGGATCTTGAATTTCTGGAGGAAAGCGAAGTTCCCCCTTCCAAAATTTATGCTTTGCCTGAAAAAGGCAAGGAGCCTCTGCCAGAAAAAGGCAGGGAACCCAGGCCGACAGATCCCTCTGATTCTGAAGATATTTTCCTCCTTTTCAGGATGCAGCTCCTGAAAATAGATCTGGATTTCCGAATTCCTGTTGGTGTTTATGTTATTTCCAGACTGTTTGAAAGGCCCTGTTTCCGAAGAGAGTTAAAACTTGTAGGAATCACCCAGAAACACCTTGACCAGTACATGGAAAAACCCGGAATAGTTTGCGAAGTCCCTGACTCGCTCCTGAAAAAAGCCAGAGCCGACATTACTAAAATTGAGGTCCCTGCAGATGATCCTGCATACGAAATCCGGGAAAACAGGGAAGAGGTAACCAGGCTTGCAAATGAAGTGCTTGCAGGGATGATAAGACACAGGATGGACCTTGAAGGGCTGGTAGCAAAAAGCAAGCAAACTACTCTGTTGCCCTGAAAAACTTTATGCAAATCAGAATTACAATCAGGATTTAAATAGCAGATATGTTGGTCTGATTATGAAAGTTGCCTGTATCCAGATGGATGTGCTTCACTGCAATAAACAGGAAAACCTTGAAAAGGCCCTTTGCATGGCTCTCAAAGCCATTGAGAAAGGAGCTGAGTTAATTGTTTTTCCAGAGGTCTTTTCCACAGGCTTTTGCTATGAAAACTTCAGTCATGTAGCAGAAAGCCTTCCGTCTCCCACTCTTGAAAACCTTGCATGTTTTTCCGAAGCAAATGACTGCATCATCCTGGGTTCAATTATTCAGAAGGATAGCGGAGAAGGCGGTGGAAGGGATGGTGGAAAAAAAGGTTTTACAGAAGGAGAAAATGATCTTTCCGGGAAAGAAAAGGAAATTCCGGAAAGTAAGAATTCTACGGAATGTATAAATTCTGCTCTCTACTACAACCTTGGCTTCTGTTTTGAGTCTGGAATCCTTGCAGGCACCTACCGGAAGACCCACCCCTTCAAAGCCGAAAACGGTTATTTCGCAAAAGGCAGCTCGATTGAGCCCATTTCCCTTAAAAAACAGAATCTGAAAATCGGGTTTGAAATCTGCTATGAGCTCCGTTTTCCCGAGGTTGCAAGAAAACTTTCCCTTGCCGGCTCTGACCTACTTGTGACCACAGCTGCTTTCCCTAACCCCCGGTCTGATCACTGGAAAACTCTTGCAAAGGCAAGAGCGATCGAAAATCAGATCCCTCACATCGCCTGTAACAGGACAGGCTCTGCTCCTGATTGCACGTACTTCGGAAACTCGATGATTATTGATGCCTGGGGTGAGGTAAAAGTCGATGCAGGCGGCAAGGAGCGTGTGATTGTCTGCGACCTTGACCTTGAGGAAAAAGGAGAGATTCGAAAGGCTATTCCTGTTTTTGAAGACCGGAGAATGGAGCTTTATTAATAACTTATCCTGAACTCAATTTTTTAAAGTATGATAAAAATAGATCGTCACGAACCCTCAAATCCTCTTATCCAGTATCCCTGTAATAAGCTGTAAATTAACTCCTGCTCCACTGGTTATAAGCGTTCTTTTTTGTTGCCAAGCAACTTTTGTGTCCAATCAACAAAGTCACCATCTACAATTTCTACATCATTAACACTAATCTTGAAATCAATAAACACTAATCTTGAAATCAATAAACACTAATCTTGAAATCAATAAACACTAATCTTGAAATAAATACCTTGATAATAAATGTTCTCGGTTTCTTCCCTGTTAACTGTAAAAGCAATATGGGAGTATTTCTCTCGAAGGTGGAGATGGATTCTATCAATTAAGCCCATTTCATCGGTATAGCCATTTCTTATGCTAAGGGATATTTTGAGCTTATGTCCCAATGAGCCTTAAACTGAGGCGACATTCAAGGGTAACTATTTTTTTCCTATCGTTTACCGATTTTCCAAAGCTCCTAATATTCAAGGGTAACTATTTCTTTCCTATCGTTTACCGATTTTCCAAAGCTCCTAATCGGTGGTCTGGTCAACTAGGGCTTGTTAGACAAGCCCCTGAGTTTTAGCTCAGGGGTAGTTGACAGAACTTGATTGTGTGGTCCAGCAGCAAAAGATCGAGAAATAAATATACGGTCCCGTAGAAGAGTGTTCCGGGTTTCAAAGTTCATTTTCGGAAAACAGGAAAGCAGAATTTCTCAAAAAAACATCTATTTATGGCTGCCTCTCAAAGGGAAATCCCTGAAAGGATCTCAAGCCTTTTGTTCCAGTGGTCCAATCCCCTTTTTGCCGCATACCAGTCAAAGAAATCACTTTCATCTCCCATGTTTCCGGCTTCGAACTTCGCCCTGAGCTCACTTGAGCTGTACCCGAACTTTGTTTCGAAATCCTCACAGATTATGGAATACCGCTTGACCTTGTATTTTGCAACATGCTTTTCATGTTCAAGAGCCGAACGGATAGCCTCACATACTTCCTGAGGTAAAAAATCAGTTTCTATGTTAAGCGTGAAACTCATGTCTATCCCGATTAAGAATAGTCTCCTATTTCATATAAAGCAATTATGAAAATAAACAATTGGACAGGTTTATTACCTGAAAAAGTCTTTTTATAGACCTTGCAATAACAGAACCGGTTTAGAAGGTTATGTATACGGATAAATACAGGTTTACAATAAATGTCTGGAATATGAAATTCAAACCTTTTTTACCTGAATTGCTTCTTTTAGCATGTGAGAGAAAAGATCGGTGCCCCACTTAAGGGCTTCAGGTGCGGAACTTAGCAGGCTTTCGTGTTCAAAGAACTTCTTTTTGGGGAAAAGAGTGAGCAGAAAAAACTTATCTGTTACTGTGAAGTCTGCAATTTTAGGGTTCTGTGAGAAGATGAATACCCTTGCATTTTCAAAATTTAGGAAAGTGCACAGTTCTTCTCTGTAATCCTTTTTGAACCTCTGGAACACTGGCTCTGTAAACACTAACGAAATTTCCACTCCTTTTTTTGCAAGTTCCGGGTAGAGTGTGGTAAATGAAGGGTGGAAATAGGACGCAAAACCGAGAATATGCGTGGAATGATGAAGTTTTTTTACAAATTCAGGGTTAAGTTCGAACATGTGGCTCACCTCTGGAAGGATGAGTTTGCAGTTTTTCAGTTCAAAAAGTCTTTTGCGTAAAAAAGGAGGAATTCCTTCAAGGTTCCTTTTCGTCCAGTAGTCGAAATTTTCTTCCAGGACTTCCAGGGTGTCCAGAAAAGGCGGCATTTTGTCAGCGATTATATCTCCCATTAAAGAAAGCTCATAGGTATGCTCTTTCTGTACAACAAGATTACCTTCTTTCAATTTTTTGATCTGAGGGAGGATTGAAACAGGGTCTGCTGAAAGGTGTTCCTGAATTTCAGCCATAGTCCTTGGCTTGTCTTTCAGAAAAAGAAGAAGTTTCTTCCTTTTATCTGACAGAAAAACCAGCTCTGTTAGTTTGATTTTCTCCCTCATTGGTACACCGTAAAAAAAATACTACTGATTAATTTATGACAGAACCGCTATTTATATATTGTCATAAAATTTAGACACTCTCTCAGTGTTTGGAAAAAAGGAAGGAAAACGAAAGAAGGAATATGAAAAAAGTATTCTACAGGTTAAGAGAAAAAAGTATTCTACAGGTTAAGAGAAAAAAGTATTCTACAGGTTAAGAGAATAAACTGCAGGAAAGAGTATGACTCTTGTACCGAATGGCATTCTGGCAGTTAGAACTTGATGGCATTGAGGACAGCCAGCTTTATCTTCCAGTGGTCGAGCCCTCTTTTTGCGGCATACCAGTCAAAACATTTTTCGTCATCCATATATTCGCCGGCTTCGAATTTTTTTATGAATTCCGTGGAGATCAGGTCGTACTGGTCTTCAAATTCATCGCAGATCATGGCGTAGCGGTATACCTTGTATTTCGCAAGATGTTTCTCATGTTCCAGAGCCGAGTGAATAACCTCGCTTGCTGCCTGCAGCGAGTAATCGGTATCAATCTGCAATTTAAGGTCCATGTTTATCCCATAGAAGAAGTGTTGCTGGTACTAAAAAGGTTGCTGGTACTAAAAAGGTTGCTGGTACTAAATATTGATCTTATATCCCTTTTTCTATTTATTAATGAGTTGTATCCTCCGGAATCTAAGGAATACAGGATATATAAGGCTAAGATCCAAAAATATAAGTATTTTATCACGATCACATTATTCAAAAATTTATCCTACAAATCCCCCTTTGTAAAAAGAAAAAAAATAAGGAAAAAGACAAAAATAAGGAAAAAGAAAAAAATAAGGAAAAAGAAAAAAAATAAGGAAAAAATTCAGAACAGACAGATGTAGAAAGTGTAGGTCTGGAAATTGAACCTGCACCGTCATCAGTTTCGGGTTACAAGACGGATTATCCCGGAGTTCTCCATGTTATTATAAATGAATGCTGAAGAGTATGCAAGCAGCATGAACTTAAAGCCCTGGGCAAAGTCCATCTTCATGAACATTATAATCATGTATACGAAGAAGGAAAACTGTATTACACACAGGACCATTCCGGCTGCTGTGAACATTTTCTGACGACTGCTACTATCACTACTATCACTACTGTCTGGATCATCTGATTCTTCTGACATTTTGTTTCGGACCTCGTAAATAAAGGTGCTAAAGGTGTGTTTTGTATTTAGTTTGTTTTTATTTTGTTTTGGTTTGTGTTTTTTACTTGATTCAGCTTTTTATTGCAGGCAGCTTTCAACCAGCTCAAATTAAGCTCAAATTAAGCTCAATTTAAATAGTATCCCCTAACTTTACAGCGTAGAAACTAGTTTCTATAAAGCCCTTAAAACGAGATAAAAAGCTGAAAACTTCAACAGATGCATCTGAAGGTTCAGTTCTATTGATCTTCTGGTGCAACATTTATATTAAAAAACACGCTCCAAGTTAGAGACTTTTATACAATATTACTATTTATTGTGGATAGTATATATAACTTGCGAAGAACGAAGTATGAGACGCATTTTCAAGATTGAAACCTTTGTAAAGTATTGATTTTAGATTCATAGCAGAAGAAGGATACACCCCATTTGGATCATGAACGTGATCCTGGAATGTATTGAGTTCTCGATGGTGTGGATCGTTATCCCATCTCTTTAATAGTTCACCTTCAGACGATTGCCACTGGTATTTATACTTGATCTTATTCCAGACGTCTAGTCTCCTTTTTGCTGCATACCAGTTGAAAAAGTCACCGTTGTCTCCAAGTTCTCCTGAATCGAATTTTTCCATAAATAGATCTGAATCCATCCCGTACTTTTTTTCAAAATTCTCACAAGTGTCTGAATATTTTTTTATTTGCCTAGTTGAGTTCTGGCACTATGGGGTTAGTTTCACGAATCTAAACTACTCTTGCATTCCGTAGCTGCCGGAGAATTGAATTTTGATGAGATTGCCGCGTGATACACATTATTTTTTCACTCTTGATCTCATCCGAAAAGTTGGTTGAAAGCAAAGTAAAAAAGAGACCTGGAAAAATCTATTTCAGTTATCTTAAGCCAGTCTTTGCTCTGAAAAATCAACAAGTGAATCTTTAAATCCTTGCCTTTTCCTCATTCAGTGCATCTATTTTTGCCTGTATCTTATCCTTCTGCTGCTTGTACCTGATTTTGATTTCCTTTACTTCTCTGTAAATAAACATGCTTTCGTCACTGATCCCTTTCATTGCCTCTATATGTATTGCGAGTTCATCTACCCCTTCGTCCAGTCGTGGTTCTACTTCCCTCCATTCTGCATACTTAGCCTCCAATTCTTCCTTACTTTTGTCTTCAAGATCAAAGATCTCATCCCAGAGGTCCATAATCTGGCTTTCTATCTCTTCTTTTGTAGGCATTATCTTTTCCCCCCGTTCGTTAAATTTCTGTATAAGGGCATTCTATTAATTCCCTTCAAATTCTTTTCAGTAACTTTTTTCTATCAGTTGCCAAGCTAGCGTTTTCAACCAGTGCCAGCATAATTAATAGTATTTTTATTTGTTCTAATGATAAATTTATCGTGGGGAAAAATCTCAGATATTGTCGTTCCTATCAAAAATTTTCCATTCCGGGGTCCTGCTTGAGGTTTATGATTTAAGGGATTTTGTCGCGGACCGGTTTGGTGCAGGATCAAAAACTAATTAAAGGTAGATTGGGAGAGAGGGGAGGTCCATGGCTTAAAAAATATATTTACTCACTCATAGGATTTTGAATTCAGGGGTCCGGTTTGAGGCTTTTATGATTTTGGGGATTTTGTTGCGGGATAAAATAGTAGAGAACTGGATAAACGGTAGGTGGGGGAAGAGGGGAGTAGCCCACCTGTAAATATAATAACACAGTAATATTCAGACAGCCCCACAGGCGGCTCCAGTTCCTCATTCCTCAACGATTTCCCAGTGTCCACCTCTGGCTGGCTCGACTCTTTTGAGGAAACCTTTTTTCTTTAATTTATAAATATTTTCTTTAGTTCTTCTTGTGGAAATGCCTAATTTATTTTTAGTCGCTTCTCTCTTATCATCCCCGCACAACCGTCAGAGAAGAAACAGAGTTGTATTTCGGACAGGCGGGATTTTTAAGACTTTATTTTTATTTTTTGGGCGGCAGGCTGATAAGCAACCAGCCAGTAAAAACTTGAAGAAAAAGAGAAGTACGTACCCAGTGATGAAGTCTGGATTTTGAAGTAAGGCTGCACCCTGATAGAATAAAAATCCTGCTCGACCTGGACCAAGATACGAAAGAAAGAATATGATTGGTTTTGAAAGTTTGTCCTTATGGGGAGGTAACTTTTTTCTCTTCACCCAGGGGAGGCGATGTAACTTTATTTTTGTTTTTAGGTGGCCTCGGCAACCCATCCAGTCTGAGCAATGGATCTTGTAGTTACAAGTATCCACCAATGTTTGCTTGAAGGTTGATCCTATTATTTTTGCCTGCTAACTTGTTTATTCTCTTCAAATTAATGTATTCCAGAGAATGTAACCATATGTTATGATACAGTTATATAATGCATATAAGGGAGCTGGTTTTTATGTGCATTTTTGAAATACCCATTATTTTCTGAGAAATAAGACATTATATAACATATAAAAAAAATCTGGCAGGATGAAGTAGTATGAAAGCCTGTCACAAATGACAATATTTATAATTTTATATGCTATACTTTTTGATAAAATACCAGATTAAACAATATAACCCAATAAGTCATTTCATTATTATAAAAATATTGTCATAAAAATACTATATTTGACGTTGAATAATTTACGAAAGAAATTAAATTGAGGTTCTGTAATCCCCAATAACAAAACATTTAACATTTTTATCAATTAAAAACATTCAATAATATATACAATATGTAATACTGAGTTTTCTAAAGGTTTAAGCCCTGGCATCACGTCGTTCATAATTAGATATTCAATAGGGGAAAATGAAATAATTATTTTTTCCATTGGTGCAACCGATAAACCTGAAAAGCCGAACACCTGAAATTAAGGAATGAACATGTCAAAGCTGATTCAAGAAAAAATAAAACAGTCTCTGAAGGCGGCAGAAGGTTCGTATTACAGGCTCGTTTTACTCGTTGGGGAGCCTGGCTCAGGTAAGACTATGGTTCTCCGTGATGTTGCAAATGAACTTAGCGTTCCAGTCATCAATATAAACTTGGAGCTTTCGGCAAAACTACTTGAATTAACAGCAAAACAACGTACTCTCCACCTTCAAAGATTTCTTGATGAAATTACTGAAACAGGCAATTCAACCTTGATCCTAGACAACCTTGAGATTCTTTTTGATAAAGATATGAAACAGGATCCTTTACGGCTTCTGCAGAGGATATCAAGAAATCACTCCATAGTCGCATCCTGGAACGGAAAGACTACAGGAAGTAAACTCACATATGCTGCATCAGATCACCCTGAATATCGGAACTATGACCAGGTAGACATATTAATTGTTGGGATGGACGGTACGGCAACAATCGATTCGGCAAAGTAAACCAGAGAGGCAGAAAAAGCATGAAATACGAAGATCTTATCCAGTTCGACCCGATTGAGTCGGTGGTTCAGCTGCGTGCTGCAGACAGGTCAAGTGCTGCACGCGATTTAGTAAATACATATGTTATTTCAGAAGAAATGGCAGAGAGGCTCATCGAGCTTGTCATTCCACAGCTGCAGTTCTACCAGCCTGTAGACAACAAGGGAATACTGGTTGTTGGTAATTACGGTACCGGTAAATCGCATTTGATGTCAGTAGTCTCCAGTCTTGCCGAGGATGCTTCTCTGCTGGAAGTCCTGCATCATGAAAGGGTAGCCGATGCTTCCAGGCAGATTGCCGGGAAGTTCAAAGTAATTCGTACCGAAATTGGTGCGACAACCATGTCTTTACGTGACATTCTTGTTGCCGAACTGGAAGAGAATCTACACAAGTTCGGTGTGGATTACGTCTTCCCTGATATGGGTACTATCAGCAGTCACAAGCCGGCCTTCGAAGAGATGATGTCCGCTTTTCATCAAGTTTACCCTGACCAAGGCTTGCTCTTGGTTGTTGACGAGCTTCTTGATTATCTGCGCTCTCGTAAGGATCAGGAACTGATTCTTGACCTGAACTTCCTTCGAGAGATCGGTGAAGTCTGCAAGGACCTTCGCTTACGCTTCATGGCTGGTGTGCAGGAGGCTATTTTCGACAGCCCTCGTTTCGCTTTCGTTGCTGACAGTATTCGCCGGGTGAAAGACCGTTTCGAGCAGATCCTTATTGTCCGAAGCGATGTCAAATTCGTTGTAGCTGAGCGTCTACTTAAGAAAAATACCGAACAGCAGGCGAAGATTCGGGACTATTTAGCACCTTTCGCTAAGTATTACGGAAGTCTCAATGAACGGATGGACGAATTTGTCCGTCTCTTCCCTGTACATCCTGATTACATTGACACCTTTGAGAGGGTGAATGCGATCGAAAAACGAGAAGTACTAAAGACTCTCTCTATGGAAATGAAAAACATCATGAAGAAAGAGGTGCCTGGAGATAGACCTGGGCTGATTGCCTATGACAGTTACTGGAATACGCTGAATCAGAATGCAGCTTTCCGGTCCGTTCCCGATATTCGGGCCGTGATAGACTGCAGCCAGGTGCTGGAATCCCGTATCCAGCAGGCTTTCACAAGACCTGCCTATAAGCCAATGGCTCTGCGCCTGATCCACGCATTGTCAGTGCATCGCCTCACCACCGGAGACATTCATTCCCCTCTTGGCGCTACGGCTGAAGAGCTGCGAGACAGTCTATGCCTTTTCGATCCGCTTATCATCGGGATGGGTAGTGAGGAGCCTGAAAAAGACCTCCAGACCTATGTGGAAACGGTCCTGCGTGAAATCCATAAGACGGTCAGTGGGCAGTTCATCTCTTTCAATCAAGAAAATGGCCAGGTATATCTGGACCTGAAAAAGACCGACGACTTTGACGCTCTGATCGACAAAAGGGCTGAGAGCCTGGAAGATTCCAAATTAGACAGTTATTACTACGAAGCACTCAAGCGAGTGATGGAATGCCAGGACATGACCCCCGTTGCCACCAACTATAGGATCTGGCAGCATGAGCTGGAGTGGCAGGAACACCGGGCAGCCCGCGCTGGCTACCTGTTCTTTGGTACTCCCTACGAGCGCTCTACTGCGGTTCCACAGAGAGATTTCTATTTATATTTCATCCAGCCGAACGATCCTCCCAGATTCAGGGATGAGAAAAATAGCGACGAGGTATTTTTTCGTTTGAAGGTAACTGATGAAGAATTTCAGACAGCACTTAAGAGTTATGCAGCTGCCTTGGATCTTGCAGGCACCTCCTCCGGCCACGCTAAGGCCACCTACGAGTCCAAATCAAATGGATTCCTGAAAAAACTGGTTCAGTGGCTGCAGAAGCACATGCACAATGCTTTCGAAGTGACCTATCAGGGGCGTAGTAAATCCATTGCTGAGTGGGTGAAATTCACTTCCATCCGAAGCCAGTCCTCCTACGAGTCTGTCAATTTCCGAGACATGGTGAATGCCATTTCAGGTGTTTGTTTGGCCCCGCACTTTACAGACCAAGCACCCGATTACCCAATTTTTTCAGTGCTGATTACAGGCAATAACCGGCAACAGGCAGCTCAGGACGCCTTGCGGGTCATTGCCGGGCAGAACCGCACCAAGCAGGCAACTGCCGTGCTGGATGCCCTGGAACTGCTTGATGGGGAGAGGATTGATCCTTATAGGTCCAAATATGCCAGTTTCATTCTTGATATTCTCAAAGCCAAGGGCCACGGGCAGGTGGTGAACCACAGTGAGGTTATTCAGGATGATCATGGGTTGGAATACATGAACCCCAGAGCGGCACGGTTGGAGCCGGAATGGGTAGTGGTGATCCTAGCTGCACTCGTATATTCCGGAGATATAGTGCTTGCCATCCCTGGTGACAAATTCGACGCCACGAAACTCCAGAAATTGGCTTCCACCTCCATGGAAGAGCTGATCCGATTCAAACACCTGGAACAACCCAAAGAATGGAACCTACCTGCACTCAAGGCGCTGTTCGAACTGCTGGGAATGACTCCTGGAAAGGCTCAGCTCATCACTCAGGGTAAGGAAGAACCTGTACAGGACCTCCAACAGGAAGTGGGAAAAATAGTCCAGCGCATCGTCACAACCCAGCAGATCCTGCGGGATGGCTTCTCTTTCTGGGGAATGGATTTACTTGTGGAAACTGACCTGTCTGGTAAGGCTGGTAGGCTGGACGAAGCTAAGAATTTCTTCGAATCCCTGCAGGCATATTCCACACCCGGTAAACTCAAGAATTTCCGATACAGTGTCCAAGATGTCATGTCCCATAAAAAGGCTGTCAGTGCGCTTGACGACATGAATTCCCTGCGTGAGTTTGTGATGGATCATAGCCTAACCGTTTCCTGGCTCACCACCGCTAAAGCGATACTGCCTGAAGATCACGAGTGGATGGACCGTATGAAAACCACACGTCAGGACATACTTGACAGCTTAAAACAGGCGAATCTTTCCAAATTATCTACTCAATCAAAAGACATTGCAGCAAAGCTGCAACAGCTCAAGAAAGACTATATCGTTGCCTACATCGCTCTGCACACCAGGGCACGCCTGGGAGTTAATGAAGAAAAACGAAGAGTGGCCCTCTTAAACGATTCACGTTTGAAGACCCTGCTCAAACTGGCCGGAATTGAGCTTATGCCCAGGCAGCAGCTGACTGATTTCCAGAGTCTACTGGCTGAGCCAAAGAGCTGTTCTGCTTTGACCGAGAAGGAGCTTGAATCTAACCCGGTATGCTCACATTGCAACTTCCGTCCCTCAGTAGAAAAAGGTGAAGCTGCAGGTCCCCAGCTTATCGACCAGATGGAGACCCGGCTCGACACCCTGCTTGACGACTGGACCAGCACAATCCTGAGCAACCTCGAGGATCCAATCACCCAGGAAAATATGAGTCTTCTCAAGAGCGAAGAACGCGAGCAGCTCGAAGCCTTCATCAAATCCAGAAAACTTCCAATGCCGCTGGATAACAACTTTGTCAATGCCCTGCAGGAGGTTTTTTCCGGTCTGGTTAAGGTAACTTTCAAAGTACAGGACCTGCAAAGTGCACTAAAGGTAACTGCCGGTCCGGCTACCCCGGCGGAGATAAAAAAACGGTTTGAGGAATACATTGACCAGCTTACCAGGGGCAATGACCAGGCTAAAGTGCGGATCGTACTGGAGTAAGAGCATGAACAGGGATGAGCTGCTGGAGAAGCTCCACACCTTTGAGTGGAACGATTTTGAGTGCAAAAAAGCAAGCCGAGAAGTTCCTGAAGATGCTTACAAAACCGTATCCGCATTTGCCAATACAGCCGGAGGCTGGCTTGTTTTTGGTGTGCAGGAACGTAATAGGCAGCTAGATATTGTTGGCGTCGAAGAGGTGGACCGCATCCAAAATAATTTCCTCAGTACCCTTCGAAGTGGCCAGAAAATTAACAGGATAATTCAGGTCCAGGAAGAAAAATACCAAGTTGAAGGCAAGCACTTGCTGGTCTTTTACATTCCTGAAAGTCCCCAAAATGAAAAACCGATTTACCTTAAGGGCGATCCTCGCCAGTCATATGTCCGCCGTGGAGCCGGGGATGAACAGTGTACACAAAGTGAGCTGGAGCGGTTTTTGCGTGATTCTGCATTGCAGCGTTATGATAGTGAACCCGTAAATGATATTCCTGTAGACCGCTGTTTTGATGAAGAAACTGTTCGCTGGTATCAGGATCAGTTCTTTCGGCGCAATCCTGAACAGGAGGAGATAAGCGACCCGCTCGAGTTCTTGCTGAACTGGAATTATATTGTAGAGCAGGATAACCGCATGTTACCAACAAGAGCCGGAGTGCTGCTCTTTGGCAAAGCCCGGTATGTGCGCCAGTTGCTTCCCAGGCCAGTCCTTGACTACCAGCGTATAGACACTACCTTTGAACTCTGGTCACCGGAGGAACGTTGGCATGATCGCTATGTATTTGAGGAAAATATCTTCCAGACATGGCGGGGCCTGGTGGCACGCTACATGCGAATTGCCGAGCATCCTTTTTCACTTGACCCTGACACTTTGCGCCGTAATGATGACCCTCCAGACTATGTAGCTTTTCGAGAGGCTGCAATCAACCTGCTAGTGCATCAGGACTATGGAGACCACGGTCGTAAAGCATCAATCAAACTGTTCACAGACCGGACTATTTTCTGGAACCCGGGGGATGCCTTTTCTACTGAGGCTGAACTGCTGGACCCAACCGAAAAAGAAGTCCGGAACCCTTCCATTATCAAGGCATTTCGCCGAATCGGCCTGAGCGACCAGGCAGGCACTGGCATTCGTTCCATATACCGAAACTGGCATGAACTTGGCAGAATGCCTCCCCAAATCCGCAATGATAAGGCACGTAAGCAGTTTGAGCTGGTCCTTTTTAACAAATTACTGATTACTGAACGAACACTGCAATTCCAGCGTTCTCTTGGAGTTACCCTCTCGGCTGAGCAGGCTGAGTTACTGGCATTGGCTGTAGAACAGAAGCGCATTACACTTACCGATATCCGGGGACTGGTCGGGGGGACTTACAGGGAAGCAAAAGCCGCAGCCGACTACCTGGTGCAGCAACAACTGCTTGAGATGCTGGATGATACTTTGTTCGAGCTCCCCGATGACCTGAAAAACCGATACGAAAAACTGTCTTCTGTCGAGACCCTGGCAAGGAGTACCACCCCGGAAGTTACCGCTGGTGGGACCAAGTTGGGACCAAGTTGGGACCAAGTTGGGACTAAGTTGGGACTAAGTCTGGACCAGATGAAGCTATTGACTAACTTTGAAGGCCCTCACTCAATTACGGAGTTAATGGAGTGGGTGGAGCGGACAAACCGGACTAAATTCCGAGAACAGGTTCTTAATCCTATTATTGAAACCCGATTGATAGAGATGACCATTCCCGACAAACCCCGCAGCAGTAAACAGAAATACCGTCTGACGGAAACAGGCCGGGCACTGCAGGCACAATTAATACATGGTGAGGATCAAAAATGAGCGAACAAAAAACACTGGACTTTGATAATACACAGGCAGCGACACAACGGAGCAGTAAGCTGACCTGTCTCGGCCTGACCTTCGAAACCGATGAGGAACGCCGGAATTACTTTACTGAAAAGCTGCGTGAGAAACTTCAGGACCCGGAGTTCCGCAAGATTGAAGGCTTTCCTATAGGTTCCGATGAAGATATTCTCGCTCTAAGTGATCCTCCTTATTATACTGCCTGCCCGAACCCCTGGATTGCTGATTTCATCAAAGAATGGGAATCCCAGAAACCCGAAAAGCCAGAGGACTACAAATACCACAGGGAACCCTTTGCAGCCGATGTGAGTGAAGGCAAGAACGATCCCATTTACAATGCTCATTCTTATCATACCAAAGTCCCGCACAAGGCTATTATGCGGTACATCCTCCACTACACCGAACCCGGAGACATTGTTTTCGACGGCTTCTGTGGAACCGGCATGACCGGTGTGGCTGCTCAGATGTGCGGAGATCGAAGTGTGGTTGAATCTCTAGGTTATCAGGTGAAATCCGATGGAACCATCATGCAGCAGGAGACTGATGAAGACGGAAAAACTAATTGGGTGCCGTTTTCAAAGCTTGGCGTGCGCCGGACAGTGTTGAATGATCTCTCTCCTGCAGCGACTTTCATTGCTTACAATTATAATACACCTGTGGACGTGAAGGCTTTTGAGAGAGAAGCAAAACGCATTTTGAAGGAAGTCGAGGAAGAGTGTGGCTGGATGTATGAGACCAGACATTCTGACGGCCAGATTGGAAAGATCGATTATACTGTCTGGTCGGATGTGTTTGTCTGTCCTGAATGTTCGGGTGAAGTGGTGTTCTGGGAAGCGGCTGTGGATACAGAAGTTGGCAAGGTAAATGACGATTTCCCATGCCCACATTGTTCGGCAAAACTTACTAAACGAAATACGGAAAGGGTATGGGTCACTAAATATGATTCAGCTATCAAGGAAACTATCAGGCAGGCCAAGCAGGTGCCTGTGCTGATTAACTATTCAGTAGGTGGAAAACGGTTTGAAAAAAAGCCTGATGAATTTGATTTAGTGCTGATAGAGAAGATTGAAAACAGTAAGATTCCGTATTGGTTCCCTACAATAGAATTGCCAGATGGCTATAATACTCGACAACCAAAGGGATCTCACGGCATCACCCATGTGCATCATTTTTATACCAAGCGGAATTTGTGGAATTTGGCAAAGACACAAGAATTGTCTAATTATCGTTCGCCCTTTAGTTTCATTCAAACATCTATGGTCTTACGATCAACTATAATGAATCGTATTGTTGTTGGATATCATTTCAATGGAGGCGGCGGTGCAAATGGAGCGCATCTTAAAGGAACATTGTATGTTTCTTCTCTACCAACTGAGACTCCAGTCCCACCTCAGATAAAAAACAAGTCTAACGCAAATACTAAAGTATTTTCTCTTCTGAAGAATGATTCCAGATCTATAATTTTCAATCAATCTTCAACAAGTATGGATATCCCCTCTAATTCATTAGATTATGTTTTTCTCGACCCACCTTTTGGCTCAAACCTCAACTATTCTGAGTTAAACTTCTTATGGGAATCTTGGCTTAAAGTTTGGACCAACAATAAACCGGAAGCAATTGAAAACAGCGTCCAAGGTAAGGGAGCAACAGAATACCGCCGTTTAATGACCGATTGTTTTAAAGAAGTTTATCGTTTGCTCAAACCTGGTCGCTGGATGACAGTTGAATTCTCCAATACCAAGGCTTCAGTATGGAATAGCATTCAAACAGCTCTTGTAGAAGCGGGTTTCATAATTGCTAACGTATCGGCTTTGGACAAAAAGCAAGGCAGTTTTAAGGCAGTTACAACTCCAACAGCTGTCAAGCAAGACCTCGTTATCTCCACTTACAAACCCAACGGTGGATTCGAAAAGCGATTCCAAGTAGAAGCCACCACTGAAGAAGGCGTCTGGGATTTTGTCAGGACGCATCTGGACTACTTGCCAGTCATCAAAAGCCAGGGATCCCTGTTGCAGATGGTGCCTGAACGTGACCCCCGCATTCTGTTTGACCAGATGGTAGCCTACTACGTCCGCAAGGGCTACCCAGTCCCCATCTCCAGCCAAGAATTCCAGATTGGACTGGCCCAGCGTTTCATTGAACGTGATGGGATGTACTTCCTGCCCGAACAGGTTGCCGAATACGACCGCAAGAAGATGACGAAGCAGGTTTTTCAGGTGAAGTTTTTTGTCTCTGACGAAGCTTCGGCTATCCAGTGGCTGCGCCAGCTTCTCAAGGAAAAGCCGCAGACTTTCCAGGACATAAACCCTCTATTCATGCAGGAACTCGGGGGCTGGAGCAAGAACGAGCAACAACTGGACCTCCGGGAACTGCTGAACCAGAACCTCCTCTGTTATGACGGAAAAGGCGAAGTGACAAGTCAAATCCACAGTTATCTCTCAACAAACTGGCCTGAAATGCGGAACCTCACTAAGGAAGATCCGAAGCTGGTCGCAAAAGCAAAGGACCGCTGGTATGTTCCAGATCCAAACAAAGCAGGCGATTTAGAGAAGCTTCGTGAAAGATCGCTGCTCAAGGAATTCGAAGAGTATAAGCAGGCCAAGAAGAAACTGAAGGTATTCAGGCTGGAGGCGGTCCGGGCCGGATTTAAGAAAGCCTGGCAGGAGAGGGACTATTCCACTATTATCTCAGTGGCTGAAAAAATCCCCAATAATGTTTTAGAAGAAGATCCGAAACTGCTCATGTGGTATGATCAGGCAGTGACGAGGATGGGAAGTGAGTGAGATGACTGCCGTTTAAGCTTTGCTTCTGAACTACATTTAGGAGGATATTAGTTTTGCAAACAGATTTTTCATAGGATAAGGATGAAAAATGAACGAACAACGTACACTTGACTTTGATAATACACAGGCAGCAACACAACGGAGCAGTAAGCTGACCTGTCTCGGCATAACCTTCGAAAACGAAGAGGAACGCCGTAATTACTTCACCGAAAAGCTGCGCGAAAAACTCCAGGACCCGGAGTTCCGTAAGATCGAAGGCTTCCCTATAGGTTCCGATGAAGACATTCTCGCTCTGAGTGATCCTCCTTATTACACTGCCTGCCCGAATCCCTGGATTGCCGATTTTATCAAAGAATGGGAATCCCAGAAGCCTGAAAAGCCTGTGGATTACAAATACCACAGAGAACCCTTTGCAGCCGATGTGAGCGAAGGCAAGAACGATCCCATTTACAATGCTCATTCTTACCATACAAAAGTCCCGCACAAAGCCATCATGCGCTACATCCTCCACTACACCGAACCCGGCGACATAGTTTTCGACGGCTTCTGCGGGACCGGAATGACCGGTGTAGCTGCGCAGATGTGTGGAGACCGCAAGACTGTGGAATCCCTGGGCTATCAGGTGAAACCCGATGGGACCATCATGCAGCAGGAAGCCGATGAAGCCGGAAAGAATCCTCGCTGGGTTCCTTTTTCAAAACTCGGTGTGCGCCGGGTAGTATTGAATGACCTCTCCCCGGCAGCGACTTTCATTGCTTACAATTATAATACACCCGTGGACGTGAAGGCTTTTGAGAAGGAAGCAAAACGTATTCTGAAGGAAGTCGAAGAAGAATGTGGCTGGATGTATGAGACAAAACATTCCGACGGGCAGATTGGAAAAATCAATTATACTGTCTGGTCGGATGTGTTTGTTTGTCCTGAATGTGCAGGTGAAGTGGTGTTCTGGAAAGCGGCTGTGGATAAGGAAGCCGGTAAGATCAATGATGAATTTCCTTGCCCACACTGCTCGGCAAAATTGACCAAGCGCAATATGGATCGGTCCTGGGTTACAAAATATGATTCCGCAATCAAGGAAACTATCAGACAGGCCAAGCAGGTGCCGGTGCTGATTAATTATTCAGTGGGTGGGAAACGGTTCGAGAAAATACCTGATGAATTTGATTTCGCACTTATAGAGGAGATTGAAAATAGCGATATTTCTTACTGGTTCCCTACTGAACGCATGATGGAGGGAAAGGAGACACGCCGAAACGATCCAATTGGAATCACCCACGTACATCACTTCTATACTAAGCGAAATTTATCCTGTTTTTCTTCAATATTCAATCGACTGAAAAATCCTCTCATGCTGTGTGCTCTTTTGGGCGGTTATACTGTTGGATTAAAAACAGCCCGCTTTTTACCTCTTCGATGGATTAACAAAGATACTGGTCCTATGAAGCCGCATACAGCAGGAACATTATATATACCGTCCCTTGACGGTGAGCAGAACTGGATTAATATTTTCACCTCGCGTATTTTAGCCTCAAAGAGAGCACAATTACAACTTCAAAAAAAGAGTTGTGATACTCTAATTAGCGCACACTCAACAACCTCTGATGAGCAATTACCTGATTCTGTTGACTATATCTTTTTAGATCCCCCATTTGGTTCAAACTTAAATTATTCAGAATTAAATTTTCTGTGGGAGTCTTGGCTAAAGGTCTGGACCAACAACAAACCTGAAGCCATCGAAAATAATGTCCAGGGCAAAGGCCCCAACGAATACCGCCAGCTCATGACCGCCTGCTTCAAAGAAGCTCATAGAGTCCTGAAACCCGGCCGATGGATGACTGTGGAATTCTCGAACACTAAAGCTTCTGTTTGGAACAGCATTCAGACTGCATTAAATGATGCTGGTTTTATCATCGCAAACGTATCAGCTTTAGACAAGAAGCAAGGAAGTTTCAAGGCCGTTACAACTCCAACAGCCGTCAAACAGGACCTCGTTATCTCTGCCTACAAACCCAATGGCGGATTTGAAAAGCGCTTTCAGGAAGAGGCCACAACCGAAGAAGGAGTCTGGGATTTTGTCAGAACGCATCTGGAGTACCTGCCAGTTATCAAAAGCCATGGAGTCCTGTTGCAGATGGTTCCTGAAAGAGATCCTCGCATCTTATTCGATCAGATTATCGCCTATTACATCAGGAATGGCTACCCGGTGCCTATCTCCAGCCAAGAATTCCAAATCGGACTGGCCCAGCGTTTCATTGAACGGGATGGCATGTACTTCCTGCCTGAACAGGTTGCCGAATACGACCGCAAGAAGATGACGAAGCAGGTTTTTCAGGTAAAGTTTTTTGTCTCTGACGAAGCTTCGGCTATCCAGTGGCTGCGCCAGCTTCTCAAGGAAAAGCCGCAGACTTTCCAGGACCTAAATCCACTGTTTATGCAGGAACTCGGGGGCTGGAGCAAGAACGAGCAACAGCTGGACCTCCGGGAACTGCTGAACCAGAACTTCCTCTGCTACGATGGAAAAGGCGAAGTGACAAGTCAAATCCATAGTTACCTATCTACCAATTGGCCTGAAATGCGGAACCTGGCTAAGGATGATCCAAAGCTGGTTGCCAAGGCAAAGGATCGCTGGTATGTTCCAGATCCGAATAAGGAAGGCGATTTAGAGAAGCTTCGTGAAAGATCGCTGCTCAAGGAATTTGGAGAGTATAAGCAGGCCAAGAAGAAATTGAAGGTATTCAGGATGGAAGCGGTCCGGGCCGGATTTAAAAAAGCCTGGCAGGAAAGGGACTACGTTACTATTATTGCAGTGGCTGAAAAAATCCCCAATAGTGTTTTAGAAGAAGATCCGAAACTGCTCATGTGGTATGATCAGGCAGTGACTAGGATGGGAAGTGAGTGAGATGTTATTGTCTTTTGGCAAAACATATCTCTCGTGTATAGGCGTGATATGGCTTTTTGTTGAAATGTATAACGGGCTAATGCCTTTAAGTATAAATTGTTCTGTTTGGTGCCTGATCAGCATTGCTTTAATATGTTCAATACTATGGTTTCTGTTTGATGGATATTTTATTGGTGGATCTCTGAAGCAGACAATTGTTGTAAATAGCAATGCATTCGATACAAAAGTAATTATTAAGTTCAGTGATCTCTTCAAACAAGAGGGATGGAAAACCATTCCTGTAAATGAGTTCTTTGACAGCATTGTTGACGACAAGCATGTGTCTTCCAAAAGTCTTCATGGTATACTTTTAAAGAATTACTGGAACCAAAATACCGAAGATTGGGATCAACAGATAAACAGTTCACTGTCTGATAAAGATTTGATTGAAAAAGTTTCAAGGAATTCAGGGAAATTAAACAGATATAAAATTGGAGCAACAGCGATAGCTAAGAAGGATGATAACAATTTTTTATGTGTCGCATTGACAAAAACAGACATTAATACCTTACAGGCATCGGCTGGTCCGATTGAGTTGTACCAAGCACTAACAGGTTTGCTCATAAAAGCACGAGAAGTTTGTTCTGGATCATCATTAAATATTCCCTTACTAGGTTCAGGTTTGTCAAGAACTGGCATAAAAGCAAACATCATCGTAGATCTTATTTTAATGGCTATTTTTGAGGAGAGTAAAAAAAGTAAAATTACTGAAGAAATTAGAATTATTCTCCCTACAAATAAAAGGAAGGATATTGATATAAATACCATACATAAAAATTGGAGTTAAAGTGTGACTTATCGTAATGGTACATATATAGCATTTGATGGGCTTGGTCAGACAGACCCAATATTATCCGATTTTAAGTATTATGGAGCAATTCAAGCTTGGACTGCGAACAAAAACATGGATTTCAAATATGTCAACAGCCATGACAAAACATGTGCAGTAAGGGATAGCAGTTTAAGAACAACTCTTGAGGCTAGGATAAGAGAGCGTCAATCTAACTCTAAAAATATGGTAGTCATACTCAGTTCTGATACCCGTAAAACAGGAAGCATGCTTACATACGAAATAGAGAAGGCTGTTGATTACTACAAAATTCCTTTGATAATTGCTTATGTTGACTATCAAGTTGTTGCTAAGCCGGTCAAACTATCTAAATACTGGCCTGAAGCTCTTCGTTCAAGAATAGAAAATGGTACTGCCAAAGCTATTCACATCCCATTCACCAAAGATGCAATTCTTAAATCTGTCGAACAATTTAATGTTTACAATATGCCTGTAACTGCTATGGACAATTACAGCAAGGCAGATCATCGTACATTTGGTACCTTGGGCTCAGCTGGCTAGTTCATAAATACTCGAAAATGATTTCGAGTATAATGTAAAAGTCTAATAAGAATCTACTGGAAAAAATTCTTATCACTGCTTTGTTTGTGAATTTTCACAGAAGAATTTCCAAGGGATAAAATTCAAGCCCATCAGAGATTGCTATTTGAAGCAGTAAAGGATGTATGGTTGAACCAGTTGATGACAGATAATTGATCCAGAACAATACAACAATCACAAATTTCAAAAGTCTCTCAAAAAACTCACTCATGTGGTATGATCAGGCAGTGACAAGGATGGGAAGTGAATAAAATGGCCAGAATCGAAGGGTTCAGAATAAAGAACTTCCGGGTATTGAAAGACGTAACACTTGGAAAATTGTGGAACACTCAGAAAAATGACCCCTTGACCCCCATGACAGCGGTTATTGGAAAAAACGGGGTGGGGAAAAGTACGCTTTTTGATGCCTTCGGGTTCCTTGCCGACTGCCTTAAAATTGGGGTCGAAGAAGCCTGTGATGCCCGTGGGCGGGGAGGATTTGATAAAATCCGTTCCCGGGGGCAGGGAGGGCCAATTGAGTTTGAGGTTTACTACAAAGAACAAGGGAACGCTCGGCCTATCACATATGAATTGGCCATCGATACGGACGAATCTGGGAGGCCTTATGTTCAAAAGGAGAGGCTGCGACAAAGGCGCAGCGGGCAGAAAAGAGGCTGGCCATTTTCTTTTTTGGTCATGAACGAAGGCAAAGGAGTTGTCTGGAAAGGTGAAATCGAAGGCCATCAAATTGACGAAGAGAAGGACGATTTTGACCTCAATGGCTTCATTGAATCTATTCAACAGGGCGATGACCGCGAAGAAAGTCGAAAGACTGAGGTGGTTGAGCTTGAAGATAAAAGAAAACTTGGAATAGCAACACTTGGTTCACTTAAACAGCACCCGAGGATCTCAGCATTTCGAAGATTTATTGAGGGCTGGTACCTGAGCTACTTCACACCGGATGCGGCAAGGAGCTTACCCCTCGCCGGGCCTCAGAAACACCTGAATATTCACGGAGATAATCTGGGCAATGTAGTGCAGTTTATGGAACGTGAACACCCTACCCGTTTAAAGCTCATTCTCAAGAGGATCGCAGAAAAAATCCCGGGAATTGATAAGATTGATACGGATAAAACACCTGATGGAAGGCTTTTGCTTCGCTTCAATGATAAGGGATTTCAGGACCCGTTCTATGCCCAGCAGATGTCTGACGGGACCTTAAAAGTATTTGCATACCTCCTCCTTCTGGAAGACCCCACCCCTCCCCCGTTCTTATGCATTGAAGAGCCTGAAAACGGCCTCTATCACAAGCTCCTGGAATCCCTGGCCAAAGAATTTAGAGAGCATGCAACAGGCCGAAAGGGCGGCTCTCAGGTCTTTATCACAACACATCAACCTTACTTCGTCGATGCCCTTGAACCGGAAGAGGTTTGGATCTTAGAAAAAGGAAAAGACGGCTTTTCCACCATTTGGCGGGCCAGTGAAGACCCGATGGTGAAAAACCTGGTCAAAGAGGGGCTTCCTCTAGGTGGGCTGTGGTACAGCGATTACCTGGATGCGAGGTAAGTTCATGCATTTTGAGATACTCGTAGAAGACCAGTCCGGCAAAAAAATGCTGGATGTTCTTGTACCTAAAATAATTGGCAATGAGCACTCTTTTATGGTCCGTGCATACAAAGGGATTGGGCGCATCCCGGGAAATTTAAAGGGAAGTTCTGACCCAAGTAAGCGTATTCTCCTTGACCAGCTCCCCAGGTTACTCCGTGGCTACGGAAAGACCTTTGCCAGCTATCCTCCGGATTATCCTGCTGTTGTAATTCTGGTATGTGATCTTGACGACAAGTGCATGAAGGCATTCCGGGAAGAGCTTTGCGGGATTTTGCAAACATGCAATCCCCAACCGAAAACACGTTTCTGCATTGCTATTGAAGAAGGAGAAGCATGGTTTCTTGGCGATATCATGGCAGTCAAGAAAGCATATCCGCGGTCCAAAGATTCAATTCTAAGGTCATACAAAAATGATTCCATCTGTGGTACATGGGAACGGCTTGCCGATGCCGTCTATCCTGGCGGCTCTCAAAAACTTTCAGCTCAAGGATGGCAGCATGTAGGGGCTGAAAAATCCACATGGGCTAAAAACATCACACCTCATATGGATGTTGAAAATAACAATTCGCTGAGCTTCTGCTATTTCCGGCAAAAGCTCCGGGAGCTGGTGGGAACAGTCTAATGGAAACTGTCTGGAAATACTCCACCATCCACAACTCCCCCTGCAAAATCCTCGAAGAACAAACCCTGTGGGACCAGACGGTCTGCAGGATCTGGCTGCCGAACCAGGACGCAGTGGTCCGGGTTCCACGTTCAGCTTTGCGTCCCTTAACTTCCGAACTTCAACCAGAGATTGAAGCTAACCGCATTGCCTATATCTCAGCAGCCGCGAAAGTAGCCGAAGTGCTGGAAGGAGGCACAAATGGATCCGAGGGTCATGTGCTTCTGGCTCCCATGGAGTCCAATGTCATCCCGCTCCCGCACCAGATTCATGCTTTATCCCGTGCCATTTCCGGGGATAGGGTCCGCTACCTGCTGGCTGATGAGGTCGGTCTGGGAAAAACCATCGAAGCCGGGCTTGTGATTCGCGAACTCAAGCTCAGGGGACTGGTCAGGCGCACACTTATCGTTTCTCCGAAAGGGATTGCTACCCAGTGGGTGGCTGAGATGCAGACCCACTTCAACGAAAAGTTCCAGCTTGTTCTCGGGGATGATATCGGCACGCTGCAGCGCCTTGCTCCGGCAATTGGAGACCATCGCAGCTCTCTCTGGTCCCTTTTTGATCAGGTGATTGTATCCCTGGATTCCGTCAAGCCGCTGGACAGAAGGAGAGGGTGGTCGGCGGAAAGGATAGCGGAATACAACCGCAGCCGCTATGAAGATCTTGTGACTGCCGGCTGGGACCTGGTTATCGTGGACGAAGCTCACCGGCTGGGAGGCAGCACAGATCAGGTGGCCCGCTACAAACTCGGCCGTGGGCTGGCTGAGGCCGCTCCTTATATTCTGCTGCTCTCTGCGACCCCACACCAGGGTAAGACCGATGCCTTTTACCGCCTGATGAACCTGCTCGACGATAAGGCATTTCCGGATATGGAGAGCGTCTCCCGTGATCGGATGGCTCCCTATGTGATCCGCACCGAGAAACGTAAGGCTCTTGACTCTGAAGGCAAGCCTCTTTTCAAACCAAGGCAAACCCGGATGGCTCCGGTCAGGTGGGAAGTCCGGCATCACCTCCAGCAGTCGCTTTACGAGTCTGTAACTAACTACGTCCGTGAAGGCTATAACCAGTCCATCCGGGAAAAAAAGCCCCACATCGGCTTCCTGATGATCCTCATGCAGAGGCTGGTGGTTTCCAGCACCCGTGCTATCCGGACCACCCTGGAACGGCGGCTTGAAGTTTTGAAAACAAACGAGCTTCTGGCTGCCCAGCGGCTTGATGACATGGAAAACGGCTCAGAAAATCTGGACGAGTTCTATGATATGGATGGGCAGGAACTGCTCGACGAGCTCCTCAAGTCCCGGGTTTCTTCCCTGAAGAACGAAAGCATCCAGGTTGAGTCATTGCTTGATGCTGCTCGCAGGTGCGAACAGGCTGAACCTGACGCAAAGGCAGAAGCCCTGATCGAATGGATTTATCAGCTCCAAGCCGATGAAAACGAGCCGGACCTGAAAGTCCTGATTTTTACTGAATTCGTCCCGACCCAGGGAATGTTGAAGGAATTCCTGGAAGCTCGCGGGATCTCCGTTGCCACCCTCAATGGTTCCATGGATATGGACGAGCGCAAGCGGGCACAGGATGCCTTTCGGGACAGTTCCCGGATTTTGGTATCCACCGATGCAGGTGGAGAAGGTTTGAACCTTCAATTCTGTCATGTTGTCATCAATTACGATATTCCCTGGAACCCAATGCGGCTAGAACAGCGGATTGGTCGCGTGGATAGGATAGGCCAGGCAAAGACAGTCCGGGCCATCAACTTTGTATTTGAAAATTCAGTCGAGTTTCGTGTAAGAGAGGTGCTGGAGCAAAAGCTCGCAGTTATTTTTGATGAGTTCGGCATCGATAAAACCGGTGATGTTCTCGATTCCGCTCAGGCAGGCGAACTTTTCGAGGAAATCTTTACCTCTGCGTATATGAATCCGGAAACAATCGAAGACTCAGTGGATTACACGGTATCCAGGATTCGTGATGAGATCCGCGAGGTCCGGGAGAGCTCTACCATTTATGGAATCTCGGAAGAACCGGATATTCAGGCAGCTGAACGCCTGCGTTCACACCCGTTGCCCCATTGGGTGGAAAGGATGACGGTTGGATACCTCAACTCTCACGGAGGCAAAGCAGCCCGTAAACGTTCATGGTGGGAGCTCACATGGCCTGATGGGGAGGTCCTTCAGAAGTGCGTTTTTACTTCGCGGGAGAATGAAAAGTTCAATGATTCCAATAATGCCAGTGATGCTACGCTTCTCAACCTGGAAAACAGCCAGGTCCGTGGGCTGGCGCTTAATCTGCCCCTGATCGTTGCCGGGCAGCCACTACCCTGTGTGGGCATAAACGGCTTGCCGTCCAGCATCTCCGGATTTTGGGGACTTTTTGAAGTGCGTCTCCAGGCAGGTCTGCAAAAGCACAGTCAACTCATACGGATTCCACTGGTGAGGCATCGATATCTTAGTATCTTTGTTACCGATGAAGGCAAGGTGTTCCTGCCGACAGCCCGTCACATCTGGGATGCTATGCAGACAACAGAACCAAATGTATTGCACTCTCTTGGCCACGAAGAATCTCTGACAGCTTATGAAACACTCCTTGATGCTGCCGAAAAAGCTGGAAAGGAGCTGTTTGACTCCCTGCAGCAAGAACATCTTTCATCCATAGCTCGCGAAGAAGAGCGTGGGTTGCATGCCTTTGAGTCCAGAAGAAAGGCTATAGACCGAGTTGGGCTTCCTGAGGTTCGCCAATACCGCCAAACCAAGTGTGATGCCGAAGAAAACGAATGGAGGAATGAGTTGGAAATGGCAAAGCAGATTGTCCCGGAAATCAGACCACTTCTTCTTATGCGAATCGTCAAAGGAGATGCTTGTGATCATGAGTGACTGGCGAGAATATATACTGAACGAGTTCGTACCCCAGATAAGCAAGCTCACCATAGTGGCTGACCCGGATGCTTTGCTGACCGAAGAGAAGCTCGCATTTGAACTAAAAAATCGCGGTTTTGACCTGATCGAGTTCAACGACCCGGTCGAGTTCCGATATATTTATGAATTAAAGTACAGGGCTAAATGGGACCAGGGCGAACAAACAGATCTTGTAGTTGTCCTCCGCATAAAAGACTCAGAACTTGAAACCCTTCCATATGATCTCCTGAATACCGGAAGAAAGCTTTTCTTCAACCTTGGAGAACTTTTTCCCAATCTCAGTTATCCGGTGATCGAGAAACTGGACCGCAGTCATCTGGATGTCCTGTTCGATGCCCAGAAGAAATATACTCCAGATCGAATGGGTGACAACGCTACCAAGGACTTCATTCTACGCCACGTTTTCGGCATAGAGGCTAACCTCATCAGTAATGAGGTTGAACTTCTCCGAGAACTTCTCCGGCTTCACTACAGAAAAATCACCATGCCAGAACTGCTGTCTAACCGGCTTGTCCAGGTATTGAGATATCATGGAAGTTTCCATAGCTGGCCATTGGAAGAAATTGTTCCTGACGAAAAGGTATTCTTCGCATTCCTGCAGGAACGCTGGCCTGTATTCCTTGATAGGATCTTGGCTGAAACCGAATATACTGAAAAGTCTTTAGAGACTGATTTCAAATATCCAGGACCAGAAGTCTTGCCTTTTGATCATCAGGACATCCACGTTTATATCGACAATCTGTTTGTTGAAGGGAAACTCACTCCGGTTCAGAGGCCGGAAATAAGTGCCGAGACACCTTCTTGGATTCGAAGTGGAATAGCTGAGTCAAGTGGTGAATATGACGATATTCGTACAACTCGCCTTCTCGAACTTGTTGAGAAATCGGTCCCAGGGAGGGAATCAAGGCATTCCGATTGGCTGGAATTCGCCATGAAGTGGGCCGAGCTGGGGTCCCTCGTACATTCGGGCTGTCAGGTAAAGGAATGGGAACGATCCCAACAGATCGGCACCAGTCTCAACAATACTTTCGCTGAATGGCTGAGTGACCATTATGCAGCCCTCATCGATCTCCCTCCAATTAATCCGGCAATGCTCCACCATGTTCCACGTATGCTGGCGCGAGAGATGGAAACAAAATCAAACACAAAAGTAGCATTAATAGTAGTTGATGGTCTCTCTCTTGAACAATGGATTGCCATTCGACAGATTCTTCGCGAACAAGATCATGGCCTTGTAATGCAAGAATCGGCTACATTTGCCTGGATTCCTACACTAACTTCTGTGTCCAGACAGGCGATCTTTGCAGGAAAAATTCCCTTCTTTTATCCCTCATCAATCAATACGACTAACAATGAAAACAATCTATGGAGGCAATTTTGGGAAAGCAAAGGTTTGTCCAAATTGGATATCGGATATAAGAGAGGGATGGGAGATGGCAACGTAATCAATATTCTTGATGACACATTGAACCCTGGAAAGACCAGAGCTATCGGTTTAGTTGTGGATAAGGTCGACAAGATCATGCATGGCATGCAACTTGGAGTGGCTGGAATGCACAATCAGATCAAACAATGGTGCCATGAAGGATTCCTCAGCTCACTTATTGGTTATCTTCTGGATCAAAATTATCAGGTTTGGCTGACATCTGACCACGGGAACATTGAATGTCAGGGAAAAGGAAATCCTTCTGAAGGCGTTATTGCCGAAACTCGTGGTGAAAGGGTTCGAATCTATCCTACCGCTGAACTTCGCAACTCAGTCGCCAGTTCACTTACTTTCGCCCACGAATGGGAACCAATTGGCCTGCCAGAAGGTTACTTCCCTCTGGTTGCTGGGGGAAGCGACGCTTTCATCAAGGAAGGAGAAAAGATAGTTAGCCATGGAGGCATCTCCATTGAAGAGGTTATCGTACCTCTGGTGAAATTTGAAAGGAAGACTCGTTAATGGGCAAAAGACATGAAAAAATTGGGATAAAGCAAGTAATCCGACTTGAATGGATGGACTATGTGCTCAATATGCTCCTTGCTGGCATGGGACCAGAGTCCATCAGAGTCGAGCTAAAAAGCTATCTTGCTGATAAAAAACAAAGTGGTGGTACAGGTGAGCGAGGGGAAAAAACTTATTTGATGGCAATAGGTCCACTATCTGCTTGGTTTGATCCTGAACCGGAACTGGTTGATTTTCGTGATCATGCACTTATGATGGCATCCAAACTCCAGCAGAAGCAGTGGTTGCTTTTACACTGGGCCATATTATCTGCTGCTTATCCCTTTTGGTTCAGTGTTGCTAAACAAACTGGTCGCTTGCTGAATCTGCAAGAAAAGGTTACACAGAGGCAGATATTCGACCGACTCATAGAGCAATATGGTGATCGTGAAACAGTTTCTCGAAATGCACGTTATTCAATTCGTTCATTTGTTGCGTGGGGAGTTCTGAAAGACACGGAATCTAAAGGTTCTTATGAGAAATCCGATACATTGTTGATTCAAGACAAGGATCTGGTCATTTTGCTTCTCGAAGCATCATTGTATGCTACTCCAGAGGGGAAAGGCGCTTTGGGGTTGCTTATAAACTCTCCTGCATTTTTCCCATTCGAGTTTACTATGCTTACTGGTGATCTCATCGTTAAGAAAGCACCTGGTATCGATGTAGTTCGTCATGGACTGGACGATGAACTTCTAAAATTAAAACAGTGAAAAATAATTCTCTTTTATGCTTCTATACTAATCAATATTGCACCAGTAAAATCAATAGCTTTCTTTTCAAAAGTACATCCACTTAGTCCTGATCCGTGAGGGTAGTAGAGGCGAAAGATGTGAAAGAATTGAACAGAGGTAAAGCATAAACAATGTGAAATGGGTGATAATTGAAAGCAAACCCAGATAATATCGTTTAAAAATTGATACTTCCAATGACAATTCTTTTAAATTTTTATACAAGGGGCGAAATAGTGTCGTCACTGGTTACTCTTCTGGGCTCCTTCTGATAATAATAAAAATCTTTATATATCTCCCCCTCTTTTATTATTTTTAAATTATTCTTCAATAAATGTTGGGAACAGAGGACTTAGTAGGAATTACTTTTGAGCTTATACTAACGAAAAATTTATACTAAACCCTATGAGTTCGAAAGCATAGAAGACAAAACAAGAGTAGTTTACTTTGTCTATCTATCCAGGTACATCTGAAAGTTAACTTACTGGTTTCTTAGAGGTGTGAGATATTCAGAGAATTTGGCCCCATGAACTTGAGTACTTCGAGCATCCTGAAAGGTTTACTTTTGACTACTTTAGGAATAAAAAGCTTTCAGAAAAAACGCTAGCCAATGCTCTTGGGATCGCGGACGAGGAGCTTTTAAATTATTATGATTACATTTTCAGTCCAGAAAACTGCAGGTTTTTCTTGCAAATGGATACGAGAGAGGGAAACAATTATAGTCTTCTCGAAAATTTTGTGTTGAATGCTTCATTAGAGATACTTGGAAAAAGATCCCATGGTGAAAAATTTTATCATGAATTTTCTATTTTCAGAAGGGAAACAATCTATGCCCTATATCCTTTTCTGGAAGAACAGAAGATAAATTTACTGAAAAAAATTGCCATTGAAAGCGGTTTGGACAGTGAAAAGATAGATGAAGTATCCAGAATGTTCTGTACCGGGAGTTCTCTTTTTTCGCTGGAATTATACGTTCAACTAAATGAACTTAAAAAGTTCTATGAATTCTTTGATAAACTTTTGCAAAGTGATGAAAAACTTGCAAATATCTTAGGGGAGCCAAAAATCTTAATTGATCTGTGGGGCCATCAAAAAGAGGCACTTCAGTTATGGTTTCAGAACGGAGGTAAAGGGATCGTCGAGATGGCCACAGCAACTGGAAAAACAATTGTTGGACTTGCAGCAATACAGGTATTGTATAAAAACCGCAAAAAATTGAACGTGCTGGTACTTGCACATTCGAAGGCTATTTTAAGGCAATGGCGAAAAGAAGCCATTAGCAAATTAGGGCTTATAGCAGATCCGAACGATAACTACAATACATCTATAGGCTATGGGAATAAACTTCGGATTGAATTTAACACCATGCAGACAGTGTACAAAAACCCATGGGGATATGAAACAGACTATCTTATTGTCGACGAAGTCCATCATGGGGCAGGTAAAGAATTCCGAAATGCTCTCAATGTGCCATGCAAGTGGAAGATGGGGCTTTCTGCAACCATAGAAGGGGGAGAACGCGAGAGTGTTCTTGACCAGTATCTTGGAAAAACTGTCTATGAATTTAATCTTGAGAAAGCCCGTGAAAAAGGAATTATTCCAGAATTTAAATTATACATCCATAAAGATTTTTTAGATGTGAAAGAATCCGTTGATTTTTATCTAATTACTGAAAAAATTGTAAATCTGCTTAATTTTATAAATAGCACTCAAAAAGAAGAGATTAAACTAATTTCAAATGGAAAATTCAGTAGTTTTGAAAACCTTTCAGACTTTGTACACTTAATGGCCAATTCAAGATCAAAAAGTGATCAAATACCAGCTGAGTGGAATTCTTTAAGCACCCTTTTGTTTAGAAGAAGGATTATTATTCACAGGTCATCTCCAAAAATTGAGAGTGCGATTAACCTTGCAAAAGTAGTGGCAAGAAATAAAAAATGCGTCATGTTCACCATGGACATCGAAACCTGTGAAAAAATTTATGATTCATTGTCTGGCTATGTTAATACTTATCACGTTCATTCAAACTTAAAAGAACACCAAAATAATGAAGAACTCGATAAATTTAAAAAATGCAGTAATGGTGTCCTTATAGCTCCGAAAATGCTGGATGAAGGTATCGATATCCCTGATGCAGAAATTGGAATAAACGTTTCCTCCTCTAAAACGAAGTTGCAGTTAGTCCAGAGAATGGGCAGAATATTGAGAAACAAACCTGGTAAAAAACCTGTTTTCCATCACTTTGTAGCACTGCCGCAGAGTTTTATTGATCCAGAGGACTCTTTCAACTATTTGAATGATCTGGTATGGATACAAGATATTACTTTAAAAATGGGAATTACATCCGAAATCTACGATGCAGATACAATTGCTCCAGAAGACGTGAAAACAATACAGGAATTAGAGAAACGCTCTGAAGAAGTTGTATGCCGTTATCACGCAAAATATGATAAAATTACGTCCAATGAGTTTGGAACAATTAGAATCAAGAGTATTGTTGATTCTATAGAACAAGAAGCAAAAGTCAAGCTCATCACTTTGCTTGATAACTGGGATGGATATATATCCGATGAACAGTGGATACAGATTTTGAAAGCTTCTTATGACGATGAATCCATGGTTAGCATTCCAAACCATCTTTGGCTTCTTATAATAGCCGAAAGAAAGCCCGAAAATATTGTCAACTTGCTGCAAAAATATGACAACTGAATCGTTTCCTTCAGGTTCTCGATATTCTCATAAATTTATTCACGACAGGGTTCCCACAACATTATAAGAGATTCTCCCCCGGGTGCCGAACTGAAAAATCAACTCCACATCGGTCCCCCACCATGAAACCTTTTACAAAAAACCTGAAACCTGCAGGGCGTTGAGAGGGAGAGGCCCCTGGCTTAAAAAATCTATTTGCTCATTCATAGGATTTTGCACCCCGGGGTCCGGTTTGAGGATTTCACGATTTTGGGGATTTTGTCGCGGGATAAAATAGTAGAGAACTGGATAAACGGTAGGTGGGGAGAAAGGGGAGCAGCCCGCTGGGAAATATAATAAAACAGTTATATTCAAACTGTCCCACAGGTGGCTCCAGTTCCTCATTCCTCAACGACTTCCCAGTGTGTCAACGACGGATTAAAATTCCCCATTTTCGGCGGATTAAAATTCCCCATTTCTCAATCCTTGAGATAAGTTGGAGGAGTGCGAACGTGCTGAAAAAGGACGATTTATTTTGGTATCTACCCGAGCAGCTTAAAAGATAGATTTGCTAATAAAATTATACAGTAGATGCAAATCTTTCCTCTCTCCCCAAACTACACCTTTAAATCTCATCCCTCCCTTTTCTATCCCACAATATAACTCTCATAACATTTACTCGGTGACATTTTTATGAAAAATAGGCTGTACAAATATTATCCTGAAGATTTCGGGGAACTTACTGTTGACGTTTTGCATATGGACCTGACATTTGATGTCTATGATGACAGGACGAATGTGAAGTCCCTGCTCAGGGTCAGGACCAGGGATGCACCTCTTGAGACGCTGGAGTTAAACTGCAGGGACCTTGAGATCCGGGCTGTGAGCTGCATACAGTCTGAGGTTTCTTACAGGTACAGGCAGGATGATGCGATCCTTGAAATTAATTTCATGGACGTGATTCCTCCGCATACTGAGATTGTGGTTGTTACGGATACGGTTTGCAGACCTACAAAGAACATCCTTGAGGGGCTGTATTATGACGAGACGCCGGCAGGGGCTCCTCCACAGCAGATCACGCAGTGCCAGCAGTGGGGGTTCCAGAGGATCGTGCCGTGCATAGACGACATGTGCGCAAAATGCACGTACAGGACAACCATCATTGCTGACTCGAGGTACACGAACCTTATCACAAACGGGGATGTTGTGGTTGAACGGCATACCGTAAAGCCGGGCAGGGACAAAATAGTTTATGAAAACTCCGTTACTCCGATGGCGACATACCTCTTTTTCCTGGGCGTGGGGACTTATGCGACTTTTACTAGGGAATTTGAGTACCCGGATGGAGATACTTTCATGCTGGAACTGCTCGTGCCGCCCGGCTCAAGTGCAGAAGCTGCCGAAAAAGCGCTTGACATCCTGCATGATTCTGCCATGTGGGTCTATCTCTTTACAGGGCCTGAGCAATTCGATGAAGCCAAGTTGCCTATCAGGAAAGAGCTCTGGGAGCTTGTCCGCAGGCGAGAGAGAATGAAACTTGAGGCAAAGCCCGGGGCTACGCTGGAAGAGCTCCGGAAGGTCAGGGAAAAGCTTGCAGGACTTGATAGGGCTATTACTCCGGGGTACAAATATACGGGAACTGTCTACAGGGAGATCGGGATGCAGAACTCGGACTTCGGGGGCATGGAAAATGTCGGGAACACCACAATTACCACAAACCGTATAATGCCTTTCCAGCAGATCACGGATCCGGCTTTCGAGTACATGATAAGTGTCAAGGTGCATGAATATTACCACAACCAGAACGGGTCCGAGGTTACGGGAAAAAGCCCCTTTGAGATCTGGTTAAATGAAGCTGTGACCGTGCATGTGGAAGAGCAGTACCACGCCTTCCTTTTCGGAGAGGATTACCAGAGGCTTGGCAGGGTGCTCGACCTGCTTGCTCCGGCATCAGGGACTTTTGCCCTGGACTCGGGAGCTGCGTCTATGCCCATCATCCCTGAAGGCTTCAATGACCCGAATGACCTCATCACTGCCGTTACGTATGTAAAATCCCCCGAATACGTGCGCATGGTCGAAACCCTCATAGGGAAAGATACTTTTGTCCGGGGCCTGGACCGTTATTTCAAAAAATTCAAACACTCCAACGCGACCACGCAGGACTGGATCGAAGCCATGGAAGAAGAAAGCGGGCAGCCTTTAAAGGAAATGGCCGAAACCTGGCTGAAGCAGACAAAGTTCCCTGTAGTCGAGGTCTCAGCCGAATACGACATGCCTTCTCGGAAGTTTACCTTCTTCCTCAAACAACAGGTCCCTACCGGAGGAAAACCCTGGGAGTTCCCGTTCAGGGCAGCTCTTGTGGATGAAAACGGGAAAGACCTTGCAGAAGTCCTGGTAAAGGTCAGCGGGGAAACTGAAGAGATTACGATTGAAAACGTGGACATGCCTTCTTTCCTTTCCCTGAACAGAGGTTACTCCTTCTACGGGAAACTCATTTACAGGGCAAGCCAGGAAGAGCTCCTGCTTCAGGTCAGGAAGGACAGCGACATCACGGGCAGGTTTACAGCCTTTTATACCCTTGTGGACCGGGAAAAGCTGAGGCTCCTTAAAGTTCCAGGTTCGGCCCCCTCCGAAGACTTTATAGAACTCTACTACAGGCTCTTTAATGACCGGCAACTTCTCGAAAGGGCAGGAGGGCAGTTCCTTACTATCTTTGAGTCCGTAGAAGACGAAGAATTTGCTCACCACTATCAGGAACTTTATGACGTAAAGCAAAAGCTCCTGAAAGCAGTTGCCTGGAAATACAGGAATTCCATGATTTCCGCCTACCACTTCTTTGAAAATGTTTCGGTTCCGGAAGATACATCTCTGGAAGAAACAGCAAGGGTGATCAAGAGCAGGCAGGCTAAAAATGTCTGCCTCGGAGTCCTTGCAACCCTCGATACCCCTGAAATCCATGCCCTGATAAAACAGCAGTTTGAGACCGCAGCCTGTGCAACGGACAGATTGAGCGCATTTGCCGCGTACCTGAACAGTTCGGCTCCAGATAAAATTGAAGTCCTGAGGGCCTTTGAAGCCGAATCAAAGAAGAACCTTGTTGCCTGGGAAGCTTTCCTTGCAGTAATAGGAAACAATAGCAGTGTTGATGCAGTCGAACTGGTCAGGGAAATGGAAAGGTCAGCCGCCTTCAGGATCGAACAGACAAACGATCAGCGTGCCCTTTACGGCAGCTTTGCAAGGAACCGCAAGAAATCCCTCCAGACCGAAGAAGGCAGGGCCCTCTTTGCAGAAATCCTGAGAAAGCTGGCCCCTGTAAACGAATACAGCACAGTCAACATGCTCAATGCCTTTGCAAACATAGACCAGATGGCACCAAAGTATCATATCCCACTGGTAAAGATCCTGGCAGACCTCCTTGGAGAACTGGACTCCCAGAAATTCCCGAGCGTCTATAACAGGATAAGAAAGCTCCTTCTTGGAGCCCCGAAAGCTGTCAAAACATACAGTATAGAGCATGGAGAAATTAAGGCTCTACAGCCGGAAAAATCTGAAAAGAACTAATATTTTAGGAAAATAAAATCTCAGTAAAGTAAAATCTCAGTAAAGTAAAATCTCAGTAAAGTAAAATCTCAGTAAAGTAAAATCTCAGGAGAAGCAAACTACTCAAAGAAGTAGCCTGTCCGGGAAATCTCACAACTCAAATCCTTATTAGATAACCCGGCCCGGAAGGAGCCTAAAATAATTTTTCCTTCCGGACGCTGCTTTTTTGCACCTATTTTATAGGAAGAAGCGTAATACCTATGAAATCTTAATTTCATGGGATATAAGAGTCAACTTTTATATATTTTTCAATTGTTGATTCTGCTAAACTATTTTTTGTATTAAGTTAATTTAATAATAGATACTGTCACCACAACCCAAAATGTGAAAACCAAGCTGAGATAGTTGGATAACAGGGTATCGCATACCTGAAGGGATCGGAAACATTAATCCGGAAGTGTAAATTTTAACCATGATGTCTAATGTATTTGCTTTCATACATCGAGCGAGTAAGCCTGATGTAATAAATTTACAGTCTGAATTTAAAGTCAGCAATGACAACTATCCAACTGTAAAAATGGTTTGAATTTCAAGACACGCTCTAAGAGATGACAGGAATTAATTAAAAACAAACTCATTGAGATGTTTACGGAATTTCACAGAACTTCTGCCTGCACAGATTCGCCAGAACTGGAAAGTTCGAATGCAGGAATGGGGCTGCATCGGGCTTTTGCCAGTTATGAGAAAACAGTTGCTTGTGGGAAATCAGGTCTTATCGGCCAGTTTTGCATCCAGGATATTTAAAGAGCCTGTGTCGCCTTCCCACTCGATTTCACTTTTTACTATTTCTATGCGCTTTTTAAAGAAAGGAGCATCAAGGACTACGGTTTCGTATTCTCCGCCTTCCCCTGCCATATGAACCATATACCTGCGATTCAGGGCTTTGAGGTTTTCGATTGAGTTCACATTAATAGGACGGCCAAGCCAGGACTGATCCATACCATCGGCTGCAACTCTGACAATCCTGATATCGAGAACTTTTGCCATCTCATTCAGGAGCTCTTCAGGGTCCCTGTGCCAGAGAGGAGCATAGACCTTAAGCCCGAGGGAATCGCAGATCTTCTGCACTCTGCTTGCCTGGTACTGTGACTCAATAGCGCCTACAGATACTCCATCAACGTTCACTTTCTTCAGAGCAAGGGTAAGGTCGTCCAGCTCAAGTTCCTTGATTCCACTGGACTGCTGCTGGATCAATGGGATTCCACTGGCGGCAGACATCAGTTCTACCATATGGAGATTGACTGAGTGATACATATAGGAGTCATCTCTTGCGGGGATAATATTGATGAGGTGGGTGACCTCATGCCCCTCTTCAAAGGCTTTGTGAATGGCAAAGATCGAGTCCTTACCACCAGAAATCAGTGCTGCGAGTTTCATCTGCATCCTCTTCTATATTCCTATTTTTTAGTATTTCCAGGTTATAATTCTCCGAAGCTGGCTTCATAGCGAGATTTCATCTCTTTCCAGGTTGGAAGGTTTGTCTGACAGCCTCGGGTCTGTACGACAAAGGAAGCTACAGTTGATCCTATTTTTCCGCATGTGGGAAGGGAATAACCTCTGGTGTAAGCCAGCAGAAAACCTGCCCTGTAAGCATCTCCTGCTCCTGTAGGGTCTACAGCCTTTACGGAAACTACAGGAATTGCCCACTCGCCATCGTCTGTGTAAATTCTGCTGCCTTCCGCGTCATATGTTACAACAATAACATCAATCATAGCCCTGAGTTCGGAAAAACTTTTTCCAGTCATCTCTGAAACCCGCTTAATTTCGTGCCGGTTTGCAAAGAGGATATCAGTATTGGCAAGGATTGTTTCAAGTTTTTCTTTTGAGTAAGTCACCAGGTCCTGTCCAGGATCAAAGGAAACAAAATCTGCAATCTGCGCTATCTTTGCATTGTAGACGCAATCTGCTGTCGCCAGGTGGACAAAATCTGCAGATTCAGGCTCAAGTTCTTTGAATTTTGAGGACGCCCCCCAGTAAAAATAGGTGGCCTGGTTGTCTTCCCTGTCCGTGAAAATGAAAGCCTTGGAAAGCTTCAAGTCTTCAATACTGTAAAGGCGGGAGAGGTCAACGCATGCTTCCTTAAGAAGTTTTTCATATCCCGAGCTGGAAAAATCCGTGCCTACAGGAGATATCAGCTGGCTTTTTCCCCCCAGCTTTGCGATGGCAACTGCAATATTTGCAGCCCCTCCACCAGGATATTCTTCATAGTCAATTACAGGGGAAGACTCATTTTTTTCGGCTATTTTTTCAACATCGACGATGTAATCAAGGGCAGTATGCCCCACTACGGAAATTATACTGTCCATACAGTTTCCTCTTTTTTGCGGGTCTGGGAGGAGCCCGGGAGTTTTGGGATAGAATATATTTTTGAAAGATAAGTAAAGTAAAACTCAGGAAAAGATAAAATCACTGATTTATTCATTTCTGTCGTGATAAAAGCTTTTTTTTACCAGCGGTTTTTTAACCCCGGGCTACGGAAGAGCTGTCTGAGAAGAAGCCTTGCAGGCACTCCTCCCTCTGCCCCGTCATTTTCAACAGGTTCAGGGAAGGAAACCTGTTTATTTGCTTGCCTTGCCTTTCTGCTGCTGTTCGCTTTTTTCGACTGACCGTTCGAATTCCGTGACTTCGACAACTGTCAACGGGATGTCACGGAGAGACTTTCCTATGACGGATTTTGCGATCCTTTCCGCATGTTCCGCAGATTCGGCATCAAAAACCTTCATTTCAAAAATAAGCCCTACAAGAGCAGTATTTGCCGCTATGAAAACACTGCTAAAAGGCTCACCGCATGCCGGGCAGGACGTAGTTCCCACATCAACTTCTACAAAATCCAGTTTGGGGTTCAGGCGTTTTCCAGCCTCGGAAATCGCAACTCCTATTGCATCATCAGCCGTTTTTACATCTCTAACCAACCAAGCTGCTTCAAGTACCACATGAAAGTTCTTCATAATTGTCCACCGTAGTTATTCAGTATACGTTTTTAAGATATTCCCGGAGCAGGGAAAATGTTACAATATTTAAAGAGTAGAGTAAAGTACATTGATTATTTTAATTGTTTTGGCTTCGAATAAGCGTTTGTATTTATAAACTTTACTTATGATATGGTTTTTTCAGTTTAAGCTTTTAAAATCTCAACTTTCAGTTATAAGTTTTAACTTTTTACTTCTTATTATTCTTTAATCTTTCAACTTTTAATATTCTTTAATCTTTCAACTTTTAATGTTCTTTAATCTTTCAACTTTTAATATTCTTTAATCTTTCAACTTTTAATTATGTGTACCTGTTATTCAAAGAATTCATGTGCGTTTTTTGTTTATTAATTTTTTTAACTTTTCAGGTTTCGTTTTCAGGATTCCTTACCTTCTATTCCTATATCTATGTAAGGGTTACTATATTTCCGATTATTTTATTCCAGTACTGTTCTTTTAGGTCTCTTATATCGTAAAAAGAGTCTCGTCATCTACAGCAAAGACCCCGAGTTTTGCCCCAGCATCAAGCCAGGCGTGTCCATAGCTGAAAGAAGCCAGGGCGTTTACAGGATCTCTGTTCTCAAGAAAGTAGACTCCGTCTTTATAATAGGCTTCTGCCATTGTGTAGTAATCCTCTGCTACTGCACGCATATGGGAATTGGGGATTGGAGCATACTTTGCTTTCTGCAGGGCCCTTTTTAACAGATCCTCGTATCGGTTGACCTTTTCATTCAAATCGGCAGGCATCTTGACCACCAGGGAGTCCTTTTAACAGTATTTATTCTCTCGGTTTTTTTATTTGATCTTATTCAATCCCTTCCATAAGTTTCTCAGGACCGGCTGCAAGTTTCACAAGAGCTTCAGCTTCAAGGAAATGCAGTTTTCCGGGAATTACCAGGATATGAAGAGGCTTTCCAAAATCAAAATCCTTCAGGTTTTCTGCGTAGTCAGCTTTTACCACGGGTTTCTCAGAGCCTGCTCTTGCGATTCCCACAGCAACAGCCCTGTCCATTACCTTTTCCCTTCTTTTATTCTCAACTTCCAGCAGGAGTGCAAGCGCAAGATTGACGGTCATATACCCTTTATCTTTGTCGATGTCCAGAAAGACAAGGGTATGGAGACCAAGTTCGGAGTTTAGTTTTATGGTATCATAGGGAGTTTCCGAAATAATCCTGGCTCCTCGCCTGCTTTCGTAGGGGTACGGGATACTTGCGGATTTTCCGAAACGGTAGTTCTGAAGCCCGGTAAGCCCCGAGACTGCTGAGGTAATGGACGCCCCATGAACCAGGCGGGTTTCTATCCCGAGCTTTTCGGCCCTGAGGCGCAGGTCAACGTGAGTTGTGGAGACCATTGTATCTCCACCTGTGAGAAATACGACATTTTTGTCTTTTGCTTCATTCAGCCAATCAGGTTGCTGTTCCACATCTTCCCTTGAGAGTAAATGGACTTTCTTTTCGTAGAGATGTTCCATTTTTTTAGGGTTTGTTCCCATGAGGCAGGAAGTATAGAACTCAGCATATACAATGTCAGCTTCCTGGACAGCCTCAAGTCCTTTTAAGGAAATATCGTATTCGTCAAAAAGTCCCAGCCCTATAAATGTGAGCATAACCCGCTTTAGGAGCTTATTAGTTTAAAGCTTTTGGCGCCGCAGGCTTATCCGGGGAATCTGAGGATTTATTTACAGATTTACGGATACACTCAACGTATTTATATTTAAAAACTAATAACAGGAATAAGGCTTATAATTGTATTTATTGGAGATGTCTTTTTATGGTAAAGGTTACGCTCATTCACGCCACCTGGTGCACGGCATGTCCGGCAACACGCAGGTTTTGGAAAGGTCTTAAATCGGAATACGATTTCGAGTATGAGGAAGTTGATGTAGAGACCCCGGAGGGTCAGGCTCTTACTGATAAGTATGGCATAGTCGGGGTTCCTACAACTCTTATCGATGGTGAGCCTGCTTTTACGGGTCTTCCCAAAAAGGCCGATGCTATAGCTCGCATTACGTGAAGGCGCGTTAAAACTTTATTTTTTTAACTCATTTTTGGATTCTGGGAGGTAAGTATGTACGATCTGATTATTATAGGAGGGGGGCCCGCAGGGCTTGCAGCGGGAATTTACGCTGTTCGTTTCGGGCTTGAGACCCTTATCCTGGAAAGAAACGAGATAAGCGGCCAGATCTCTATGGCAGATATTGTGGAAAACTATCCTGGCTTTTCATCAATTTCCGGACCTGAACTGATGGAAAAATATAGAACACATGCTCTGGAAGCCGGGGTAAAGACCAAGATTACTGAAGTTGTCTCGATCCGGACAGAAGGGGCAAAAAAAATCGTCTCAACGGACAGCGGGGACCTGGAAGCAAAAGCCTTAATCATTGCCACAGGCGCAAATCCAAAGCATCTGAATGTGCCAGGAGAGAAGGAACTTATCAGCAAGGGGGTCTCCTACTGCGCAATCTGCGATGGGCCTTTTTTCAAAAACAAAACTGTAGTTGTTGTGGGCGGCGGCAACTCAGCCGTTACAGATGCTCTTCTTCTTTCAAAGATTGCCCAGAAGGTATATCTTGTCCACAGGCGGGACCGTTTGAGAGCTGCAAAAATCCTTCAGGATAGGGCCATTGCAACTCCAAACATTGAGTTCATCCTCAACACTCTTGTCCTGGAAATAGTAGGGGGCGGAGAAGGGATTAAAAAGGTCGAAAAAGTTATCCTGCAAGACCGCAACAGCAAAGAATCACGGGAGCTTTCTACTAATGGTGTTTTTATCTACGTGGGCATTCATCCGAATACTGAATTCGTTAGTGTGGAAAAAAATAATGAAGGCTTCATCAAGACCGGTCGCTGGTTGGAAACCTCAGAGAAGGGAATTTATGCCGCAGGAGATTGTCGCGACACTCCTATCTGGCAGCTTGTAGCAGCGGTGAGTGATGGAGCAATCGCAGCCACGGCTGCAAATGAATATGTAGAAAGCCTTAAATAATAAATATCCCGGAAGGGCTCAAACCAGAACTCGGTTTGGAAACTCATTCTTGCAAAGTCAACACTATTCATGCAAAAATAAAAAAGGGACAGTAAGATTGCCCTGTCCCTAACTTACGCCTTCAGGAATTCGCTTTGAAGCTTATTCCAGCATCTGGTTAATTTTATAGTAAAAATCTATGATCAATCTTGTCGCGTCGCTTTCCATATTCAACTGGAAGGTCCGGATCTGCTTTCCAAGAGGTTTTTCTATGACAATACCCGTATCTATTAGCGGGGTAATGACTCTTGATACACTGGAGTGGGAAAGACCGGTCTCTTCTGCTATCCCTGATAGGTAGGTTGATTCGTTCTGGTGCTCGATCAGATTTTTAAGGACGGTCATCTGTGCGGTTTTTCCAAAGATTTTTTCAAGTGGGTCCATTGTTATCATCTCAGAGGTGGCTGTTCTCTGTAAGTGATTATTATTTCCAATATTAACTTGCTATTTACGGTTATAAACTTATCTCATTATTGGTTAGTCAGGCGATTCATACAAAATCTCCTAAATATTTGGAGAACTCCGTTTTCCCTCGCTTCACTGTGTATATTTTTAGAGATTCTCTTCTTTTTAATATTTGAGAAATGTTTAATACCTAAGAAAATCTATACTGTATGAGGTGGAGGGAAATGCATAACATTAATCTTGACCGTGAAATTTTAAAGCTTATAGAAGAACAACCTGAGATAAGTGAAAGAGATATTGCCCGAACTCTTTCTGTTTCGGAAGAGTTAGTAAAAGTTAGGATTGAAAACCTTCATGATGTCAGGGAAAAAATCCTGATTATGGGTGATGAGCAGAATATCCACCATGCCCTTAAGAAGGTTCTTGAAGCTGAAAACTACAACGTTGTCAATGCCTCGGACAGCATTTCAGTCCTTGAAGCAGTAAATGCAGAAAGACCAGACCTGGTACTGCTTGATACAGCTTTTCTGAATACAGATGGCTTTGAAATCTGCAGACAACTTAAAGCCAGCCCAAGGTGCTGGTGGATTCCTGTTATGATGATGAGTGAAAGGAATAAAGCAGAAGACAGTGTTAAAGCCTTTAAATCAGGAGCTGACGATTGCGTTGCCGTGCCTTTTAATCCTCTGGAATTGAAAGCAAGGGTAGGGATGGTTCTGAGACGTAGCCGGATTTGAATCAGGGAGAAAATTTACTTTCTTATAAGCAGTAATACTCTTATAAGGAAATCAGATCTATTTAAAGGTGAAATTTCCTTTTCTTTCTCCTTTTCAGGTTCTGCATACTCTAACAGATTGTTCAGGGGTTTGAAATTTGCCAGATTTCTTTGATGCATCTTAAGAGTTTTATTTACACACTTCTGAAGATATCCTCTTTACTTACATCCTATTAATATGCTTATCAATTCTGTTTATAACATTTACTCAAAAATTGCTTGAAATGAATCTTACTAAATTTAGTTATTTAGTCCCCTGGATATAAGTGGGATAATTTTTAATAATTTTATCAAAGATACTTTTTACAAATCCTATTATACACTCTTTAAAATGGAGCACTTCATTAAAATTACAGATTCTTCTAAAATTACATTTTCCTGTTAGAATCAAATTTATCCTGATAATTAGATTTTCCGTAAATATTACATGGCTTCGTTGAAATTCCTTGAGAACCCTGCCGCAACTTCGATATTAGGGTGACAGGTAATGATCTCCATACAGGTCGCACATAGAAATCGGCTTCTTTTTATCCGGAAGACATCTGCCCTACCTTTGCTTATTTGCTTTTCAGGGGGAATCTGGAAAACTTTTTGGCAGAAATGGGGCTTGACTGCTATGTACAAAAGAAGAGGGATACATAAAATCTACAACAAGTGTGTCGATATACAAATAATGGTGAGTGTATATAATCTATACCAATTATGTATTCGTCAAATGATATTAAATTTATTGATTTATTATCTAAAATACCACAGGTTTGTTATATATATGCCTAACCCAGAATTCTATTTGTAAAACTATATTTTTAAAATAATATTGTTTATGAATATTTCAAAATGTTTAAAAAAGAATAAAACGTAAATTATTGTGCGTAACTGTTTATCTGTCCTTACATATGATAAGGAACTAAAGTACAAAACCAATTTGATGCTCTAAAAGCATATAATATTGTTGTTTAATATTGTTGTTTAATGTAGATGTGGTAAAGCGGTGGAAAAACGTAGCTCAAAAAGGTGTGGTAAAATTATGACTTCAAATGAATGGTACAATAAAGGCGTTGCACTCCATGAACTAAAAAGGTTTGCAGAAGCTCTGGATGCATACAATAAGGCTCTTGAAATAAGCCCTGATAATGCAAAAATCTTGTTTAGCAAAGGGATTGTACTCAAAAGCCTCATGAAGTACGAGGAGGCTCTTGATGCTTTTGACAGGTCTCTTAAGATCAATCCTGACGATGCTAGAACCTGGTGCTTCAAAGCTGAACTTCTCTTAGATCTCATGCAATACGAGGAAGCTCTGGATGCATTCTACAGGGCTATATCCCTTGCTCCTGAAGACCCGGAAATATGGTACAGGCGTGGAATGGCTTTCAGGGAGATGAGAGCATACGAAGATGCAATGGATGACCTTGAGAAAGCTATTCGGCTCTATTCAAAGAACTACGACATGGGCTCTATGAGTGCAAGCGAATGGTGCAAGAAAGGAATGGGGCTTTGTAAAATAAAGAGTTATCAGGAAGCTCTTGATGCTTTTAACAGGGCACTTGAGTTAAACCCGACTAACGGAAAAGCCCTTTACAACAAAGGAGTTGCTCTGCGCTGGCTCGGGAAGAATGATGAAGCAAGATTATACATTGAGAAAGCTGTGGAGATTTTTGAGAACAAGATCAAAGCAAATCCCGAGAATGCAAGATTCTGGTACAACAAGGGAATTGCTCTAAGAGACCTTGAGAAATACAAAGAAGCGCTTGAAGCTTTCGAAAAAGCTATAAATATCAACCCGAGCTTTACAAAGGCCTGGATTGGTAAAGGAATAGTATACGACAGGGTTAAGAAACACCAGAAAGCAATGGAAGCCTACGAAAGGGCAGTCGATATAAACCCTATATACTCAGACCTTATTTAAGCAACCTTAATTATAGAGCATTTTTCAGATAAACTACAGAAGAAGCCAGAAAAAGCCGTTAGCCAGAAAAACTCGTTAACCAGAAAAAGCCGTTAGCCAGAAAACTTGTTAAGGGATTAACAGGCATGGCGGCTGAAATTATCTTTTTTTCTTATTCTTGTATCTGACTGACTTTTATTTACGGATCAATTTGATTTTTCTTTATATACCTGTCTGAACATAACATGCCATTCAGGGTGCCGATATATCCTATCAGATCCTGAAAGGTTTTAAGCTGAAAATCAAAGCATTGTTCTGTTTCTTCTGTGGGTCTCCAGTCTCCATAGGAAGCATATGCTGTTTTTAAGCCTAGTCTGCGTGCAGGAGCCATATCTCTTTTAATGCTATCTCCCACCACAAGACTTTCTTCTGGCTTTAGCCCGAGGATATCAAGAGCAAAGAGAAAATGGGCAGGATCCGGTTTTTTCGTACCTGTCATATCTGCAGACACAAGGAGTTCAAATGAATCAAGAAGCCCTACTTTCATAAGTCTTGCACGGGCATGGTACCTATCGGAGTCGGTTATTATTGCAAGCCTGAGACCAAGTTTCTTCAGTTCCTCAAGGGTGTCCCTTACCCCGGGATATAGTTCAAGGTTTTGCAGTTTTTCCCTGTCATAGATCTCACAGCACTGCAGATATGCCTGTTCTGTGAAAACCTTTCTCTCCTGCATGTAGTCCTTTATGTTTTCATAATCTTCAAACCCGTAAGTTCCCCTGAGGAAATAACTGAAAAGTTCTGCAGGATCCTCCTTAAGGTTCCTATCTCCCCCTCCAAGATAGGAAAGGATCTCCCTGCATGCAATGAGTTTTACGGCTACGAAATCAAAAAGAGTGTTGTCCATATCAAAAAGAACAGCTTTCAGAATTTCCGGGCGATTTTGCTGTACATTCTTCCAAACACTTACCATAGTTTCCCTGATTGGTTTCATTCTCTCGGATCTATTTTACGTTTTCCGGATTTTTCTGATCTTCTTCTTTTTCTATTCCCCTTTTCCGGACTTTTCAGACTACTTTTTGGGGAGAGGCTATAAAAGCCATAAATGACAGATGTATAGATCATAAAGAACAATAGGCTTAAGTAGATAACGAACACGACATTTGAAAAATGTTGGGTCTTAATTGTAAAAGATAATAAAGGGAATTTGGACATGAACTCTGGAAAACAAAAGGACGAACCTTTCGCAAGAGGGGAAAAAGATGAAAAAACTGAAACAGAAGAGGGGGCTGTTTCCGGGGATATGTATGTACTGGACGACTCGGGAAGTGTGGCAGGAGAAGAAGTCAGCAACGAAATTCTTGCAGCCGAACTTAATGAGTGTGGTCTTGATCTTCTCAGGCTTGGTAAGTTTAATGAAGCAATAGTTGCCTTTGATAAGGCGATTGACAGAGATCCAATGAATATTTATCTATTGAATAATAAGGCTGCAGCTCTTGAAAGCCTTGGACAGTTTGAGGGAGCTCTCAAACTCTATCAAAAAGCTATTGAAATAAATTCTGAAGATGCAGATATCTGGAACAACATGGCTTTTTCCTACTCCCAGGTGGGAGAATATGACAGAGCAGTCGAAGCCTATGAAAAAGCTCTTGAGCTCAAGCCGGATTATCCCAACGCATGGTATGGAAAAGCCCTGAACCTCAGCCAGGCAGAAAAATACGAAGAGGCTGTTGAAGCCTATGATAAAGTCCTTGAGGAAAATTCGGAGTATAAAGAGGCATGGGCAGGAAGGGGTATAGCTCTCGGACAGATGGGAAACTACGATGAAGCAATAGTTGCATACGATAAAGCACTCGGCATTGACCCTGATTTTCTTGAAGCCTGGTATTACAAAGGAGTGGATTTAGATAGCCTTGGCAGTTACAAGCAGGCTCTGAAAGCCTATGAAAAAGCCGTGGAAATTGACCCTAAAAATGACGATGCTTGGAATAATATGGGGATAGACCTGGAAAATCTGGAGAGGTATGAGGAAGCAATCAACGCATTTGAAAAAGCAATTGAGATCAATTCCGAAAACTCCGATGTCTGGTATAACAAAGGCTTTACCCTCAGCCAGATGCAGAGGTTTGAAGAAGCTGTCGAAGCATACAGAAAAGCCACACAGCTTGACCCTGAATATCTGGAAGCCTACTCAAGCCTCGGCTTTGTGTTAGCTCAACTCAAACGCTTTGAAGAAGCCCTGGAAACCTATGAAAAGGCACTTAAGCTCGATCCGGAAACTGCCGACTCCTGGTTTGGAAAAGCTGTCTGCCTGAGTTTCCTCGGACGTGAAGAAGAAGCTGAGGGTGCATATAGAAAAGCTGTGGAAATCAACCCCAGATATTCTGAGATCGGGGGGGACATTCAGTAAATTCGGAAAGATTTTCCCTTCTGATTTTACATTCTTTTTCTTTTTCGATATATAGAACTATAGTCATGTACTAAAATAAATAGACATGGATCTCTCTTTAAATTAAGAGACACTTCCCCACAGGGTGGAGCGGATGAGTCAACTACCCCTGAGCTAAAGACTCAGGGGTTTCCTGATGAAGGTTTATGAATGGAAGGATGGATTCTTTACAAGAGTGCGGCTGCCGAATTAAGGCCCGACCTGTACGAAATTCACCGCTTCATCAAGGTTGCGGGTGAAAAGGGAATAGAGCTCAGGGTAGTAAAGCCCGACCAGTTCGACCTTATTGTAACAAGAGATGACAGGAAAAGCATTCTTCTGGATGGGGAAGTTGTCCCTCTTCCGGACTTTCTCCTGCCGAGAATGGGTGCAGGTACAACCTACTTCGCACTTGCGATTATCCGCCACCTGGAACGCCTCGGAGTCCGTGTTTTTAATTCTTCGCAGAGCATTGATACCGTCAAGGACAAACTCTACTCCCAGCAGATCCTGGCAGAAAGAGGAATTTCCTCTCCCAGAACAATGTTTGCCAAAAACCCGGTTAACATAGCTCTGGTTGAAAAATACCTGGGTTTCCCCCTTATAGTAAAAGCCCTCTCTGGCTCCATGGGCAAAGGCATCTTCCTCTCGGAAAAACACGACAATTTCCGGGACCTTATGGAACTGATCCACGTAACCAACCCCAATGCAAACATAATCCTTCAGGAGTTTATTAAATCCAGCCTTGGAAGAGATCTCCGAATCCTCGTAATCGGAGGCCGGGCAGTCGCCTGTATGGAAAGAATCGCTCCCGCAGGCAGTTTCAAGTCCAACTATTCCAGAGGCGGAGAAGTCCGCAAATTCGACATGACCCCCGAGATAGAACAGCTGGCAACCGAAACCGCTCGCACTTTTGGCCTCGACATCGCCGGCATTGACCTCCTCTTCAACGGCGACCATTTCAAAGTCTGCGAGGCTAATTCTTCCCCCGGCTTCGAAGGCATAGAAGAATGCTGCGAAATCAATGTTGCAGGCATGATTTATGATTTTGTGAGAGAAAGGGTGGGGGAAAAGTAAAGGCCAGGTCGGTTCTATTTTGCCGCTAGAAAACTATGCAGATTTCCAGTACCAGATCTTTTCATGCTCGCCGAAGTGAGCGGAGCTTTAAAAAAAGTTCAAGATACTTTTGCCTGGTATTAAAGTTCAACTTACAAATTGGTTTTCTATTGTTGAGCTCATCCCAAAACCAATTTTATAGGAAGAAGCGTAAAACTCATGAAATCTTAATTTCATGGGATATAAACGTCAACTTCTTTGACATTATTTTTGATATGTGTTGCCTTCATACGTACCCTCGTCTAATATTATATTAGATTAAGGTATGAGTAAATCAAGCAATTTTTTTCCAAAAGTTTACCATCAGATTCGATAGGTTTTGAATAAACCCACTCTAGAATGAGTTTGTCTTTTCTGGAATGACAGAAAGCTCTTAAAAATAAGGCTATTTGAAATGGGTTCAGTAACTTGAGAACCAGAAAAAGAATAAATTTGGCTTAATTGATAGAAAAACGATGTATTTAAAATCGCATATCTAAAAAATGGCAGTTTAAAAGCTATGTATTCCAATCAAAAAATGATAGCTGTTTTTGAATACCTTCATTCGTCTATATTACGATATTTGTCAAGCTCGGTGAACCTGCTACCTGATTTTTATACTGTGACCTGCTAAAATTAAAAAGCAGGCTTCTAAGCTGCCACTTTCACTATTTAATTAGTAGGAGTTACTTTGATTACTCCTGTCCTGTTTGTAGTGGTTGCAGATTCAGTATCTGCTTCCTCTGCGGCTGTAATTTCCTCTTCAGCTATAATTTCCTCTTCGAATGCGCCTCCTTCCTCGGTTACATTTTCGGCATCATTTGGAGCCATTTCCTCAGTTGGAGCCATTTCCTCAGTTGGAGCCATTTCTTCAGTTGGGGCCATTTCTTCAGTTGGAGCCATTTCTTCAGTTGGAGCCATTTCCTCAGTTGGAGCCATTTCCTCAGTTGGAGTTGCAGGTTCATTGCCTGCACATCCTATCGCCAGGAACACGCTGAACAGAACTATTAAAATAAGCAGTGCTTTTCTCATATTTTTCCCCCATGTGAAATTGAGTGTTTTATAATTAATATTCCAGTTTTATAATTGTTACTGCCAGTTTCTGAACACAGTTCCCTTATTTAGTTCATTTTTAATCTACCGGATGAAATCGGATTTCATCTCAGAAACTGGTACCTAGAGGTAATTCAGAGCATTTATTTCCTTTTGAGGGTTTTACCTGCCCTTAAATTATAATACCGGGAATTCTAATATTACTCAAGGACCCTTTTTCGAGGGGTAGTAATGAATATTAAACTCGCTAATCCTTATACTGAAGAGGTAAACTGGACTTACGAGGTGTTGTCTTTCGGGGATTGTGAGGGCCAGATTGAAAAATCCAGGGCTGCTTTTTCAGGATGGGGGGTTTTTTCGGTTGAGGAAAGAACCACGTATATTGCACGGGTAGTTGAGGTACTCAGGCAGAACAAGCGGGTGTATGCCGAGATTATTACGAAAGAAATGGGAAAGCCAATGAAGATCGGAGATCCCGTGGATGAGGGAACTGACATCAGGCCGGTAGTAAAAAAAGAATCTGTCGACAGCCTTGAAAAGACCCTTAAAGATGCAAAAAAGAAAAGTGTAGAACCTTACGTATACGGGGAGGGACGTGAGAAAGGCTTTTTCTTTAGGCCTGCCCTTATCCCTGCAGCCAGTACGGACATGATGGCCTGCAGTGTTGAGGTCTTTGGGCCTATTGCGCCCGTAATCATGGTAAAGGATGATGAAGCTGTGGAGATTGCAAACTCCACGGAGTTCGGGTTCGGAGCCGATGTCTGGTCTGCAGACCTGGAGAGAGCCGGAAGGCTGGCAAAAAGAATCAGGTCAGGTTTTGTAACCATCAATGGGGGTGTCCGATCCGAGGTTGCCTTTTGGAGGGATCAAGAACTCCGGAATAGGAAGGGAGCTTTCGTATTACGGGCTTAAGGAATTTGTAAATATAAAGACCGTCGTGGTTAACAAATAAATATTGATTAATATTGGGGTTTTTTTATGAAAGCTTCGGACCTTTTTGTTGCTCAGCTTAAAGAGGAAGGTGTGGAATATATTTTTGGACTTCCTGGAGAAGAAAACCTTGACCTTCTCGAATCTCTACGAAACTCGAACATAAAACTGATCGTAACAAGGCATGAACAGGCTGCGGCATTTATGGCTGCAGCTTACGGAAGGCTGACAGGAAAACCAGGGGTCTGCTTTTCAACCCTTGGTCCGGGAGCGACGAACCTTGTTACAGGCGTTGCCCAGGCACAGCTTACAGGAGCTCCCTTTATATCCATATCCGGGCAGAAGGCCCTAATTGACAACTGGCAGGGCCGTTTCCAGCTTGTAGATGTTGTAAGGATGATGGAGCCACTTTGCAAAAAAGCTGTATCCATCACCGACCCGGGGATGATCCCCACGGTTATCCGAAATGCCTTCAAACATGCGGAAGCTGAAAGGCCGGGAGCTGTGCACATTGAGCTTCCGGAAGATGTGGCTGAGGAAGAAACCGATGCAGTAGTGCAAAAAAAAAGTGAAATAAAAATTCCTTTCCCTGATCCTGAAATCGTGAAAAAAGCTGCAGCTCTGATTTGTGAGGCTAAAAACCCCCTGATTATCGTTTCTTCGGGGGCTAACCGGAAAGCCATTGCCAAAGAACTGGAGGATTTTGCAAGAAGTACGGGTATTTACCTGGTACACACTCAGATGGGAAAAGGTGTAGTTCCGGATGATTGCGTTTACAGTCTTTTTGCCACAGGAATCCATGCCCGGGACTATGTTAACTGTGGAATTGAAGGGGCAGACCTGATTATTACAGTAGGATACGATATCGTGGAATATCCTCCCTACCTATGGAACAGGGAACTGGATAAACAGATCATAAACATCGATTTTGTTGAGTCAGTACCTGACAGGTACTTTAATCCTGAGATAGAAATTATTGGAAATATTGCCTCTTCAATCAGGGAACTTGCCGCAAACATCCCGGAAAAGCGAGAGTTCCCCATCTTTGAACACACCAGGCTTTTTATAGATGAAAAAATAAGTGCTCCTGCCAGGAAAAGTTACCCTCCTCTCCCGCAGACGGTCGTTATGAATGTCAGGAAAGTGCTTGGGAGAGAAGACATAATCACACTGGACAACGGAATTTATAAACTCTGGTTCTCCCGCCTTTACAAGACCTATACTCCGAACACTGTGCTCCTTGACAATGCTCTTGCAACTATGGGCGCAGGGCTCGCGTCCGGTATTGCCGCAAAGCTTCTTCATCCGGAACGCCGCGTACTTGCAATCTGCGGGGACGGGGGCTTTATGATGAACTGTCAGGAGCTCGAGACTGCAGTCCGCTATGGAATCCATGTTGTTGTCCTTATTCTCAATGACAATGCCTTTGGCTTTATTAAATGGAAGCAGAAAAAAATGCATTTTGAGGACTTTGCACTGGATTATGGAAACCCTGATTTTTCCCTCTTTGCCGAGAGTTTCGGGGCTGCAGGCATCAAAGTCAAAGAAGGGGACGACCTTGCAGAAGTTCTGGAAAAAGCTTTTTCTCTGAATAAAGTAACTGTTATCGAATGCCCTATCGACTATTCCGTAAACTATGAGACCTTCTCGATAGAACTGAGTAACTTTACATGTAAATTCTGATAAGCAAAATTTACGCAAGCAAAATTTATTAAAATAGATTATTCTTAAGCAGATTTTTTTTTCAAGGGGTTTCAGGTCAATTTTATGCAAACCCATCATTATTAAAATCAAACCCGAGAGGAAATAATTGGAAAATGCAGAAATAAAAGCAGGATATCCTATCAATTTACATGACGTGGTCATAGTTGGAGCCGGACTGACTGGTCTTCGGGCTGCAATTGAGACGGTAAACAGAGGGCTTGATACAGCCATCGTTTTCAGAGTGCGCCTTCTCCGTCCCCATTCCGTAGCAGCTCAGGGAGGGATAAATGCATCCCTCGGGAATGCCTTAGCAGACGATTCTCGAGCTGACCTTAAACCGGCTTCTGACCCCCCTCCCTGTGAAGGAGAAGTTCATGCAGCCTGATGCCGTAAAGGAGCTTGGAAAGTATACAAACTGCATACTCTGTGCTGCGTGTGTGGGTTCCTTCCCAATCTCGAGAAAAGACAATGATTTTTTGGGATCAGCTGTTCTTGCAAAGCTGTATAGATTCCATATTGACCCCCGTAAGGCGGATGATGAATCAAGGCTTATGCTTGCCAACAGTAAATTCGGTTGGTGGGGCTGTGAATTCCATGCCAAATGCAGGGTAGTCTGCTCGAAAGGTGTTTCCCCCATTGAGGGAATCGTGAAGGCTAGAAAAGAAATCAAGGATTTTGGAAAGAAAATGCCTGTTAAGGAAATTGTATTAATGAAAGAAATTTTGAGTAAAGAGGAACTGATGAATTGATCAAAATTGAAAAACTGTTGTAGTATTAATCCGCAGGTTGTTTGTGGGATTTTTAATTATAAGTTTGTAGTTTAATATTGCAATTATTTAAAATATATTGCAATTATTCAAAACCATTGGTTGATTGAAGCTACAGTTAAGGTAGTGCTATGAAAAGTTAATGAAGTATGTTTAAGGTATCTTTTAATTAAGGTACCCTTTTCTTTCAAGCCATTCGATCTGGGGTCTTGTATATTTCCAGGTAACATCGGCTTTTGAATCCTGAACTTCCCAGGGGTTGGCTATGACAACATCGCCTTCTCGGATCCACATTCTCTTTTTTTTGGAACCGGGAATCCTGCCCATTCGGACTACTCCATCCATGCACTGTAGCGTAACTCGTTTTGAGCCAAGTAAACTTGCTACTGTTGCCAGAACTTCGTTTCTGTCCTTACGTGGAGTTCGTACCCTTGTTACTTCCTGGGGACCGTTTCCTGGTCCTACTGGTTTATTAGATCCTGCCTGTCTTTTCCGAATTGTGCTCCTGTAATTAGCCAGATTAATTCCTCCTCTGCTGATTTTTATCTTAATGATTTCAATGCTGAATTGAGTTTACTGTTTTTTATTCCCAATTCCTCTTGTTTTTCCTTCTTTTATGGGTGCCATCAAAGACATTTACTGTTTTGAACAGGTGCAATTAAATTGTTCTGTTTCTGATTTCTGGACGCATTCGTAAAAACAAGAGACGAAAAACAAAGTAAATAAAAAAACGAATAGTGAAAATGAATTGAGTGTTAATTCAATAAAGAAATTAACACTCAATGCAGATAATCATTAGAACTTCCTGTGGTTAGCAAGACAATCTCTGCAGTAAACCGGCCGACCTTCGGTTGGCTTGAATGGAACTTCAGTCTCAACACCGCAGTCAGAACAGGTTACTTTAGTCATTTCTCTGGGACCGCTGTTGCCGCCTCTGAAACCACCATTTCCACCACGGTTGCCGTCTCTGCCACCCCGGTAAGAATTTCCTCTGTCATTAAAACCCATTTTTGTTTCACCTCCGCTTATAGCGGGTATCTATAGAGTAAAAACAAGATTGTATAAAATTTATTGATTAAAAACAAAAAAAATGGTTTTTAATAACAATTATACGTCTCTTAATTTTCAACTACTCCTACATAGTATTTCAATTATATAAATTTACCTATCAAAAAATCGATTAACAGGAATAAAATCAGACAGGAACAAAATTAGCTCAAAAAAAAGATATAGCAGGTGATAGGAGACGTTTTTTGATTAAAAGAGAGTCTCAAAGAAAGCTCAAAACTGTAGCAAATGATATGTGTAAAGCAGAATCATTAAATAAAATACATTATAAAAATAAGTGGTCCGTTTTACCCGTCCAAGCTAAGCAAAACGGACAGAATCTGTCAAGTGAAATTTTTCGAATGAATTCGAAATTAGTAGCGGTTCTCTCTGGGCTTCCTGTGGTTAGGAAGGCAGTCTCTGCAGTAAACCGGTCTGTCGGGATCAGGTTTGAAAGGGACCTGAGTTTCAGCGCCGCAGTCGGAACAGATTGCGTTGTGCATTTCCTTTGGGGCTCCGAAACCTCCCCGGTTGCTGTCTCTTCCCCGGAAGGAGTTTCTGTCATTAAAAGCCATTTTCTTTTCACCTCCGTTTACAACGGATAGTCATTTGCTTAAAAATAAGATTGTATAGAGCTCTTTGATTAAAAACAGAAATTAGTTTTTAATAACAGATTATACGTCTCTTTATTTTTAACGTTCATACTATACAGTCAAATTATATAAATTTTACTCATAATAATGGAAAAAAATCATAAGAATGTCTTTCATCTGAAGTTGCCTGCTTTTAACCCCAATTTTTTAAACTATAAACCCAATCTTTCACTCAATTTCTCTTTTCAGTTAGTACAGAAAACCCATACATAGACCACCCTCCAACCATCGGCACCATATCTGTTGGGATCTTCTGTAGTACTCTTCCCATTTTAAGAAAGGATAAAACAGGATTACTGAAAAGAGCAGAAAACTTTTAAAATTGTTCTGGAGCTGATCCCAAAATCTATTTTATTGTCAATATTAAAGAATTATTGAAAAGAGGAATGAGAGGTTTAACCTTGGCACTGGTTAAAACCAAATAGTATCGAAAGAGTTCTTTTTTGTGAATTGAGTCTTATAATTCATCAGGAAGTTATTTAAGGTAGCCTTTGCGCTCAAGCCACTCTATCTGCGGCCTTGTGTATTTCCATATGACATCGGCTTTGGAATCCTGAATTTCCCATGGAGTGGCAATTACGACATCACCTTCACGAATCCACATCTTCTTGTTCTTGGATCCAGGGATTCGGCCCATTCGGACAACGCCGTCCATGCACTGTAAGTTAACCCTCTTTGAACCTAAGAGGCTTCCTACCGTTGCCAGGACTTCATGATTTTCTTTGCGCGGTGTGCGTACCCTTGTTACTTCCTGAGTAGTTGGGGCGGCAGTTCCAGTTCCTGCTTTTCTTTTCCTTATATTGCTTCTATAGTTTGCCAGGTTGATTCCTCGTTGTATTATTACTTTTGAGTTGGTTTAATTACCATTTTTTTATCAGATCATATTTTTTCGAATTTTCTGTGTAACAATTTCTATAGATATTTTGGTGTGAAGGTTCATAAATGGATAGGAATTAAAAAACCTCTGAAAAATCAGAATCTCCGAAAATTCGAAACTAAGGAAATTCCCCCATATTTAAGGCTGGTTCAGTCATTGCAGAACCAATTGATTGGGTATTTGCTTCAAAATCTTTCAGAATAATTCCACATCCTTCTAAATAAATTTTAACTATGCTAACTAAATATTAACTAAGATGTAATTAATGGTGGTTTATAAATTAATAGTGGTTTATAAATTAATGATGGTTTATATTATAACTCAATAAATAAGTTTATGTAGATATATGAGTTCCAATGCCTTTACCCATAAAAGGTAAAAAACACAGAATAAAAAGTGGAGTAAGTGTTGATCTAATAAATTACAGAGCAACACTTTACATAAGAACTTTGAATTTAGAACTTCCTATGGTTAGGAAGGCAGTCTCTACAGTAAACCGGCCGCCCTTCAGTTGGTTTGAAAGGAACTTCAGTCTCGACACCGCAGTCAGAACAGATAACCTTGTGCATTTCTCTGGGACCACTGTTGCCGCCTCTGAAACCACCACTTCCACCACGGTTGCTGTCTCTGCTGCCACCCCGGTAAGAATTTCCTCTGTCATTAAAACCCAATTTTGTTTCACCTCCACTTATAGCGGATACACATATTTCATAAAAATATGATAAGATATAATTTATTATTTAAAAACAAAAGAGGGAGTTTTTAATAACAGATTATGTCTCATTATTTTTACTAATTGTAAAAACCTCTTATGTTATATAAGATTAATCCACATGAGATAAAATATATATAAAAATGTCTCCCTCAAAGATAAAGGACAAGAGTAACGAATCAGACGAAGAATAAATGTAGATTTGGAAACCTTTTTGCCAGATGATTTCCATTGATAAGATTAAAAATCAAAAAATTCAGAATTTCTGGAATTAAAACTTCCTGTTTTTTAGGAGACAGTCCCTGCAGCAAACCGGCTTTCTTTCAGTTGGTCTGAATGGAACCTGGGTCTCAACGCCACAATCAGAACACACCGCTGGATACATTTCTCTGGGGCCGCTGTTGCCACCTCGTAACCACCACTTTCACCCCGGTTGTTGTCTTTGCTTTCACGGTTGCTGTGTTTACTTCCACCCCGGTAAGAATTTCCCCTGTCATTAAAACTTACTCTTGTTTCACTTCCGCTTTTTGAAATTCCAGTGTACTTTCAAAAGAACGGCCTCTGATACATGATTATAAATAGATAAACTTGATACATAGATAAACCTGACCACATGTTAAAGTAAGTAGACGGATGATGTAATGAACCAGGGAACTGATTAATAAATAGAAGGAAAATGTCTATTAATGAACTATTATTACCTGCTGTTACTGGCAATAGCATTTGAAGTATGCGGGACCATCTGCATGAAATTATCCGAGGGCTTTACAAAACTGCCCCCTTCAGTTTTGATTTTCGTGTTCTATGCGATCAGTTTCTTTTTCTTTACTCTTGCCCTTAAAGGAATAGATGTGAGCATTGCATATGCAATATGGGCCGGGCTTGGGACTGCTCTTATTACCATAGCCGGAATTTTCTATTTCAGGGAACCTACCACTGCCCTCAAGATAATTTCTCTTGTCGTTGTAATTGCAGGAGTTATCGGGCTTCACCTGAGTGATAGAGTCACATAATTGACCTGGAGTCACATAATTAACCTGGAGTCACATAATTAACTTGAATTCCAGGATTAATCTGCTTAAAATGGGTTTGTGAAAGCCGAAGCCAGAGCTTTGAGGTTTTTCAGTACCTGGTTGAAAGAATGCCAGTAGTCAGTGGTTCAAAGCTTTTTAGCCACAACTATAAATCCATTAATTTTGTTACCTGTCTTGGTTTTAAGCTCTTCAACCCTGAAATAGTCAATCTCAAACCCGCAGTCTACAAGCAGAAACACCAGCTCTTTTTCGGAGAAATGGTGTGCAATAAATTCAACCTCTCCGGTTTCAGGGTTAAGGGCAAGGAAAGAACCTTCTTCTTTTGTAACCGGGAAATCTTCAAGGTAGCGCTTTCTGTAAGGCTCGAGGTGCCAGTTCTGTCCGAATTCCGCAAGGTAAAGGTAACTCTCAGGCTTCAGGACTCGGAAAGCTTCCTGGATTATCCTGACCCTCTCCTGCGGATCCGGCACAGAGGTCAAAAAAGCCTGCATGATTGCAAAATTGAAACTTGACTCACGGAAAGGAAGAGCAGAAGCATTTCCAACTTTAAATTCAGCTCTCCCTTCTGTCTTTCTATCCAGCTCCAGGCTTTTTGCAGCAGCTTCTGAAAGCTTGACCACTTCAGTGTTTATATCTATCCCCATTACCGAATATCCCAGGGAAGCAAGTTCAAGGCTGATTTTTCCAAAACCGCATCCGATATCAAGAATTTTATGGCTTTTCTGCAAATAACTGTGAATTACGGGGTAAAGTTCAAGGCTTGAGGGTATTTTCCTTCCGGGAACCGTTTCCCAATATGATTTAGGCATAGAGGACCAGATACAGGTAAAGGATAAAGAACATTTTGAAACCCATAAAATACTCTCAGATTTCAGCCTCATGGAGGATAGGGAACAAAAGGATATAAAAGAATAAAAAGGGGGTAGATAAATAATTTGGAAATCAATTAAACAATAAAGATATTTCAGGCAACCCCTGAATCCGCCCTACAGGCGTCGCCTGAAAAATGCTTATTGCTAAGGGTTAACCCCGTTAATACGGACTTTGACACCGCCTCAGTACCGATTCATTCAGGGTTTTTATCCCGCAGTGGCCCTGTGACAACCTGTCCAGGTGCAAGATATTATTTCACGGGATAACTCAGTGGCTTCTGTTGCAAGGTTCCGGAAGGAATCGGATCGTTGACATCAATGTGGATGCAACAGATGCCACCGTTTCAGGTTGGAAATGCCCTTAACATTCAGGTTTCTCTCAATGTTTTTGGAATACTTACTTTTTGGAGATTAGTTCCGTTCTGTTTTTTGAGACCTTTACTTCTTCTCATTTCTAAAGACCTTTATTCCTTCACTTTCCTAAAGATCTTTTAATCCCCCTGATTGTTTCAAAACTTATAGTTTTGTTTTGCCTTGAAAACAATTTGGGTTAGAATTCCATATGTAAAATTAGAATATAAGTATACTTTTTGTAATAGTTATGTTACCTGGAATAATTGATGCTTTTAAAACTTGATAATACTTTATTTTCCTTGATAAAAGATCTGCATAATCCATATCCACTAAAAAGCATATTTAACCCCCCTATGAAACATAACAGATCCATGTCAAAGGAAAAGCCTTTATTGATCCTTTATTGAATAAATCAATATCGAAATTCTCAAAATTCTGGAAGAGAAATACTATAAAGCACAGAACCAGTATAATATTCAGGGATGAAATCGGAGTCGGGAAGAAACGCATACATCTTTATCCTTGATCTGGTAGTTATTTTCCTGACTCTCAGTGCAGCATCTGCTTCTCCTATAAATTCAGTTATTACCTCAAACGCCAGTGGCCCCACAGATTCAGGAGAGATAAAGGTCTTTATGGATGGGGCTGTAAATACACAGCTCAAGACCAATAATGTTTCCGGAGCAACTGTAGCTGTGGTCAAAGACGGCCAGGTTATTTTTGCCAAAGGATACGGTTATGCCGATATTGATAAACGCCAGCCAGTCTCTGGCAATCAAACTCTCTTCCGTGTAGGTTCTGTCAGCAAACTCTTCATATGGACGGCAGTAATGCAACTTGCTGAACAGGGAAAGCTTGACCTTGATGCCGATGTAAACATATATCTCAAGGATTTCCAGGTCCCTGCCACCTATTCCAGGCCTATTACCCTCAAGGACCTTATGTCCCATACATCGGGCTTCGAGGATTTAGCTCTCGATGGACGCTTTTTTGTGCGCAGTTCAACTGACCTTATGCCGCTTGGTGAGTACCTGGAAAAGGAAATGCCTGCTCGAGTGCGACCTCCTGGAGAACTAACTGCCTATTCGAACTACGGATCTGCTCTGGCCGCATATATTGTTGAGCAGGTATCAGGAATGCCTTTTGAGAGGTATGTAGAAGAGAATATCCTTATTCCGCTGGACATGAACAATACGACATTCGACCAGCCCCTGCCAGCCAGGCTGGCTTCGAATATGTCCAATGGATATGTCTATTCGAATAATGTTTACACAGCAAAGCCTTTTGAATACGTGCAGGTCTGGCCGGCAGGCTCTATGAGTTCCACATCTGAGGATATGGCGAAATTCATGATTGCTCATCTTCAAAACGGAAAGTATGGTGATAACCGTATACTGCAGGAAGCTACAGCACGGCAAATGCATAGCCGCCTCTTCACAAACGACCCCAGGGTTAACGGTGTAACTTATGGATTCTGGGAGATAAATCAGGAAAATCCGAGAGTTATAGGGCATGGAGGCGACACTATATTGTTCCACACCCAGCTGGTGCTGATACCCGAAAGCCAGCTTGGCCTTTTTATCTCCTGCAGCGAACAGGATAGCGAAACAGCAGTTGATGAGCTACTTCAGGCTTTTATGGATCATTACTATCCTGTGCCGTCTTCCAAGGCACCTGAACCCATCTCCGGCTTTGAAAAGAATGCAAGCCTTTTTGCTGGCAGCTATCGCCCAACAAGGAGCGCCTACAGTAACTTTGAAAAATTAACCTCTCTTTCCCATAGGATACGGGTATCTTCGGGCACGAACAGCACTCTCATAATTTCTCAGCTCATAGGGGGGTCAGAAAAATGGGTAGAAGTAGAATCAATGACTTTCAGTCAGGCTGATGCGCTCTCTTCCCAGAACGCCCTGGTCTTTGGCAAAGACAGCCAGGGTCATATCAATTATATCTTCATGAAACTGGATCCCACGACAGCCTATGAAAAAGTGCCCTGGAACGATGATATCAGTATTAACCTTTCCCTTCTGGGAGGTTGCATTCTCCTTTTCTTATCGACGTCCATCTGGCCGATAAGCTTTATCATCAAGTGCTTCCCCTCAAAGCCCAAAAAACCTAAACCTTCCAGCACCGCCAGATTGTTTGCAGGCGGAGCCAGCATGATTAACCTTCTGTTCCTGACAGGGTTAATATTCCTTTTCCTGGCTAGACCGGCAGATGTAGATTTTATATACTCTGTCTCGAACTTCCTGATAGTCCTGCTGGCAATCGCCCTGATAGCTGCGATTCTAGCGCTGGGATCTGTTGTATTTGTAGCCCTGGCATGGAAAAATAGTTACTGGAGTTTTTCCGGAAGAATTCATTACAGTCTGGTGGTCCTGGCTCTGCTGGCGTTTGTCTGGTGGCTGAATAACTGGAATCTGCTCGGGTTCAAATTATGATTTGATCTCTTACCGATGAGAATTCGATTAAATGAAGCGAAGCCACATCGTCTCAATGCCCAAGATCGATGAAAACAGCTGGAAAAAATACGAAAAACTGGTAAAGCAAAATGTAATGTCTAAGATTAAAAAAGGATGACCCGAGGGTTGCCTTTGATTCTTCAATATGGCTCATCCGGGTCGTATTTTAAATCAGTTATGGTTAAATCAATATATTCCAGATCACCTTCTTTTAAATTCCAGACCCCTGCCCCTTTTAGAGGGAGTTTCAGTCCTTCAAATTCCCCATATTCTCGAAATGGAGTGGACCAATTTTCAAATTCAAATATATTGTTGCCCATATCTCGATAACGTGGAGCTATAAAGTTTGTCACTTTCCCTTCGTCGTCAAAATACATTGTCGCTGTTACACTTTTGCCTATATCCTTCAACGTCACTCTCGCTGAATTAGCATCAATAGATTCAAAAGAAACATTCTTTCCCAAAAAAGCCGATGGGAACCACATCATCTCGTTAAGATAACGCATCATTGCTCCCTGGTCCATTTCTTTACCTACAGAATTTGCAATTGTGAATAATGAAACCGCCTTCACCAGGAGATTGCCTTTGCCCTCCAGATAATAATCTCTCACTCGCATCAGTGGCAAACCAAAAAATTTCATATATGCAATCCACACAAAACCAGGTGGACTTACGGAATAATATTCTTTAGCCTCAAAGTTCATCCACGGTTGTTTGGTGTCTTTTCGAATTTTACCTACTTGCTTAAGACGTACAGTTTGAACAATCGGTTTGCCAACCACCCCGGTGTACACAAGATATTTTTTTACTGGATCTGGCAGTTTATGCAACATATCTTCAGTAACAGTAACCTGTTTTTGTTCCTGATGTTGCGTAAATATTTTTTCGATCTCCTTTCTAAGCTTCGACAAGGCAACAAAAAATATGGTTGAGGCAATAACTTTTAGCATATTTTACCTCCCATTTGCATTTTTTCCACTGAGTGAATTGGCGGTTTATGTAACTAAGGGGCACTACCAGGCTTTTTAACTGATTTTTGGGATTAAATCAATGAGCCTGTTTGTGAAAATAGTTAAGTACAGTAAAAAAAAGTGCATAAATTATTTTGCGGAGGCCCTCATTCTTCAGCTTTTGAGTAAATTTCCTTAACTCTCCCGACCTGCCCATCCGTTAATTGAACTTTTATCCCATGTGGATGAGTTGAAGAATTGGTTAAAATTCTCTTTACAACGCCCTGGGTAATTTTTCCGGTTCTCTGGTCCTGTTTTAAGACAATGCCTACTTTTAGTCCTTCTTTGATATTTGCTCTGATACTGCCGTTGTTCATGGCAGAAGGTAAATTCATTCTTATATAAATCAGTACGTTTTTAAAAAATTGAAATTCATTACTTATTTTTTTCTCTACTTTCAAGCCAGTCAATTACCCTGGGCCAGAGAGATAGGGATATTATCATGGTGATCACTAGAACAAAGATAGAACCCGCAGCAATATCTGTCTGAGTGTAGGATGCTTCTCCCCGGTACATGTTGGTTAACAAAGTCCCAAGCAGAAAGAGGTTCATCAGCACCAGCGAGGTGGCAATACTTGAGAGAAACACGAGTCTGGTTCTTTTGTCTTTGGATCCGAATTTTACCATAGAATTCACCATCAGCAACTGAGTGTTCGGAATTCCCGAAAACTTAACCTTCAGCCGGTTTATCGGAAGAATATTTAAAATAAACACGCATGAAAGTTCATTTTGAAACTTCATGCATGTGTTTTCCGGCTTTTCTTTTATTCAAATCTGCCCTAATTTATTCAGCTTAAAAAATATCTGCCCTGAACTTATTTAATCCTGCTTCTTTTCATCAGCAGGGAATTGGTTGTTACGGAAACCGAACTCAATGCCATGAAAGCGGCAGCAAGTTCCGGCGTAATCAGAATCCGGTGAAAAACTGGATACAGGATCCCTGCTGCAATAGGAATTCCCAGCATATTGTATCCGAAGGCCCATGCCAGATTTTGCTTGATCTTATTAATGGTAAGCCGGCTAAGTTTAAGCGCTGCGACAACGTCTCTCGGGTCATTTTTTATAAGCACTATTTTTGCCGATTCCATTGCCACATCCGTACCTGCCCCCATAGCAATTCCTACATCGGACTGAATAAGAGCAGGAGCATCATTTATACCGTCTCCTACCATGCCGACAAGTTTGCCTTCTTTCTGGAGCTTTTTGATTTCGTTTGCCTTGTCTTCAGGCAGAACCTCGGCAAGCACTCTCGGGATTCCGACTTCAGTTGCAATTGCCCCGGCTGTGATTGCGTTGTCTCCGGTTATCATAACTACTTCGATGCCCATTTTTATAAGGGTCTCTACAGCTTCTTTAGAGTTCTCCTTCAGGGTGTCGGCAACTGCAACAAGCCCTATGGCTTCGCCCTCGAAAGCTACAAGCATTGCAGTTTTCCCCTGCTCTTCAAATTTAAGCATCTCAGCTTCCAGTCCCTCAAAAGGAATCGAGTTTTCTTCCATAAGCTTGCGGGTCCCGAGCAGAATTTTTTTGACTTCAAGATAGGCTTCGATTCCTTTTCCGGGAATTGAACGGAAGTTTTTTGTTTCGGGAAGACTGATTTTTCTTTCGTTTGCACCTCTTACTATTGCCTCTCCCAGTGGATGCTCGGATCCTTTTTCAGCCGCTGCGGCAATAAAAAGCACTTCATTTTCCTCGTGGCCGGAGACTGCAAATACGTTTGTAAGTTTCGGAGTACCTTCAGTAAGGGTCCCTGTTTTGTCAAACACGATTGTATTAAGTTTATGAGCCTGCTCGAGGGCTTCCCCACCTTTGATCAGAATCCCGTTTTCCGCACCTTTGCCGGTCCCGACCATAATGGCTGCAGGGGTTGCCAGCCCAACCGCACAGGGGCAGGAGATTACAAGGACGGTGATGGCTATGAGGAGGGAAAAAAGGAAGGGACTTATTCCTCCAAGAGCTGCAGATACCCCTACCCCGTAACGCCAGTAGCCGATGAAAAACCAGAAGGAAAAAGCCAGAAGAGCAACAATATGCACGGCTACGATGAAGTTGCCGGCAAAAACATCTGCGACCCTCTGGATTGGAGCCTTGTTTGTCTGGGCTGCTTCTACAAGCCTGATTATCTGAGCAAGGGCGGTATCGGCTCCAACCTTTGTAGCCCTGAACCTGAAAGACCCTGTCTTGTTAAGGGTAGCCCCTATAACCGTGTCTCCTGCGCCTTTCTCAACCGGGATGCTCTCGCCAGTAATCATGGATTCGTCTATTGCAGAGCTTCCTTCAACAACAACCCCGTCAACAGGTATCTTTTCTCCGGGGCGGACCACAACAATATCCCCAACAACTACCTCTTCAACAGGGACCTCTTTTTCCACGCCGTCTACAAGGATCCTTGAGGTTTTTGCCCTTAATCCCATCAATTTTCGGATGGCTTCCGAGGTTTTACCCCTTGCCCTGGCTTCGAGGTACCTGCCAAAAACGATGAAAATTATCAGGAAAGCAACTGTGTCATAGTAGAGGGAGTTATATCCCGGGCCCAGGTCAAGGAAAGTTGCTGCTACACTGATAAAATAAGCTGATCCGGTCCCTGCAGCAATCAGCAGGTTCATATCGGTTACGCCATGCTTGAAACCTTTGAAAGTCCCAACAAAAAACTGCCTTCCTGGAAAGAGCAGGACAAGGGTAGACATTACAAAAAGTACAATGGGATTAGAAAAGATTGAGGGCACAAACGAGAGGAAGGGAAACATCATGCTCATGTTTCCAAGAGAGATGGGAATGCCCAGTAAAAGAGCAACGATTAGATTATTTTCCTGTTTTCGGATCTCAGTGTCCCTTGAAATCTGTTCTCTGTCCTCATACTCCACAGTTTCAGAATGGACTGAGGCTCCATACCCGATTCCCTGAACTGCAGCAATAATTTTCCTGACAGAGATGCGGGAGGAGTCAAATTCCACAAAGGCTTTTTCAAGCGGAAAATTCACGGAAACCGAGATTACGCCGTCGGTTTTATTGAGGATCTTCTCAATGTTTGCAGCACAGGAGGCGCAGCTCATGCCCTGGAGGTTCAGGGCCACTTTGTCTTTTTCGACTTTATATCCTATGGATTCGATAGCCTCTTCAATTTCCTGAGGAGAGATCAGGGAAGGTTCAAAGCTGACCTTTGCCCTGCCAAGTTCCAGATTAACAGCTACGGAGTCCACACCCTTCTTTTTTTTTAAAATTTTTTCAATATTCAGGGCGCATGCCGAGCAGGTCATCCCGGAAACTCCAAGGGTGATCTCTTTTGAACCTGTTTTCGGGCCTGATTGGTAGGATGTTTCTTTTTCTGCTTCGTCTGCAAGGGCGCATGCTTCGGTAAGGGGACATGTCTGAAATGCTCCTGAGATTTCTTCTCCCGCCCCCTCATCTGCTCTCCCTACCACATCCGTTTCCGTCCCTTCCAAAACCCTATCGACAGCTTCTGGAATCGACCTTGCAGGTACATCTTTCCTGGCAGGTTCGAGAATTTCTGCCCGGGCCTCCTCTTCAGTTTCTGCTTCGCGTTCTGTAGAATACCCGGCCTTTAGGACAGCCTCCTTAATATCATCAGGGCTTACTTTTTCAGGATCAAAAATAACAGTTGCACTTTCGGTTTCAAGATTAACATCTACAGACTCCACACCCTCAATACCAGAAAGAGCTTCCGCTACTCTTTTCTGGCAATGACCGCAGGTCATGCCATAAACACCTATCGTAACTTCCATCGGATACGCCGCCGATCCAAATTTTTCAGACTTACTGATCGCTTAAAAAGCGTTAAAAGACTCTATGATATTTTTATAACCCGCTTCTTGAAGAGTCATCCTTATGACATGTGCATCGGTTATCCGGCTGTCATAGGTTACATTTACCGTCCTTTTAGGGACGTTTACGTTTACACGGGAAACCCCATTAATAGAGGTAATGAGCGTGGTAACCATGTCTTTGCAATACCTGCAAATCAGATCATCTACTACAAGTGTTGTCTCCCTGATGTTTTCACCCCCGAATCATCACCTGCTTTAAAACAGGCGCTTTACCCATATTATAAAAATCTGTACCTTTTACTATATAATTAATTCCTCGTGAACAATAAATAAAGTCTCTTGAGACTCTATTTTGAAGACTATTAAACGCCTTATTCCAATTCAGGAAGGCTCATACCCGTTTTCCTGAACTACAGCCTTTATTTTCTTTACGTCAGTCTTTCCTTCGTCGAATTCGACAACCGCCTGTTTGTTCTCAAGGCTCACGTCTACTTTCTTTACGCCTTCCAAACCTTCAATTGCCTTTTTAACTCTCATAACGCAGTGTCCGCAGGACATGCCTTCAACTTTTATGGTTTCCTTAGTTATGATTTCTACCTCCGTCTAATTTTTACTGAACGAGTTAACATAGTAATTTAATGGAATACTGCATGATTGAACAGATATATGATGTCCGGTCTACTGCAAAATTCTTTGCTGTCCGCGGAACCGGATTGGCAGGGAAAAGTAGTACCTGTACTTGTAAATTAGAGTCTGTGTAAGCGACTGAAGTGAAAGTCGGGAAAAGGAAATACCGATTTTCAAAGGGGCTCATATCCTGCTTCCCGAACAGCCGCCTTAATTGTTTCCAGGTCTGTCACGGACTCTTCAAAATTTACAACTGCTTCTCTTTTCTCCAGGTTTACATCCACTTCTACTACGCCCTTAACGGAAGTAATAGCTCTTCCCACTCTTACAACGCAGTGATTGCATGTCATTCCTTCGATTTTTAAGGTTTTTTCTACCAGAAACTAACCCCCCATTGCTGAATCCTTAATTTTTAATTTTTACATTTATTTTACTTGTTTTTACATTTATTTTACTTGTTTTTATTACATTATTTTATATTTTCATTTATTAGAGCTTTTGTATCAGGTGAGGGTCATCTCAGTTTCTTCGAATTACAGAAAGAAGTGCTATCAGGATCGTCCCCATAAACCCGACCAATCCAACCCACGAGAACGCATCTCCATATAACAGGATATAAGTCGAGACTACGAGCAGGACAGCGAGGTAAAACTCCTTTGAGAAAACACTGCGTTTGTTTTCTTTTTGCTTTCCTTCAAGGAACCTGTCCCCCATGTATTCCATTTTTTCGGCAACCTCCCTGATAGCAGCTCTTAACTCAGCTTTTTCATCCGGGGGCTCTGCGGAAAATTCAATATGAAGGGCAGCTCCCTTTGGGATGTTGAGTTTCTTGTAGGCATCCATAAGGACCGGAATTGCAATGGTTTTAATATTGTACCGCGGGTCAAGTTCAAGGCAGACCCCTTCGATAAGCAGGATCGCCCTCTGCAGGGTTGAAAATTCCCCGGGAAGCCGGATATCATACTTCAGGCCGAGTTTTGCGTAGTTGTCACTCTGCCTGCCTTCAAGCCCGTAATTCTGGTTTGCAATAAGGTCGTCCATGTCTTTCCTGAGCCTGCGGACATCCACGTCTCTTGCATCCACACCCCCGATTTTAAGGAAAGCCTGGGTTGCCCCTTCCACGTCCCTGTTATTGATAGAGTAGTAAAACTCAAGCATGTTCTTTTGAAGTTCATCATCGATACTGCCCACAGCCCCGAAATCAATGAAGGCAACAGTATCGTTTTCCTCGACCAGCATATTTCCCCCGTGGGGGTCTGCATGGTAAAAACCGTCGATATAGACCTGTTTCAGGTAGCTCTTGGTAATAGTGCGCGTATATTCCGATTTTTTGCTTTGAGGCACAGGCATATCAATGAGGTCCTTGACCTGGGTACCCTGAATAAATTCCATTGTAAGGATATTGGCAGAACAGTAATCCGGATAAATTTTAGGTACAGCAACATTTTTCACATTCTTAAAATTATCATCAAAACGCCGCATGTTAACGGCTTCAATCCTTAGGTCAACTTCCCGGGTAAGCATTTCCCGGATCTCCAGTAAAAAAGCATCGATATCGAATTTCTTTCCTACCCTGAGTACTTTTTTCATCACAGGCTTGAAATCGTCCAGGATAGAAAGGTCGATATTAATAGTATCAATGAGGTTCGGGCGTAGAATCTTTACAGCCACGGGTTTGCTATCAAGAACCCCTTTATAGACCTGAGCAATGGACCCGCAGGCAATTGGTTCAGGGTCAAAGCTGTCAAAAATCTCAATAAAGGCTTTTGCTCTTCTTTTTCTTTCCGCCTTCAGTTCATCTTCACTTTTTTTCCGGTTCCGGCCCTCACGCGTCTGGTACTCACATATGCAGGCAAGGTCGAGAGATTCAGCCATTTCCTCAAAAGGCACAGGTTTAACCTTATCCTGCAAATTCGACATCTCAATAACATAAGGCTGGGGCACGAGATCAGGCCGCTTGCTCATGGTCTGCCCCATTTTGATAAAAGTAGGCCCGAGATCTTCGAAAGCCTGCCTGAGTTTTACCGCCGTCTGCCTGTTCTCAACATCAAAATCACAGGTACAATCAGGATTTGAAATATAATTGGTACGCAGATCCCGGTAGAGTTCCGGAATAAGGTTGTACTTTAAAAGGACCCTTGTAACCTCAAGATAACGCTTTGTTTTCCCCAGCATCCACTATGGATTAGTCATTATTGTTTAATAGAGTTTCTTGGAATATACTTTGGAACATACTTTTGAGCATACTTTGAAACGTACCTTTCTTTGCTTTTGAAAAGCTGGATAAAATAACCATCTGTTTTGTCGTTGAAAAAAGGATTATGAATTATTTTAGATAAATTAATAAACTTTGATACTTAAATACCATTTAATGTTACCCGCCGCCCTCACACACTCGGCTGAGTACCTTTTAAAAACAGGTCCCTCAATAATTATTGGAGTTGTCCTTGCCGAACTTCTGGTAAGCCTCGGCTGGTTCTATAAATTTGATTTCCTGGTAAGGCCGATTACTAACTACGCCCATCTCAGAAAAGAATGCGGAGTAGGTTTTCTTACCGCTTTTGCGTCCACTTCCTCGGCCAATGCTTCACTTAAAAGCATGTACGATGGAGGAATCATAAAAGAAGACGAACTGATCATAGCTTCCGTTTTGAACTCTTTTCCTGCAATTGTCATGCACTGGAGAACCCTGCTTCCGATACTTGTCCCCCTGCTCGGGACAACAGGGATCATTTACGTAGGCCTGATAACCCTCGTAGGACTTGTAAAAACCCTGATAGTACTTATTGTCGGGCATTTCCTGCTTGAAGAAAAAGAAGTACGTTTTGAAGACTTTGAAAAGAAAGAACCTCCGGCATTAAAAATAGCTTTTAAAGAAAGCCTCGGGCCTTCGAAGAAAACCATAATCAGGATATTCAAAGTAATGATCCCGGTAACCGTGCTGGTTTTTATTCTGACGGACCTTGGAGTCTTTGACACCCTTGGCTCATATCTGGAACCTATCTCGGCTTATCTGCCTGTACCTGTCGAAGGGCTTCCGGTAATTGCAGCCCTTTTTGCAAGCCACCTTGCAGCCTACACGCTTGCATCAAACCTCATGGAACAGGGAATATTAAGCGGAATAGAAGTCATAATTGTCCTCCTTGTAGGCAATATCGTTACAAGCCTCGGGACATTGAGAATTTATATCCCGCATTACGTGGGGATCTTCGGCCCCAAAATAGGGATGAAAACCATTCTGATTTCCCAGACCCTCAGGATCTTTGTAATGGTGGGGATCACAGGGGTCATTTTAATGGTGTTTTAAAAAGAAAATAAGTTGATGAAGGAGAAAACTGCCAGTTTTATCGCTTCTTTCCATTTCATATCAAAAATTCCTTCGTTTGTGTTTGCCGAGTCCGAGGTTATATCTCTCCGGGTGAAAGGTTTTAAAAAAGAGGATATTGCGGCAGAACTCATCGAAAGTATCGCCAGAAGGGTTGCGGTTATGGTCCGGCAGGTAGGGGTAAAACAGAATGTGGCTTTCGTGGGCAGCGTTGCAAAAAAACCAGGCATGAAGGTATTTCTGGAAAAAGAACTGGGCATCTCACTCTACGTGCCTACCGAGCCGCAGATCACGGGAGCAATTGGGGCTGCGACCTGTATGGAATCAGGAAAAACTGAGTAAATCCTATTTTGCTAATTAGAGAATATGAATTTGTGATATTTCTGATATAGAATATTCTTGCCAGGATCAATTACTGGTGCCCGTTTATTAATCGATTAATTAATCTTAAAAGTTCCTTTGTTTTCAGCCATTAACGTTTTTCAGGATTGTATTCATAACCAGAAACTTGACCGGCTACTCAAAAAGAGATTAAAAGAAGCAAATTTTTAGTTACAAAATAAGTTATACAACTCAACTACAACTCAACTGCCAATAAGACAATAAAAGAACTTTTTACGGTTTTGCCCGGATTTTCCTGAAAACGTCCTTAAATGCCAGTCTTTTTGCCTCCAGTACGATGAAGCCGGCTTCTTCTATATTCTTCAGGGTATGTCGGGTCGTATGATCTCCAAACAGAAAAAACAGAAAAGGATTGATCAGATCCTCAAAAAGAGCGATAACAGGATTACTGCTGTGCATATGCTCAAGGGCCATAAGCTCACCCGAGGGTTTCAGGACGCGCCTCATTTCTTCAAGAGCTTTCAGAGGATCAGGGATTGTGCAGAGGACAAAAGTCGTGACCACGTAATCGAAGCTGTTGTCCGGAAATTCCAGGTACTCGGCATCCATAAGGAGAAGAGTGATATTTTGCATGCCCCCGGCTTTCTCCCGGGCTTTTTCAAGCATCCCTGCACTGTTATCGATTCCAGTTAAAAAACAGCCTGCAGGATAGTATTTCAGGTTTCTTCCGGTTCCCACTCCGACTTCCAGAACTTTTCCGCTCAGGCCTGAAAGTATCTCTGTCCTCCATCTCCGGAAAAAGAGATATTCCAGAGGCAAATCTATCAGCTCATAGATTGGTGAGATTCGGTTGTACTTTGAGGCGGCGGACATTAAACGAATTTACGTTTTCCTTACGATTAGCTTTTTTGGATATGCAGGAAGCTTATACATCAGGATAAGTATCCTCAATTAGGGGGTGCATGATGGAATTATTTCCGGACATATCTTCTCTTCAGGCACACCACTGCTAATAATCCAACAACCATAGGGATAGCTGCAAATCCCGGAGACTTCTGTTCCTCGGTTGTGTTACTTACTGGCATTTCCGTAGTTGACTGTTCCGGAGTTACATTGTCTGATGGTTCAGTTACGTTTATGGGTGTTTCAGGCACAATTCCTGATGTGATTTGTGGATGATCGTCAGGGTTTCCGGGAAAATTCAAGGCTTTGATCTCAACCAGATTCGTAAATCTGTCCCCATCCGAATCAAGATTTTCGATTGCTGCGAAATTTCTCCCACTTCCTAAATATGCTCTACCATAAGGATTTACGGCTTCCCCATTATGACAGGTAGGGCATGAATCAAGCCTTGTGCCTGCAGTTTCATAATGCTGATTGAAAGATGTCAAAAAATTGGGTTTAGCTGATGCCATTGGTGCCCCTATCAAAGCTACCACTGCTAACAACAATATAATAATTAGTTTATATGAAGAAGCGTAAAACCCCTGAGTCTTTAGCTCAGGGGATATAAGCGTCAACTTCAACCCTGATTCCGTATGTAATATTCTGCCGCCTCTTTACTCACATTTCCGATAGTAAACGCAAAATAACCATCACTCCATAACGTATTCTCACCCCAATAATACTTTTTCAGATATTCTTTTTGAGTTTTCCATAACCTGTTAGTATATTCTTGTTTCAATTTTCTGACAATTGACAAAACGCTAACTTTCGGCTCACTCTTGATCAAGAAATGAATATGGTCTTTGTCAGTTTCCATTTCAAGGATTTCAAAGTTAGACTCTTTTGAAATGTCAATCATAATCTGTTTGAGTTCTTCGCTAATTGGTTCAAGTATGACTTTTTGGTATTTGCAAACAAAAATAACATGATACATTAACAAAAATTTGCTATGATTCCGTGTTTCATACTTCACATTTACCAAAAAGTACGTATATTGTTAAAACATATAATGCCTTTGTATGATGCAAGCGTTCAAATTTAGACTCTATTCTACAACTACACAAGCTATTCAATTGAATCAGCATATAGGTAGCTGTAGATTTGTCTATAATTGGGCACTTGACCAGAAAATTAAAACTTATGAGCAGACAGGGGAATCAATTTCCAGATTTGACTTAAACAAATTAATTCCTACTCTAAAGGCTTCTAATGAGTGGTTAGGAGAAGTTAACTCTCAATCATTACAGGGGATGACTAAGCAGGTTGAATCCGCTTTCACTAGATTCTTTAGAGAGAAAACAGGGTTTCCAAAGTTCAAATCAAAAAAGAATCCGATACAGTCTTTCCCTGTACCTCAACACTACACTGTAAACTTTGAAAATAATACTATCAAGCTTCCTAAAATAGAACCAATTAAAGCAGTTCTTCACAGGAAGTTTGAAGGAGAGCCTAAAACGGCTACGGTATCAAGGACATGTAAAGGACATTACTACATCAGTATCCTTGTTGAAGATGGAAAAGAACTTCCAGTAAAGGAAGCTTTCACAGAATCAACAACAGTAGGAATTGATGTAGGTATCAAAGACTTTGCTGTCCTTTCAACAGGAGAAAAGGTTGAGAATCCAAAGTACTTGAAAAACTCTCTTAAAAGGCTCAAAGTATTACAGAAAAGAGTCTCAAGGAAACAGAAAGGCTCTAAGAACAGGGCAAAAGCTAAACGAAGACTTGCTGTACTGCATGACAAAATAACAAATCAGAGAAATGACTTCCAGAACAAACTCTCTTTTAGACTTGTTAGCGAAAACCAAGCTGTAGCTCTGGAAACTCTAAATGTTAAAGGCATGGTTAAGAATCATCACTTAGCACAGGCTATAAGTGATTCTGCGTGGAGTAGTTTTGTAACAAAGTTGGAATATAAGGCTCAATGGTTTGGAAAAACCGTCCTGAGAATAGGACAATTTGAACCCTCTTCTAAGCTATGTAGTGTGTGTGGATACCACAATAAAGAGCTTCAGCTAAAAGACAGAGAATGGATTTGTCCAGACTGTAAAACCAAACACCATAGAGACATTAATGCCGCTATCAATATCAAAAAATTCGCTCTCATAGATCAGAATCTAATTGGATTATGACACCGTAGGGACTACGGGGATGAGCTTGGGGACTTGCCCTCAATAGAGGGAGGAATGAACCAAGAAGCCACTCAGTCTTTAGCTGAGTGGTAGTTCACGAATAAGAGAAAAATTAGTGAATTACTGATTCTGACGTAAAGTACTGATTCTGACATTTTTGCAAAAATAGCAAAAACCTGCATTATTCACTTACCTTACAGGAAACTCCCTGAAAACCGATTCATATTTAAGTATTTGGAAATAATATCACGCTGCGGATTTTATACGTCTTGTATGCCTGCAAATTAAGAATGGGATAGAGACCTCATACAAGCTCACAATATCATTTATCCCACAGAATCATTATTACATAAAGACTCTCACAATAAAAATTTACTTTACAATTATACAGAGGAACTTTACAATTATACAGAGGATTCCCGATGAGCAACATTTTACGCAGAGGCAGGCTTGAAGCTGCCCCGGACGAAGAAATTTTACGTTACACCTCCTCTATGGAGGCTGATAGGTGGATTTTTAATGCAGATATAGCAGTGGACCTTGCACATACGGTAATGCTGAGAGAGCAGGGGATTATAAATGAGGAGGACTGCAGCAAAATCCTTAGCGGGCTTTTGAAGATAAGGGAAGAAGGAATGGAAAAGCTCGACTTCAGCTACGAGGATATACACATCTCTCTTGAGTCCAGGCTCATCGATATGGTTGGGGAAGATGTGGGAGGCAGGATGCATTCCGGGCGCTCGAGAAACGATGAGGTTGCGACCTGCATCAGGCTGACTCTGAGAGAAGAACTTACCGGACTGCTCGAAGAGATCTTTGCCCTCAGGAAAACCCTTGTCACTCTTGCAGGAAAACACACTGAAACCCTCATGCCTGGCTTCACTCACCTTCAGCATGCCCAGCCGACAACCCTTGCCCATCACCTATGTGCCCACGAAGCGGCTCTAGGCAGGGACTTTGACCGGGTTTTAGACGCCTTTTCCAGGGTTAACCTCTGTCCGCTCGGGGCTGCTGCATTTGCTTCTACGGGCTTTGACCTGAACAGGAAACGGACTCAGGAACTCCTGGGCTTTGATGGACTGCTGGAAAATTCAATGGATGCGGTCAGTAGCAGGGATTTCCTTATTGAATGCGCCTCGGTGTTTTCAAACCTCATGATAAACCTGAGCCGGATGACTGAAGAACTTGTAATCTGGTCTTCGTCCGAGTTCAATTTTATTGAACTGGATGACACATACGCCTCCACTTCTTCGATTATGCCCCAGAAGAAAAATCCGGATACTGCAGAATTAATGCGCGGGAAAACGGGAGTGGCTGTAGGAGCACTTATGTCCCTGCTTACTATCTGCAAAGGCCTGCCTCTGAGTTATAACCGCGACCTTCAGGAAGCAACCCCCAATATATGGCGTTCGGTAGAAACTGCCAGGATATCGGCAAGGGTAATGGAGGGAATGGTAAGGACCATGAAAATCCATACTGATGTGCTTGCAGCCCAATCCATTACAGGTTTTACAACGGCTACCGAACTTGCAGATACCTTTGTAAGAGAAACCGGGATTCCTTTCAGAACTGCCCACCAGATTGTCGGGATACTTGCAAAGGAAATGGAAAAACCCACTATGGAAAAAATCGACTCAGTGGCTGAATTTGTGCTTGGAGAGTCGCTTTCAAGCAGGGGATTGACAGAATATATGGTAAAGGAAGCTCTTAACCCGGTCTCTAACATAAAGAGAAGAAAGATTGTGGGAGGACCTGCTCCGGAAGAAATGCAGCATTATCTTGGAAAGCGGCAGACGGAACTTGAACTGAACGAGCAGGAGATTACAACTCTCAAAGATTCAATCGACTCGGCTTTTGAAACCTTGCTTGAAGTCGTCGATGAATACAGGAAGATCTGAATCATATTGAGCTAAAAGTAAAAAGCACATTCAAGCAAATTCATAACACATTTTATTTCGAAAATCCATTTAATTTGAGAGCACATTTAATTTCAAAAACCTATTTAGTTTCAATAACGCATCTAACTTTAATATTATTTAGACCTCTTAGTATCACGCAAATTATACAGCATCTCAAAAATCAGCAGAAAAGGGATTATTCATGGAATTCAAACAGGGCGATTGGGTACGGATTGAAAGGAACGGTACAGTCTATGAAGGCAAAGTAATGCCTTCCATGGAAGGATATATCACAATAAAAATGAAAAGCGGTTATAACGCCGGTTTTTCCATTGATAAGGTCAAGATTACCCTTCTGGAAAATAACGGAGAAACTGCAAATGGAAGCAGAAACGGCGTAAAAGAATGTAGAAAAAGCGGGGAAAAACTTCCCGAACCCGGGAAAAAGCTCCCGAAAATCGCAATCCTTTCTACGGGCGGGACGATTGCCAGCAAGATCGACTACCGTACAGGTGCGGTCACATCCCAGTTTACTGCTGATGATATTCTCGCCGCAATCCCGGAACTTAAGGAAATTGCGGATTTTAAAGGAAGGGTAATCTCAAGCATCCTCTCCGAAAACATGGACTCTGATTCCTGGCAAAACCTCGCGAAAGCCGTTGTCGAAGAAATAGAAGCCGGAGCTGATGGAGTAATCATCACTCATGGGACAGATACAATGATGTACTCGGCTGCAGCCCTGTCCTTTATGATAGAAACGCCTGTACCTATTGTTTTCGTGGGCTCCCAGAGAAGTGCAGACCGGCCGAGCAGCGACAACGCCATGAACGCAATCTGTGCAGCCCGGGTTGCTATAAGCGAAATTGCCGAAATTGTAGTGGTTATGCACGGCACAACTTCTGATGATTTCTGTGAAATCCACCGTGGAACGAAAGTCAGGAAGATGCATACCTCCCGCAGGGACGCTTTCAAGTCCGTAAACTCCCTTCCGATAGGGACTATAGACTACAGTACAGGAGAAATAAAGACTTTTATTGACTATACTCGACGTGGAGAAAAGCCCCTCAAATTCAAGCCGGGAATGGAATCGAAGTGTGCCATTGTGAAGTTCACTCCGGGAGCAGATCCGGCAGTACTTGATTATTATATCAGTAAAGGCTACAGAGGGCTTGTTATTGAGGGCACGGGACTTGGTCACGTTTCCACAAAATGGATTCCCATGCTCCAGAAGGCAGTGGATGCAAAAATGCCTGTAATAGTCACATCCCAGTGCCTTAACGGCAGGATCTGCGACCGCGTCTATGATACAGGTCGCGATATGCTGAAAGTGGGTGCAATTGAAGGAGAAGATACTTTGCCTGAAACCTCCCTCGTCAAACTGATGTGGGTGCTCGGCCAGACCGATGACTTCGAAAAAGCAGTTGATATGCTCAGGGAAGATCTCAGTGGGGAAATTACTGGGTGTACATTAAAGTAAGACGAAATTCCTTAAAATAATCCTCAAAAAAAGAAGATGAGCCCCTAAAGGGGTTCACCTACAATCTATCTATCTCTTCTTCCTTCAAAGTCTTTTCTTTCACCTGCTCCCAAATTCATAATTGGGTTCATAGTTACATGTCTTACATCTGCTCCCAAATTCATAATTGGGTTCATTAGTTACATGTTAGTTGTGTTCCAGTTAATATCCGGGCCTGGTTCTTTATAGAATGAATCAGATTCGGTGTGGTATGAAATTACATTCCTTAACAGTACACCTTACATTTACTCCTATCTTAAATTTCTCTGGACAATATGTTTAAATAACAAAAAGAGCTTATGTACCATGTTAACAAGTGTCATGTCAACCAGTGGCAAAAGATTAAATCGGAAGGTGTAATAGATGTTAGGAATCGACGATCCACAGATCTGGCTTGCATATATTTTTTGTATATTAAGTGCTCTCGGATGTATGGTTTACGGGGCATTGAACTGGAAGGGCGGAGACGAAGAGCAGACAGTGAAAAGTGGTACTCCAAAAGCAGCGGTTCAGGAACAGTAAACTGCACCGGAAACCGAAGCTTAAAGTACCTTTTATATCAGACTTTTTTTGAAATGTCTGCGAAAAAACAGCAACTTAAACTCTTCAGGAATGATTTTGATGGCAGTCAGTACTTCAACTCTTATTCTGTTTGTTTTCATTTATCTTGCGTGCACTTTCTACGTTGCCCGCCTGGGGTATAAGAAGAATTCCCAGGTCGATGGGTATATGCTCGCGGGCCGAAAGGTGCACCCGGCAGTTATGGCTATCTCCTATGGAGCTGCATTTATCAGCACTTCTGCGATAATAGGGTTTGGAGGAGTAGCCGCTTCACTGGGAATGGGGCTTCTATGGCTAGTCTTTATGAACATCTTTTTCGGCATCTTCATCGCCTTCGTGGTTTTTGGCCCTCGAACCCGGCGTATGGGGCTGAACCTGGGGTCCATAACTTACCCTGAGTTTATAGGGAAACGCTTCCAGTCCAGGTTTATCCAGGGCTTTTCCGGGCTTTTAATAGCAATTTTCATGCCTCTTTACGCTGCAAGCGTGCTCATAGGGGCCGGAAGGTTCCTTGAGACCACACTTGGAATCAATTACAACCTTGCTCTCCTGATCTTTACTATAATCATTGCTTCTTATGTGATTAAAGGCGGACTCTTATCAGTGATGTACGTGGATGCCATGCAGGGCACTCTAATGTTACTGGGAATGGCTTTTCTTCTGGTGTTCACCTACAGCAAACTGGGAGGAGTTGTAGGAGCTCACCAGGCTCTTACTGACATGACAAGCCTTGTTCCTCAAGCCCTTGTTGACCAGGGGCACATGGGCTGGACTGCAATGCCGGCTTTCAATTCTCCTATCTGGTGGACAATGGTTTCCACAATCACCCTGGGAGTCGGGATAGGGGTGCTTGCACAGCCACAGCTCGCAGTCAGGTTCATGACGGTAAAAGACGACCGCTCCCTGAAAAGAGCAGTCCTTGTTGGAGGACCTTTTATCCTGATGATGGCAGGAGTCGCATATGTCGTGGGAGCTCTTTCCAACGTCTACTTTTACAGGACTACAGGCATGATTTCCCTTCAGGTTGCAGGCGGGAACACTGACCTTATAATACCCCAATTCCTGAACCAGGCAATGCCCGAGACTTTTGTCGCACTCTTCATGCTCAGCCTGCTCGCAGCTGCGATGTCTACTGCAGCTGCCCAGTTCCACACAATGGGCACATCTATAGGGCACGATTTCTACCAGCAGGGTCTTATGAACGGCAAGTCCGGGGGAACAGCCGTCCACGCTACGAAGTTAGGGATTGCCTTTACCATCCTGGCATCGGTTGCTCTGGCTTACATCCTTCCAGTAAGCATCATCGCAAGAGCTACTGCCATGTTCATGGGTCTGTGTACGTCAGCTTTTCTGCCCATCTACATGGGGGCACTGTTCTGGAAGCGCACATCAAAAGCCGGAGCGACTGCGAGTCTTGTTGTAGGATCATTGAGCAGCCTGTTCTGGCTGGTCTTTGTACATGCAAAAGAAGCCGTGCCTCTCAAGATCTGCCTGGCAATCTTCGGAAAGGAAACTTTACTTACCGGCACCTGGCCCCTCGTGGACCCGATTCTGGTTGCAACTCCACTCTCCTTCCTTACCTTGATTGTGGTAAGCCTCATGACAGTCCCGCCTTCAGCCGAATTCTTGAAGAAGGCTTACAGGCTCAGGTTTGAAGACGAAGAAGAGGAAATATCGGAGCCAGCGTCATACAAGGCAGTTGAATCAACAGGCGTTTAAACCTGTTCCTTTTTTAAAAATCAAGCGCATTTTTATGCGCGTATTTTTTTTCCTTCCTTTCTATTTATTATAATTAACAAAAAATATCACGTATCAGGTTGCATAGTTGATATTCCGGGATTAGGTTTCCAGTGCAGCTAATGAATTCGTTTTTATTTGGCATGAAAGTCCTCCCAGGTACTTTAATTATTTGTGCCTGTTATTAGAGGATTTCATGTGCGTTTTTTATGTACAGGCGGGCTAAAGAGGCTGTCAGAGCTGTAAAACCGAGATTCTCACCCATTCATGACGATGTAGGCGGGTTCACCCCCAGATCATGGTACAGCTGTTTTTGTTTTTCCAGCATCTTGCCCTCTCTAAGCGATTTAAGGTGGACAAATTTTTAAGGACCCCATAGAGATTATAAAATCATATGAGAAAGAAAAAATTAATAACACTGATGTTGAAAAATCAATAACTAGAGTGATAAAAGGGTCATCTGAACCTATGTCAAGTTAAAAACCAGGTAATTAGTTGGTGAATTTTTTTGTAGTGAATGGAAAAGGATACAGAGTCAATTACATTTTTCAGAACTTTCGGTACACTTCCATATTAACTGGAAGATATTAAGTCTTATGGGGACAAATATAAAAATACATTTCTTTAATTATGCTAATCTGCCAAATCAAGGTTTATAAAGCAAAATAAAGTATTTTAAAGCTTTAAATTTATTTTTTTGTATGGTTTCAGGTCTTTTGATATAAGTATCTTTATATGTTCCACTTTCCATCTATTTTTTGATTACGTGTATTCTCAGATCAAAAGTAAGCCAAATAGGAAAAAAAGCAAAATTGTATCTCTTCAAATTCAAGGAAAAATTTTCCAACCAGAAACATCTGTATACATTTTATCTCATGGTTGTGAAGTTAAATCTGTCTTTTGATCATGTTTTTCAGACTTAGTTTAATTTTTAATGATTCTGCAAATATGTGAAATTTACTTTTATCCATACAATTTGAAGAGAATGCCTAAAATTTAATAAAAAGTCAATCTTGAACGTAATAGCATCTTTCTCTGTTGTTTTGATGTTATTGTTTTAATTCTTGCAGGAGCCTCTGCAGCTTCTACAATCTACGACCGAACAACCCGCTACAAACAACATATGCCCAGGAAAACTGTAACAGTAATTTTTGACATGTAAGTGACGTAAATACGTCCAAGGAACCTGCAATGGGGACTGGTACCCGGAATGCCTTAGGGAAGGAACATGCAACCTGCCCGAGATCCGGGAAACTGTAACTTCGACTGTCTGCAGAGAAGATACCGGAATCGGATCGGCTTTACCCAGGCTTATTTAAAAATCCTTTGTTTGATACTTCCGGTTGTATCTTAACCGAATATAAATGAAAACGCATTGATTAACACTATCTTTTGGAAAAGTGAAGAGTACACTAAATCGCAGAACAGTATTATAAAATAACAACTTTTCATGGAAAAAATACACACAATAGTCACTCAATCGTATGAAAATATATCATCCATTTAACTCGGAGGATTTAAAGAACTATGGTATGGCCTCTCGTTGTTTTTTATGGATGCTCTCATAAAAACCAACGTGGTCTTGAATTGAAAATCATCTTATCCATAGGAAAAATTGAATTTAATTTTATTATCTTTGGAAATTATGGTTGAGTGGATCTATGGAGGAATTCTATTACAGTTTAATCGAATTTTGGGATGATCTATAATGAAAACTATAAAAACTAATTTGACAATATTTGTCCTTGCTTTTTTATATCTTACTTTAAGTAGCCCTACCACTTTGGCGTCAAACATCGTAATTGACGATGATGCTGAACCGTCAGTCTCTTGTCTTTATTTGACATCCGATTATAAAGACGATGCCACTTGCATTCAGGCGGCGCTAGATAACTCAAAAAGCGGTGACACCATAACTATCCGCGAAGGAGACTATTACATAACAAAACGAATATCTCAAAAAGATAAGAGTCTGAATATAATAGGTGAAGGAAAAGTTACTCTTCATCTTAAAACTGCGGAAGGAAATAATAACATTCGTTTCGCGGGTTCAAAGATCACAACTCAATCTCTCTCTGCTAATGCTCAAAAAGGTTCCTCTAAGGTGATTTTAAGTGATGCTTCACAGGTTCGCCAAAATGATCTAATTAAGATTTGGAAAAATGTTCAGTGGTGTCCTTTGGATTATCCGAATCAAATGACAGGGGAAATATATGCGGTTCAAAGCGTGAACGGAAACGTAGTCACTTTAAATCAGCCACTTCTGAGAGATTATAAATTATCTGAAACTGTTCAAGCCGAAATATACAGACCTATTGAAATGCATATAAAAAATATTGGGATACAAAACGTCAATGCTGCTGGAGTCTATGAAGGGATAAAGCTTAGCTATTGCAAGGATTCTTCTGTGACGGATTCCTGGTTTAAAGATAATGGACAGGCATCTTTAAGAATAGATACATGCTTTAACGTGGACGTCAAAAATAATGAGATTTATAACTCCATTCATGAAGGAAATGGGTATGGCATATCAGTGGCAGATGCCGCAGCGTTTGTTAATATTGAAAATAATCACATAGAAAATTGCAGACATGCCATTATGAGCGGCACAGGAGATTTTAAGGCTCTGAATCGGGATATTGTCATATCTAACAATATTTTGATAGGGGCAAACATTGCTTCATCTCATGTAATCGATGCTCATCCTATGACGATTGATTATACCATAATCAAAAACAAAATATATCCCGAAACGAAATTTGTTGCATTTTATGACGGAACACTACAATCAATATTTTCAGAAAATGAAGTTTATGGCGGACATGGGGCAGTTGCAAGACGATGCAATTTGAATGATGGAGTACATGTAATAAAAGGCAATCATATTGAAACTGAAGGGTACCTTTATGCAGGAACGGGGAATGGTATCGGGGATACGCTCGTAATTATGAATAATAATCAGAATAATGGACAACAATGGTATGGTGTGGGACTTAATTCCGAAAGTTTCAGAAATATAGTCATCAGTAAGAATCATTTTGGTGATCTCTCAGGAAGAGGAGTAGATCTAACATTTCATATAGATGATATAAACTTAGAAATCTCTGATAACACTTTTGAAAACATCAGACGAGAGGGAATATATCTCGATGGGAATTCTTACACAAACGGCAATGTAAAAATACAAAACAATAACTTAATAAATGTATATCCCTCCAGTCCAGGCTCCGAAATCAAAATAAAAAATATCCAAAATGCTTTCGTGAGCGGAAACCAGATATTAGAAGAAGATTCTTCAGTTATGGCAATTGACGAGATCACCGCCACGGAGACTGTGGAAACCGAAGTTGCAACGACCAAAAACCAGACAATAGTTAACAACACAACGAACATTGTAATAGACAACCGCCTCAGGGAAGCATCTCCTGATGTTGTTTATCAGGACAAGAAGTATATTGACATCGGAGGCAATCTTGGAGTCGGAAGGTATAGAGGCCTTCTTCTATTTGACCTGAGTGAATACATCAATGCTGAAAATATTAGCAGTTCAACCCTGTCCCTTTACTGGTATTATCCCGATGGACGGGAAAGGCCGGGAGATACTATAGTAGAGATATACAGGCCCGCTGCATCCTGGAGTCCTGGGAATGTGACCTGGAACAGCAGGGATGCTGGGGTACTCTGGACACAGCCAGGAGGAGATTGGTTCGATATGAAGAATGTCTCTCAGGGAGACGCACCGTACGCTACGATAACCCTGAACGGAAGCGATATACCGGACAACAGGTACTATGAGTTGAATGTAACGGACCTAGTAAGAGAGTACGTCAGCGGCGAGTACGAAAATACAGGGTTCCTGATTAAAGCCCGTACAGAAAATGCGGATTACGTAGCATTCTACAGCAGCGAGATTGAAGAGGAAAACAAGCGTCCAATCCTGAATATAGAAGAGAACACTGTGGCATAAAGGCTCTAACTTCAGGAGGAGAACTCTAAGAGGCTGGTAGTGCGGAAATTATAAAAACCTCCGTAACCAGACTTTTCAGTTCTTCCAACTTATTACATCGGGAGCGCAGAGGGTCACGAATACCCCTTACCTTTACAGGCTGTCCGACAATTTCTGATAGTAATAAGTAACAATTATCTATCCTCAGTTTGACAGTACCCACTAATTGGTACTGAATATTTCCTTTCTTTTTTGGTTCAATCGGGCTTGATAAGTCCTATCAATTTATAAATATTTATTATATATTCTATGTAACCTGGATTCCTGCCTACTCATAACAATGTAGGCGGGTTCACTCCCAGATCATGGTACATCTGTTCTTGTTTTTCCAGCATCTCGCCCACTCTAAGCGATTTGCCTGGCTGTTCGAAGCATTCAATGACATCGAGTTTGTCCAGTAAGCCTGGTAGTGTATAAAAGGATAGTAAAATGAAGAGATCCTAAAAAAGAATGAAGGGATCCTAAAAAAGAATGAAGAGATCCTAAAAAAGAATGAAGAGATCCTAAAAAAAAATGAAGAGATCCTAAAAAAGAATGAAGGGATCCTAAAAAAGAAGGAAAATAGAGAAAATTAAAAAAAATAAAAAAGATCTTGTTTCGATAGACCTTTTGAAGGTAAGATCCTCTTTAGGATCCATCAATTTTCTTTTCTGACAGGTAGGGTCTGTCCTCCATGAGGCATCAGGTGAACCTTTGCATCAGGATTTTCTGAAAGGATTGCAGACAGGGCTTCCTGCACATTTGCCATAGGAGTGAAGAATGCGGTTCTGGCGTTATCTTCCGGAAGCTTCGAGACAAGGTAAAGCTTAAATTTCTGTGCAGCTTTTGCAACGATTGCACTTTTGTGCCCCCCAAACTCGAAGCAGTGCTTGAAACGCTCTATTGCATCTTCCGGAGTTTTGCACTCCCTGTTCCAGCACTCATATATCTGGTTTCCTATCCCTTCGGCGCATTCCGCTACAAGGATGATCGAACCGCCGTCTTTTACAGCCTGGGTTGCGTTATCCAGCGATTTGCTTGCCTGATAAAGGTTGATGTCCTTAGGATAGCCTCCACAGGAAACGATTACAGCATCTGCAGGTTCTACGGGCACTTTATACATAGTGTCCACAATCTCTACTCCCTTCCTGTGAGCCTCAACAAAATCCCCGGCAACGGCAGCAACTATTCCTTTTTTGCTGTCAAGCACAACGTTAAGAATAAATCTAAGGCCGAAGATCTTTGCGGCTTCTTCCATATCCTGCCTGACAGGACTGTCCACCCTTCCGGAAACCGCTTTTTCTTCGATCATCATTTTGTGGTTGGTAAGCACAGCCTCCTCAGAGCTTACGCCGGGAAGTACGGATTTTGCCCCGCCGCTGTACCCTGCATAGTAGTGGAACTCAATTCCCCCTGTCCCCACAACCACATCGGCGTTCAGAACTTCTTCAAAGATCTCAACCGGGGTCCCGCGAGAAGTTACACCTATCCGTTTACATCTGCCAGTATCATGCTGGATACAGCGGATTTTTTTGTACATCTCCTCTCCAACCAGTTTTTTAGACTCCTCTTCGGTCTGCTGGCGGTGAAGCCCGAGAGCAAAGATAATTGTGATGTTCTCATCCCTTGCTCCCCCTGAATAAAGCTCTTCAAAGAGAGGAGGAAGGATCTGTTCAGTGGGAGTGGGACGGGTGATATCACTTACAATGATTACAATCCTGGAGTTCGAGTTTACAATCTCGGAAAGGCGCCTGCTTTTTATGGGGTTTTCAAGCGCCTTTTTGATTAGAAAAGGCCCACTTTCCCTTTTATCAGGTTCTGAGGGCATGATTATACTGGAAAGATTCTTTTCAGGGATATCCAGCTCAGATGTCCCACTTCCAAAAGCAAGGGGAATCTTTTTCATATTTATCATCAGGTTCATGGCCGGTGATTTCGTATTGATGCTATAAATTATTATAGGTAAACAATCTATGTCAAAATTAAAACTGAGCTTTTAATGGCTTTACTTGTCTGAGCTCTTATTTCCGGACAGGCAGAGTCCAACCTCCCTCAGGCATTATATGAACTTTTGCCTCAGGGTTTTCGGCAAGAATCGTTTCAAAGGCTTCCTGTACACTTTTTGCGGGGATGAAAAACGCATTTCTGCTTTCCTCGTCGGAAAGTTTTGAAACAATATAGAGCTTGAAATGCTTTGCGACTTTTGCAACTATTGCGCTCTTATGTCCCCCAAACTCGAAGAATTGTTTGAAGCGTTCTATAGCGTCATCCGGACTCCTACACTCCCTGTTCCAGCACTCATAGACCTGGTTCCCGATTCCTTCTGCGCATTCGGCCACGAGTACTATTGATCCCCCTGCTTTTACGGCAGGGATGGCATTTTCCAGAGCCTTTGTTGCCTGGTAGAGATTGATATCCTTAGGATAGCCCCCGCAGGAAACGATAACCACATCTGCAGGCTCTACCTGCACTTTGTACATAGCATCTACATACCTTGCTCCTTCCCTGTGAGCCTGGACAAAATCCCCGGCAACGGCAGCAACAATTTCTTTTCTGCTGTTGATTACCACGTTCAGGATAAAGTTGAGGCCTGTAATTCCGGCGGCTTCTTCGATATCCTTCCTCGCAGGGCTGTCAACTCTACCCGAAAGAGGTTCACCTTCAAAGAATTTGGTATAGTGGCTGTGGAATGAAAGTATAGCTTTTTCCGAACTGACTCCCGGAAGGACAGTCTTTCCTCCCCCCCCATAGCCCGCATAATAATGAAATTCTACCGTCCCGGTGCCGATAATTAGGTCTGCGTCCAGAACTTCTTCAAAGACCTCTACCGGGGTCCCAAAACTCGTCTCCCCTATATGCCTGCATCTTCTCCTGTCGTGCTGGACAACCCTGATACTTTTGGATATTTCATCGCCCAGAAGCTTTCTGCATTCTTCTTCTGTCTGCTGACGGTGAAGCCCGAGAGCAAAGATAATTGTGATGTTCTCATCCCTTGCTCCTCCTGAATAAAGCTCTTCGAGCAGAGGAGGAAGAATTTTTGCGGTGGGAGTGGGTCTCGTGAGATCGCTTACAATAATTGCAATTCTGGTTTCCGGGTTCACAATTTCGGAAGGTCTCTTGCTTTGTATGGGATTTTCGAGCGCTTTTCTAATTAAAAAAGCCCCATCCTCCTTTTTTTCAGGTTCCGAAGGAATAATTATGCTGGAAATGTTTTTTTCAGGGATATCCAGCTCAAAAATCCCGCTTCCAAAAGCGAGTGGAATCTTTTTTATATTTGTCATCATGTTCATGCCGGTGAGTTCGTATTGATAATATAAAATTGTATAGGTAAACAATAGTGAAGTTATGTTTTAAATATAATTTAAATCTGCGCTTTAAATCTCAAATTCAAACTGTTATTTGGAAATATAGAGATATTTTGGATAATGAAAGAATTTCCATACATCAGCAAGACCCACACATTCTAAATATGTTTTTTAAAAAAGATAAGTGAAGAGCTAGTGGAAGATCTTTCAGAAGCCTGTTAATCAAAAGCTATAAAAGTTCCAGATGAGTGTAGGGATAATTATAAATTAACTTTGGTGATTTAGTGAAAAATTTAAGTAGTATAAAAATGTTTATACTGATTCTGCTTATATCAAGTTACCTGTGGATTGGAGGTGCATATGCATCCCCGGATACAGAGAACTCAAAAACGGTTGAGAATATTAACCAGGGCAGTATCATCCTGTTTTCACAGAACTACTCTGAAACAAATTATCTTCCAGCTAATGTTTTTATCGCAAGGAGTCAGAAAGAAAAGCCTTACGATAAACTATATTCAAGTATATATGCAACCCAGGAATCGAAAGTATTTTTCAATAACACTTCAAAAGGGCTGGAGTATACGAATATAAGAGACTCTCCTCTAATCCCATGCAGTTTACTTCCAAGTATGGATATTATTTCTTGTTTTGGAATCAATGAATACTTGGGGAATTTTAAGAGTAACCTGGATATTTTTACTTTTTGTAAATGTACTTCTGTCCCTATAATTCATTATCTTGAGGAACCAAGGCATACAGGAGCTCTGTACATATGCAGCCTTACACCAATGGTTAAATGCGCCTATGGAATCTCAATGGACATAAATGCGGATGACCCGCAGAGCTTTGTAGAATTGAATAGTCCGGGCTCAAGAATGATAATTCAGGAGAGTGAAGGGCAGACTCTACTTAAAAGTTATTATAGAGACTCTTCCGGAGAGACAAAATACGAAAAAGTTATTCTTGGTAATGCATCAGAAAAAGCAAATTTCAATATAATATTTGACGGTTATAATAAAACAAACACAATTTACGCACAGGATGGCAGTTCCATAGTTACCCCATTCTATAATTTAGATCGGCAAAAACTACCTTATCTCGATTTTTCAAACGGCTATATCAAATTCACAGTTTTTATCCTTGGAGAAGGAACTTACCTTGACGCTAATATATACAGTATAAACCAGACAGCGGATAGAAAACTCATAACTGCAATCGGGGATAGCAGGATAATCCCGTTCGGACTTGATGGACCGGTGAATAGAACCGAAGAAGGAATTGATTACCTGAAGACTAAAGGGTATAGAGGTACGATGTGGTTTGATAAGGGACTGCTTGAAAAATCCAACGAAAAACACATTAATTACCTGCACAGTCTGGTTGTTAACGATTCCTGGGAAGTTGGCATACACTATACAAAGGAGTTAAGCAGCCTTCCACTTGAAGAAGCATACAGTGTCATGGATGAGGAATACCAGTACGTGTATGAGAAAATCGGTAGAAAACCAACAAGTTGTTGCTGCCTGAGAAACCATGATAACCTTACACACGCAATTTATGCGTATGAAAACTTTGGCATGATCTGGAGAAATGGAGATGCATTAATTCACGCAGAAAGGGATGTAGGAAACCTGTACGACGATACATGGGAATGGTGGGAACCAGCATCAAAAGCAGGCATGTCCTATCCGGTATTCACACATCAACTTGACCTGGAACCTGCAATAAAATACTCAATAAGCCGTTCAAAGTTCCGGGACTGGGTGGATAACTATTATACAAACAACATGACCATAGTATCATTTTATGAATACAATCAGATAAGCCGCAATACATATGACGCAAGCTTTGAAAATCTGCAATACAATGAGAAACTGCTCGCATTCGACGCACATACAAACGGTGACAGCGCTCTTGTAAATGTAAACATAACTGCAGGAAACGACATACAGGTCTACGACACTACCCTTGAAAAGTATCTTGATTATGAAACGGAACAGGATAAATCAATTACTTTCCGGGTTGAGGACAACCATACTTATACGATAAATTTGAACAGTTCTAAATAATGGATCCCTTTGAGTCAGGTATAAATTCCACAACCACGGAAGACACAAAAACGGACGAATGTACAACATTTTCGTGTATGTCTGTGCCTTCCGTTGTTAGCTTTTTTTGTTATGTACCTTCATGGGTAACTTTTTTTTGTATACATTCCAGATTAGCTTTTTTTCGGTATGTTTTTCTTAAATTTAGTATAATGTCATAAAACAGTCAACACATTTATAATTATAAAAGTCAACACCTTTCTAATTAAAACAACCCATGTACTTCTCAAAAACCCTCACTTTCCGCAGTAAATTTTTGCATATTCACAATTTTTTCCTGTTATCAATTTTCAATAAAACGTGGATTTATTGGACTTTTATGCAGGAGGTAAAGCAGCTATATGGTGTATCAATAGAGACAAAAATGGTGTATCAATAGAGACAAAAATGGTGTATCAATAGAGACAAAAATGGTGTATCAATAGAGACAAAAATGGTGTATCAATAGAGACAAAAAACGATATCATTCAATTTTCACCAAGTTCCATTAAAAGTCCAAATTAATTTGATTTGTTTCAAAAATGCTATCAGAGAACATATTGATTTTTGAAAAAATACTGCCGAATGTGGGAAAAACCATCGTGTTTTAATAAATTGTAAATATCTCCTGCGCAGATATACTGATAACTGCAAACAGGCTTACTGATGTATATTTACTTCATACTAAAATTTACTTAATAAGAAAATATTCCTGCAATGTAATGCCTGGAAGGGGCTTCCTGATCTGTGAGGTAAGAAGGGGAAGGGAACGGCAGTTAAGTGGGGAGTAATAACCATGGACAAAGAAAGAATTTCCTATCACGAGTCCGTTCAAAAGATGTATGAACGGATAAAGGAAGATAATATGACAAATGTCTGGGACCGCTATGAGGCTCAGGGAATAGGTGGAGTTCCGGACCGGAGATGTAATTTCTGTATGGCAGGAGCACGTTGTGACCTGTGTTCCAATGGTCCCTGTCGTTCGGATGCTTCAAAGGACAAGAGAGGGGTATGCGGGATCACTGCCGACGGGATGGTAATGCGGATGATGCTGCTCAGAAACGTACTGGGGGCTTCGACTTATCAATATCATACGGACCAGACCATCCGGACACTTCGGGAAACCGCAAAGGGCAACACCCCTTACAAAATAAGTGAACCTGAAAAGTTGAGGACATTTGCAGGCAGGCTGGGGTTGGAAACCGGAGGGACGGACTCAGAAGTTGCCCTTCGCCTGTGCGAATTTGTAGAAAAGGACTTTAACAGGCCTGCTTACGAACAGAGCCAGATTGTGGAGCTTCTTTCCCCTCCTGAAAGAAAGAAAAGGTGGGAAGAGCTGGACATGTTCCCAGGTGGAATCTATGGGGAGATGATGTATTCAACAAGTTCCTGCCTGACAAACGTGGATGGGTACTACGTGAGCCTTGCCTTAAAAGCCATGCGCCTGGGAGTTGCGATGGCATACCAGAGCCAGATAGTAAATGAGTACTGCCAGGACATCCTTTTCGGTATCCCAAGGCCTCACATGACGAGGGTTGACCTCGGGGTCCTTGAACCTGAGTATGTGAACGTGCTTCCGAATGGGCACGAACCTTTCATCGGCTTTGCCATGGTTCAGCTTGCCAGAAAACCCGAGTGGCAGGAGAAAGCAAAAGCAGCAGGAGCAAAGGGCTTGAGGATAATTGCCAGCATAGAAACTGGGCAGGAAATGATCCAGAGGTGGGAGGAAGACGATGTTTTCTACGGTTTTACCGGAAACTGGATTTCCCAGGAAGCGGTGTTCGCAAGCGGGACTGTGGACCTTTTTGCCGCAGACATGAACTGCTCGCTTCCGGTAGCCCCCCTTTACGCCGCGAAATACGGGTTCAAACTCATGCCCGTAAGCGGACTCGTGGCCTTTGAAGGTATTACCGAGCGCCTGAACTACAACCCGGTAGAAGCCGATAAGCAGGCAGCAATACTCCTGGATATGGCAATTGAAAACTTCAAAACCCGGAAAGGATCGGTTAGACCCGGTCTGAAACTCCCGATGAAAGAGGCAGTTGTCGGCTTTTCAACCGAAAGCATCCTTGACGCCCTCGGAGGCACCCTCGACCCTCTCCTTGATGCCATAAAAAGCGGCGCAATCAAAGGAGTGGTCGGAATGGTCTCCTGCACTACATTAAGGGATACCGGGCAGGACGTGCACAGCGTTGCAGTGGTAAAAGAGTTGATCAAGAGGAACATCCTGGTCCTTTCCATGGGCTGCGGGAACGGGGCCATGCAGGTTGCAGGCCTCTGCTCCCCCGAAGCAAGGGAATTTGCCGGGGACAGCTTAAAGGTGGTATGTGAAGCCCTCGGGGTTCCTCCGGTACTCAGCTATGGGACCTGCACCGACACAGGCAGGCTTGCCGATCTCCTGGGAGCCATCTCCGGAGCCCTTGGAGCTCCTGTCCCTGATCTTCCTGTTGCTGCCGCAGCCCCCGAATACATGGAGCAGAAAGCCACAATCGACGCCATCTTTGCCCTGGCCCTCGGGCTCTACACATATGTAAACCCTGTTCCGACCATCACAGGAGGCCCAAACCTTGTCAAACTGCTGACCGAGGACTGCCGGGAAGTTACCGGTGGGATCATGAACGTGGAAACAGATGCTGTGAAAGCAGTTGATGGGATAGAACAGCATATCATGGAAAAGAGAAAGAAGCTTGGAATTTGAGAATCAGGATCTGAAAAATTGAAGTCCTGAAAAAAAACGGTCTGAAAAGAAAACCCTTAAAAGAAGAGGTCTAAAAAATTAAGATTTACCCCGACCTCTTTGACTCTCTATTTTCAAGTTATGGTGAACTACCCATCCCTGAAGTAACGGGCTTCTTGCTTCATACCTCGAACTACCGTTCATAAGTCCATCGGCTTTACCCTCTGTTCCAGAGGTGAAGAAAGATCAAATTGGTTCTGATTTCCCTGACCTGGTTACCGCTTAGGAATTCAGTACATAGTATAGGACAGAATAGTATTTAGAGGTTAAAAGATCGCGAAAATAGGGGATGTTGATGGCATTCACCCCGCCACTAAGGACTCGTGGCAAAATAACGTGCGTATATTTTCCAATTGGACCTAATGGTTTTCGGCATCATTCGGACCAATCGAAATTTACTATAAATTCCTACTTTGACAGAAGGATACATTTTTTAATGTATAAATGGGCTTCATGATTCTGTTTTATTCCTTAAATTTAAATTTATATCGGACGTTTATTTATTTTTAACATCTAAGATTTTTATAAACTGTTGTGTGCCGATACAATGCGTTTTTTGTATGAAAATACTGTATTCAAAGCTCTATCGATTCCCCGGGTTCCATGATAATTACTTTCGTATTAACTTTTGTCTCCACGGCTCTTTTGAACTTTTCAGAGTCCTGCTTGATGACATCAAAGGTGTTGTAGTGCATTGGAACAACGATTTTGGGCTGGATGAGTTCCACGGCTTTTACGGCTTCTTTTATACCCATGGTGAACTTGTCTCCGATAGGCAAAAAGGCGATTTCAGGTTCGTAGAGTTCTCCGATAAGTTGCATGTCCCCGAAAACACTCGTATCTCCGGCATGATAAAAGGAATGCCCGCCAATACCTATCACAAACCCTGCAGGGCTGCCTCCGTCGAAACTGAAGCCTGAAGCGTCAATTGAGGAGGAATGAAGCGCATGAGTCATGGTAAGGGTCATACCTTCTACTTCCATTGTGCCCCCTTTATTCATGCCTTCGGCAAAGACTCCTTTTGACTTGATATAGTTTGCAACCTCATGGATCGATATGATCCGGCAGCCAGTCCGGGCTCCAATCTCGATGGTATCTCCCAGATGGTCGCTGTGGCCGTGGGTAACGGCTATAATATCGGGGTCCAGATCCTCAGGGCTGCATGGAGCTTTCGGGTTTCCGGAAATAAAAGGGTCGATCAGTAATTTCTTTTCGGCTTCGAGCAAAAAAGCAGCATGCCCAAGCCATGTAATCTTTATATCAGCCATTTCTCTGCCTCGTGTCCACTTATGTTTTTGTCAGAATGTGACAATGCGTAATGTAATTTTCGATAATAACCGGATAATTAGTATACAATACATTATTCAGGCGGGTATCAGGAGAACACAAAGAGATGAATACAGGATAATATAATATATTCTTTTAAATATTCATCAAATGATAATGCTTGAATGTAATCAAATGAAAATAAAGATTGGCCTTGTAATCCATGGTCCTGAAGTAATCGATTCGGGAAAAGCAGAGTTAGTTCTGGAAAAGCTTTCCTGCATAGGTGAAGTAGAGGCACAGCTTGGCGGGACCATGGGAAAGACAGCTGTCCTTGATGCAGGGCTTGAAAATGTTATAGACATAAGCCAGCACCTGAAGCCGAGCGCCTGCATTGAATCTTTTTTTGAAACCTCAGACCTTGTTTGTCTCCTGAACAGGGGAAAAACGCCCGAAACCGGCATGATTTTTGGAGCAAAGGTTACCTCTCGCCTGAAGGACCCTGAGAAGAAACCCCTGATCCAGATAGAAAGCCCGGGTTGCACCGGTGGGAAATTGATCCCCCTTAATAAAAAAGCCGGCAACTACATTGAAAAACTCTCTGAAGTATTTGGACTTCCTGCCGAAAGCCCTCTGCCTTTTCAAGATTCGGTTTTTCTGGAAAACTGCCAGAAAACCGGCAAAACCCGGATTATCCGCGAGCTTTCAGGTGTATTTCCCGGAGAAAATATCTTTGTAAACGGGTTCGTAATCGGAAAAGCCCTGTCTTCCAAAATAAGCATAGTCTCCGAAAGCGGGTTTATTACCGCAATCGAAGGCGGAGAAATAAAGGAACATGGGCTCGAAAAGCTCCATAATTATAAAAAAAGGGACCCTGTTGACCTTGCCGGAGCCTGGGTGAAAAGCGGAGAGATCCGGAGAAGCAATCCCTTACTCCCGGAAGCCGAAAAAGAAAATGCCAGTGCCCGAAAATCAGGTCCTATTTCCCGAACAGGGGCAGGAACAGGGACAGGAAAAGTTGTGCTTATAGACCACGCCGCCGAAAATTCCTATGAACTGGCTTCCGGGGCTGAACTTGCAGTTACAGTTGGAGACGACACCACAGCCATAGCAGGAGACATCCTCTTCAGGCTTGGAATCCCGATAATTGGAATCACAGACGGAGACTGCGATAATGTTACCTGTGAGACTAAAATCTTTCCCGGCTCGGTTGTTCTCAGGCTTATAGAGGGAAGCGATGATATCATGGGCAAGAGGATTAAGCAGGAACTCCTGAAAGGACAAGATTCAGCTGTTTTTGAGAATCTGCTAGCCTTTAAAGAAGATGTGCTGAAACTGGCAGAGTCGTCGATTGAGGCTGTTTTTGAATACTAAAATAGCGACGTCCCTTAAAAAGGAACTCACGGTTTCCAGGTATCGGATTGAGTTTCATCTTTTGCAGCAATTTTATGGAAATATCCACAATGGGTGCGGAAACAAATTCCCGCTAAGTTAATAACAAAAGGAGCAACTCTTTTAATAGGATGGAAAGGCGGATAAATGGATGTTTCAGCCAAATTTCAAGTACACAAACAAAATCGTGCGCCTGCTTGCAAGGATCCAGGCTGCCCGGGAAGTCATCATAAACAGCCCTCTGATTCCGGCATGGGAAAAACAGCTCCAGCGAGAAGCCCTGATAAAGCAGACCCACCACACAACAAGTATCGAGGGAAACCCCCTGACTCTTGAGGAAGTTGAGCTTATTATAGAGGGAAAAGAAGTCCTTGCCCACGAAAAGGACAAAAAGGAAGTCCGGAATTATGTAGATGTACTGAAATATATCGATTCCTTACCTGAAAACGGACCCATAACCGAAGAGTTTCTCCTGGAAATCCACAGGCTTACGGCAAAAAGTATCCTTCCTGATAATTCTGCTGGAAACTACCGGTAAGTGCGGGTCGTTGTCGGAGACCCTAAAACCGGGAAAGTCACCTACACCCCTCCGGGACCTGTTGAAGTCCCTGTCCTGGCAAAAGCCCTTGTCGAGTGGCTTAACAGCGAAGATGCCCTTGACCTCATGCCCGCCGTGCAGGCAGGAGTTGCTCACCGTCAATTACCCCTCCCTAAAACCTTCACCTAACGGCTCAGGTTTTTGAGGAAGGGGCTTGTCTAACAAGCCCTGGTTGACCAGATCACCGATAAGGAGCAATGGAAAATCGGTAAACGATAGGAAAGAAATAGTTACCCTTGAATGCCGCCTCAGTTTAAGGCTCTAAGGATGCCGGTTAAACAGTCCTGAGAGGTAGTGCTTGCATCGTTAAACCTTTCCATATCAGATCGAGAGGAAGACGGATTCCGGAATTGACTGGTTCCAGCTACGCTGTAACACTCCAACTTCACGAAGTTGGAGTCCACAATTCAGATACGCATAACTCTTCGGAGGAAAACTATATGTTAGTTTTCGTAATCAATCAAAACAAAAAACCACTAATGCCCTGTAAACCTTCAAAAGCCAGAAAGCTACTGCAAGCAGGCAAGGCAAAAGTGGTCCGAAATACTCCATTCACCATCAAGTTACTTTTCGGAAGCAGTGGGTATACTCAACCTGTAACTGCAGGGATGGATACCGGCTCTAAGGTAGTGGGCTGTGCAGCCATTGCTAACGGAAAAGTGTTGTATCAGTCCGAAATCTACCTGAGAGAAAACGTTTCGAAAAAGATGGAACAACGAAAGATGTACCGGAGAACCAGAAGAGGTAGAAAAACAAGGTATAGACCTGCAAGATTTGATAACCGGAAAAATTCAAGGAGAGAAGGGAGATTAGCTCCTTCCATCAAAAGCAAACTTGAGTCTCATTTCCGGGAAAAAAGGTTTGTGGAATCCCTGCTTCCTGTAACCGGGTGGAAGGTAGAGCTTGCTTCCTTTGATATTCACAAAATAACAAATCCGGAGGTTTCCGGGGTTGGGTATCAGGAAGGGGACCTTAAAGGCTTCTACAATGTCAAAGCTTACGTTCTGGACCGGGACGGCTACACCTGCCAGCATTGCAGGGGAAAGTCAAAGGATTCCCGGCTACATTGCCATCACATTGTTTTCAGGTCACAGAAGGGATCAGATGCTCCGGAAAACCTGATTACGCTTTGTGAAACCTGTCACAAAGCCCTGCACAATGGAGAATTCAAGCTTTCAGGGAAAAAGTCAAAAACAAAACATGCAACTGAAATCGGGATCCTCAAATCCCAAATCCGGAAATCCGGCTGGAGTTTTGCAGAGACTTTCGGGTACGAAACAAAGTACAGGAGAGAGCAGGTCTTGAAGCTGTTAAAAACACATTACTTTGATGCTGTTGCTATCTGTTGCAGGGACGATCAGAAAGTAGAGGTAGAAGATTCGGTTTTTCTAAAAAGAAACGTTCCTGCGGGAGATTATCAGCAGCGGAGAGGGAAGAGATCAGAGAAGAAAATACCTACCGGAAAGCTGTTTGGGCTCAGGAAATTTGATATTGTAAAAACGGAAAACGGGACCGTGTTCATTCGTGGCAAACGGTCATCCGGGTATTTTTCAATCTCAGATATATTCGGAAACAAAATTTCAGATAGTGTTAATGTTAAGAAAAAATGCAGGAGACTGAGTGCGAGGAGTACAACATTAGTTCAGATGGTACAGATGACGCATTCCTCCCCCACCTGCCATTTCCGGCAAGCCGGAAATGTTGAGGAAGGGGGTCTCCTGCTGAGGTAAGATGAACTTGCCAGAATCCACCCCTTCGTTGACGGAAACGGGAGAACTGCCAGAGCCTTTGCCACCCTGGTCCTGACAAAGAGAGGCTTTGACACCAAACGGTTTTTCGCTCTTGAGGAGCACTACAACAAAGAACGCCACTCTTATTACTCCGCCCTTTCAAGTGCGGATGCCGGGGACAGGGATTTGACCGAATGGCTCGAATATTTCCTTTTCGGCATTGCCGTGGAAATCTCAAGAGTCGAAAAAACGGTCCTGAAGCTGAGCAGCGACCGTTCGATGAAAGATAAATTCGGACAGATAGGATTGAGCAGCCGGCAGATAAAAGCGATTGAATATTTAAAAGAAAATGGTAAGATCACAAGCAATGAGTATCAGGAAATCTGTGATGTCAGTCAACCCACTGCAAATCGTGACATCCAGGATATGCTTGACAAAAAACTCCTGAAACAAAATGGGAAAATAGGCCAGCAGGTAATTTACGTGCTCAATTTCTGATCGGGGGCTATTCAAAAGCTATTCAAAAGCTATTCAAAAGCTATAATATTTGCGCAACCTTTATATTTTCTAGCAGTTACACCTAACCTATTCATTCAGAGATCACTCTGGATTCTTTTTTAATTTCATCAATCAGGTAAGTACTTATCGATTTCTCAGTAAGCAAATCGACTTTTATGCCCAGGTAGTCAGAAAGCTCCAGTTCTATGTTTACCAGGGTGAGCAGGCTTTCCCGTTCGGTAAACTCACCCAGGACGTCAATGTCGCTTTCTGGATTCTCTCCTCTCCTAACTTAAGACCCAAAAACAGATACTTTAGTTGACCCACCCGAATTGCGCCTTGCCCGAATTGCGCCTCGCCCGAATTGCGCCTTGCCCGAATTGCGCCTCGGGAGTACGTGGTCCTTTTCGCTGCGCTCAAGAGGACTACTTCATAGGATTTTAGCAGTGAACTTCGCTCGCTCAAGCAGACTAATTTATAGATCTCTCGACCCATACAACGTCATTCGCTGTCTCTCGTCGTTTTTGTCACGCTCGACGCAGGAGAGCGGCTTTTCAAACAAAAAAGAGAAAGAAGAAGAGAAAAGGAAAAAGACCAAAAATAAAAACCAGAAAGTAAAAGTGATATAAAAAATCGGTATGTATAAGCGCAAAACAGAATTAAATAAACATTAACAGCACTCGTTTTCAAGTCTTGTTTTCACTTTTAGTTCTTTCTTTTGACGAGCCGCCAGACAAGCTGGCGGAGGCGCTCTATTAATTGTGGATAAAAATCCGGCTTCCCGGAGTAAGAAAAGTACACCTGAAACTTTAGAATGAGCAACAAAACCATCTGCAAATCGTAACTTCTTAGTGTAATGAACACATTAATTAATTTAGACTGTAATTATTAGGTAGTTACTATAACAAGAAAATGAATAACATGATAAAAGCGGATCTATTCTTCATTTGCAGCCATCAAGGCACGTTAACAGGAGCTGGTAAATTTTTTTGTTGATATGATTCATGCAGAAATTGCAGAAACAAGAGACTCCATAAAGAGGGGAATATCATGAAAAAGGCCAAAAGGACCAGCATTGAAGTTCGAGGGACTGCTATATCCATCGTTTCCCAGGAAAATGCGGACTACATTTGCCTGACAGATATCGCCCGGTACAAGAACCCCGATCATACCGATGACCTCATCCGCAACTGGATCAGAAACCGAAATACTGTGGAATTCCTGGGCATGTGGGAACAGCTCAATAACCCGGATTTTCTACAGGGATAAATTGAATCAGTTGCCGGTCAGCCATGAGAACTGGATTTATTGGTACAATTTCCTTGAAATTTTGTTTCTAATATCATTTTTACAGTCCCACCTGTGAACATTTTAAATTATTTTTTTATCTCTTTTTATATATTTATAGCTCTTTTTGGACGGTGTTCCCAGACAAACTGGCGGAGGCGTTCTATTAATTGTAGATAAAAATCAGGCTTCCCGGGTAAGGGAAGTATTTCTCAAGCAGGTAGAGAAGTTGAATGTCCATTTATTGTATACTCGCGTCTTTTGCACGTGAATAATAAAGCATGGGTGTGTGTTTAACTGGAAGTGTTTTTGTAGAAATTAGTGAACTTCACTCTAAAAAGACGCCAAGGTCCTTTGATAGATAAAGTTTAATACATTAGAAGATAAATTCCAAAGTAATCCGGAGAAATGGGGGTTCAAATTCTGGACATAATGCTAAAACTTCAGGATGCTGCCAGCAGCCTGCAGGATGCTGTTAACAGCCTTAATCAGAGCCTGCTTCATGGTAAAAATAAAGAGAAAGAGGAAACCTGTCCGCACAGGATAAAGCAGACGAAAAACCGAAAAACAATTGTAATCAACTGCAAGGAATGCGAAGCCGGGTCTTCCCTTAATGATCCGCGGTGCAGGGAAAATATCTTCGGCATCCTCCGGAGGGAGGTTCATGCCGATTGTCTTGTACTCTCAAGGCTCTATGAACGGGATTACGAAGGAAAATCCCTCTCCTTGCTTTACGATTTGGCAGGTTTCAAAGGAACCGTTGCTGCTTACAGGAGCATTGAAGTTGTGCCTGAAGCATGTGCCCGTCCCGAAAAAAAGGTGTGCAGCCTTGAGCGAAAAGAGATAATTGCTTCTCTTTCCGAAACCGTGGGAACCGATCCCTTAAAAGCCCGGCTGGAGCTAGGAGAGCTTATCCACAAAAAAAAGGCTGGCAGAGTTCCGGAAACAACTTCAATTTGTCTTGAGTGTTCGGAGTGTTTCTACAGCATCCTGAATGAAATTGAAGAACAAATATCCTGTTTTTCTGAAATCCCGGTTACCAGAATATCGGGTTACTGTCCGGCAGCGGGCTGGTTAGAAAGTAGAAAGGAAAACGGAAAAAGTTTCGAAGGAAAATCAGAGAAAAAGGTAAGGACAACAATTGGTAGAAAATCAGGAAAGAAAATCAAGACCCTTATAAAATATACTCCGGGAGAAATAACTCCTGCTTCTTTATCCAGAAATGTTTCGCTCTCACTTTCCGGGGCTGGAAAAAAACAGGAGAATAATAGACAGAAAAACGAAAGAAAGGAGAATCAGAGACAAGAAAAAGAAATAAAGGAGAACAAAAAGCCAGATGATTATTTTTTCGATTACGAAAGCAGGATCAAATCTCATGTCAGGCCGTCTTTTTCCAGTTCGCGAATTTACACAGAAGCTCCTGAAAATACTGAATTTCTCGAATGCTATGACATAAACGGCAGAGAAGGAAGAAACCTTGAGGTCACCATTTACCGCTACACAGACAGGCCGGAAAGACTTTACATGATCCGGCCTCCCGAGTATAATCTCAGGCAGGAGGAACTCAGGCTCCTTGAGAAAATAAGGAGAAAAATGATCCGGCACAGACCAAAGGACCTCGCCTTTGCAGACCCGAAAGGAGCCAGGGAGTACTTCAAACGCATAGCAAAAGGCCTGCTGGGGGAAGAACTTCTCGAAAGCGGGAAAGCCTGCAGCCCGGGTGAGCTTGAAAGCTATGCCGACCTCCTTGCAAGGTATACGAACGGGCTCGGGATCGTAGAAGACCTCCTTTCCGATGCGAGGATAACGGATGTGTACATTAATGCCCCTGCGGATACAAACCCCGTGCACGTTGTGATGGAAGGGGAGGAATGTACAAGCAACGTCTTTCTTTCGCAGGACGACCTTGACGCCCTGGTCTCAAGGTTCAGGACCATTAGCGGCAGACCATTTGGAGAAGCTGTTCCCGTGCTTGAACTCAACCTTGAAGCTTTCGGGGTGAGGGTATCCGTAATAGGAGATCCACTAAGTGCAAACGGGCTTGCATACGCTTTCCGAAAACACTCCCTGACACCCTGGACCCTGCCGAAACTAATCAATACAGGCTCTATTTCTCCTTTTGCAGCAGGGTTTTTGAGTTTCCTCATGGACGGGCAGGCTTCGGTCCTTGTTGCGGGAGAGGTGGGAGCCGGGAAGACATCTCTTATGACGGCAATGCTACTTGAAATCCCGCAGAAATATAGGATCCTGACAATCGAAGACACCCACGAGCTCCCGACAGAACAGCTCCAGGACCTGGGCTGGAAAGTGCAGGGGATGAGTTCCCACTCTTCGGTTCTGAAGTCCGGAGCGGAAATGAGCCCTGAAACCGCACTTCGGGCTGCTCTTCGGCTTGGAAGTTCTTCTCTGGTGCTGGGAGAGGTAAGGGGGCCAGAGGTGAAAGTACTCTACGAAGCCATGCAGGTAGGGAATGCCGGAAACTCCGTTATAGGGACCATCCACGGCTCATCCGTTGAAAATGTATACGAAAGGGTCGTACACACCCTTGGAGTCCCTCCTGCTTCTTTCAAAGCGACCGACGCAGTGATAATATGCTCAGGCATCAGGCCCGGAGGGAGCATGAAAAAGTTAAAGCGGGTGAGCAGGATTGCAGAGGTAACCGGTACATCGATAGAAGACCCCGAACCTTCCGAGATCTTTACCGATATCATGCATTATGATGCCTCTCGGGACTGCCTGCTTGCAGGAGAGGTGCTCGAACAGGGGCAGTCCGAACTTATAGGAAAGATTGCCCGGAAATGGGGAATTTCCATCGACGGTGCCCTGAAAAATATCGAACTCAGGACAAGGATAAAAGAAAGGATTGCAGCTGAAGGGGATCGCAGGCCGTTCCTGCTCGAAGCTGAAGCCGTAAGCGAGGCAAACAATATGTTCTGGCTGCTTTTGGATTCCATCAAGGCAGGTAACAGAGCTGGCTTTGAAACTGGTCCCGAATCTATCTCAGGAGCCGATTTTGAAGAGCTTTACAGGCAATGGGAAACCTGGTTTGAAAGTTTTTCCTGGGTACGGACCGAAACAGGAAAACAGAGAACAGGAAAACGACTCGCAGAAGAAAAACGACTCGCAGAAGAAAAACGACTCGCAGAAGAAAAACGACTCGCAGAAGAAAAACGACTCGCAGAAGAAATACAGCTGCCAGAAATAAAAATAACTGCCTGAGGGGTCAGGAGCATGGAAGAAAGCAGCTGGTACGTAAGAGCCTGCAAGACCACAGCAAATCAGTGGGGATGGGCTGTCCCTGACCCTGCCTTCAGCCGGAAATGTGAAAAAAGTGTGAGTCCTGAGTACAGAGACGCACTTCGGTTTACCGGTTTTGACCTCGAAGCCTTCGAGACGGTGTTATTTTCTTACGTGGGGACGTTTGCAACCTTAATTTTACTGCTCGTAATAGACCTTTTTCTTCTTTTTTCCAGAAGTTTTGAGCCCAGGACTCTTTTCATTATAGGAACCCTGACCTTCATAATTCCGCTGATAGTCCTCTGCTACCTGAGCGAGTATGTGAAAATAAAGGCAGGTTTTATGAAAATTTCCTCCCTTGGAGATATTCCGGAAATCCTGAGCTATATCATTATGTCAATGAAGCTGGTTCCGAATCTTGAACATGCCGTACTTTTTGCAGCCCGAAACTCAGAGAGGCCGCTTGCCACGGACTTAAAAAAACTGACCTGGGACCTGAATTTGAGGTTCTACAGCAGCATGGACGATGCTCTCCTTTCTTTTGCCGACCTGTGGGGCAGGAACAGCGAATATTTCAAACGTTCCCTGCACCTGATCAAAAGCTCAACTGCCGAGCCCGATGAAGCCCAGAGGGTAATTACTCTGAACCGCGCGCTCGACATCAGCCTTGAAGGCACTGAAACTCTGATGGAGGCTTTTGCGGCAAAGCTGAAGACCCCGAGTTACGTGCTCTATTCAATATTCATCCTGATCCCGCTTGCTCTGGTAGCTCTCCTGCCTGCGGTCACGGTTGTAGGGATGAAACCCGAGATTACGGACCTTGTCCTCCTTTACGATTTTGTATTTCCTGTTCTTGCAGCAGTCTACTCAGAATATATCCTGATGCAGAGGCCTGTTGCCTTTATTCCCAGACAGATCCCGGATTCCCATCCCGACCTTTCGGGCATCATACAAAAAAAGCGGTTTGCCATACTCTCCGGAGCCCTGGTCTGCGTCCTGACAGCTCCTCTGGGATATCTTCTGCTCGTGGCCGGAAATCCGGGAGGAATAGTGTCTACAACTCCTCTTGGGGGCTATCTCCTCCCTGCTCTTCCTTTAGTTGTGGGAAGCACTGCAGGGCTCTCAATCTACCTGTATTTCTCATCCATCCCGTATAAGAAAATAAGAGACAGGATAAAGCAGATGGAGCAGGAATTTGCAGATTCTCTTTTTGTGCTCGGTAGAAGGATTTCGGAAGGAAAAGCCCCGGAAGAAGCCTTTGCCCACACAGCCAGAACAATGGATGGCTCAAAAATCGGGGAAGCCTTTGAGGAAATTTCCATGAACCTGGTCAGCATGAGGACGAACCTCAAAGATGCGATTTTTGATGAAGAATTCGGGGCTTTCAGGCATGTGTATTCGGAAAGAATCCGAAACACAATGCTCCTCTTTACGGAAAGCGTCCATAAAAACCACGAAGCTGCAGGAGCTTCGATAATCAAGCTTGCAGACCACTTAAAAGAGCTCAGTGCAGTCGAAGAGCGCATAAAGAGTTCCCTCTACGACGTTACTTCAACAATGCGTTCTACTGCTGCAATCTTTGCCCCTCTTATCGCAGGAATCACCCTTGCCCTCTCAGAAGTTATTACAAAAATCCTGAACCAGGTAGCTGAAAGGGTAAGCAGGGTACCCGCAGACCTTTCCGGAATGCCTGTAGAAATCAGTCCCGAAAGTTTTTCCCAGTCCATTCCTCCGGACCAGTTTCTGCTTGCAATAGGGGTTTACGTTGTCCTTATCAGTGCCATCCTCACGCGCTTTGCAGGAGCCATAGAATATGGAGGGGATAGGGCACAGCTGAAATACGACCTCGCCTGTATGCTTCCGATTACAGTACTGATCTTTGCGGTCTCAGCTGCTGCTTCAAGGGTTGTTTTCAGTGGGCTGGTGTGAGATTGAGTAAAATAGGCTGGAAAATGGATGGGATATAAGCTGGAATAATCAGGAAGTAGCTGAAAAGATAACGAATAAGGTAATTATTCAGCCACTGATAAAAAAAGTATTTTTTTCAGCAAAATGCTGCAATTCTCATGATAATAGCGGCGTTCCATTGAGCGCTGCTAGAATAGCATCCATGACATTCAGGTCAGTTATTCTGAAAATCTCTTAAAATTTTAGAAATATACAAATCTAGAAAAGCATTTAATATTTATTAACAGATTAAGAGCATGAACAATGGTTTTTCAAGTTATGGTTCTAGTACAAGTCATGCTATCCAAATGATACCTGAAGAATTAATTATTGCAACATTCATAATTTTCTTAATTGTAATTATCTTTATTTTCTATTATAGCAAAAAGAAAAAATGATATTATTTACAATTGGACATTTGGCCGAAATCTCACTTTTCACATATGCCCTTTCAATTATCATACTTGTTCATGCTATCTCATAATCATAATTGTTCATACTATCGTTTTTTCTGAAAACCTTCCTGGTTACTCAAACATGTGTTCTTGAAATACCCTACAATTTTCAACTTTTTGCCTTCATTGATAACTACCAGCACTCATTTCCCGAAATTTCAGTTGAGATAATAACAGAAGTCACATCATAACAGAAGTCACATCACGGAACTGAAATACGACCTCTCCTGCATGCTTACGATTACAATTCTTATCTTTGTGGTATCGACTGCTTCTTCAGGGGTTGTTTCCAGCGAGATGGTGAGATTGAGTAAAATAGGCTGGAAAATGGATGGGAAATAAGCTGGAATAATCAGGAAGTAGCTGAAAAAACAAGAAGGAAGATAGTGGTTTTTCCTTACGAAGCGTATAATTATCACCCAATGAAGGAAGTTCGTATTCAAAAGGACATATCAGATTTTACAGTTCCCGTCACTATAGGTACTGAAGAAAGTGTGGGTGAGGAGTTTAAAATAATCGCTGTGCTGGCAAACGAAAGTGCTCAAGAAGAGTTCGAAAATTATCTTGAAACAGCTACCGTTCGCCATTGGCCAGGGATGAATAATCTTCCAGAAGGCGCTGAAGAATATTGTATAGTTAAAGTAACAAGGAAGTGATATAAGCGTTAGCAATTAAACAATCTCTGCTACCTTCTTTTTTGACGCTTTAAACATTTCTTTTGCCCTGGACTCGGTAAGCCCGGCTCCCATTGCAATTTTCAGGGCGGTTTCATCGGTGATCAGGTTCTCGGGGGCATGGGTATCGGTGTTCAACACAAGCGTTGCCCCGATTTCGAGAGCAAGCCTTGCAACGTGACCGTTAGTCCTGTTGTGCCCGTTCCTTGCAGTGATCTCAAGAAATACATTATTCTCTGCCGCAGTCCGGACGTCATCTTCAGAGATCAGGCCGGGGTGAGCCAGGATATCCACATACTCACAGGCAACTGAAGCTGCATTTGTCCCGGAGGCAACCGGTTCGGCAATTGTTTCCCCATGCACGACTACGATTTCTGCGCCCAGTTCTTTTGCTTTTTTTGCCATGGGAGCAATCTTCCTTGGAGGGACATGCGTCAGCTCGACTCCGGACAGGACACGGATATCCCATTCATTTTCCAGGTACTTTGCTTTCTTTGCAGCATCAAGAAGCTGTTCGAGGTTTGTATAGTCTGCATGGTCGGTAATTGCAATAGCCTCGTAGCCGTGAATAACAGCCCGCCTGACAAGTTCGCTGGGGAGCAACTCCCCGTCGCTGAAAATTGTGTGAGTATGAAGATCAATCAACCGGATCACCGTGTTTAAAAAAACTTAGACTTTTTCCACTGACATATAGATTTTCCCTTGCAGATATATACTTTTCTCATGAGACATATTCCTGACACTTATTAAGAACTTATTCAGTATCATCATGATTCTAAGGATTTATTCGGTTTTCTCAGTATTCCCGGAGTTTTCAGGATTCTCAGTATTCCCGGAGTTTTCAGGATTCTCAGACTTTTCAAGCCTTTCTTCAACATCGGCAAAAGCAAAGTTAGGTTTGACATCCGTTATTTTAATGCAGACTTTTTCTCCGACTTCAACTTCCTTTACGAAGACAACAAACCCTTCAATGAGGACAGCTCCGTCTCCACCTGAACCGAGCTTCTCTATATCCACAACGAATTTGTCTCCTCTCCTGAAAGGGGCCGTAAGGAATTTTTTCCCGATTACGTAGATTTCCGCACTTTGCGACCTTGAAGCTTGCGGGGAATAAGCCTTGACTCGGACAAAATTGTCCCTGACTTTGTCCAGGTAATCGTTGAACATGTCGCCCTGAAAGACCTTGACCACAAAGTTACCTTTTGGTTTGAGAATCTTTTTTGCGCACTCAAGAGCTGAGGTCGTAAGTTCGATTGACCGCGCATGGTCGTAAGACCAGTTTCCTGACAGGTTGGGGGCTGCATCACAGATCACCACATCAGCTCCTTTAGCCCCTACAATCTTGATAATCTTCTGTATTGTCGTGTCTGCGTTTATGTCGCCCACAATGGTCTCGACTCCTTCAATCGGAGTGATCCTCTGCAGGTCCACGCCCAGAACCTTCCCTCCGGACAGCTCTTTTGCAACCTGGAGCCACCCGCCCGGAGCTGCACCCAAATCAACAACCGAGTCTCCACGATTGATTATTTTATGTTTATCATTGATCTGTTTAAGCTTGAAGGAAGCCCTGGACCGGTACCCATCCTCTTTTGCCTGGTGATAATAATAATCTCTTCTATCTCTTGCCATTGCTACCTTCCCTGCACTGAAAGCTCATATAGCTTACGCAAAAATTGTCTCTTCGCTAATCTTAATTTCTGTCAATCAATCCCATAATCATTTGTTGATAAACTCCTGAGTCTTTATTTTTTTGTGACAGCATTGTAAACTTCATATATAGCTGGCCGTAAAGAGCCGGATGAACCTACACCCATAAACCCAATTCCTATTCCGGATGATCCATGGCCATACATACCGCTCGCAGGTGGTTCATCATCAGATCCAATGCGGAGAAATCCACCTGGTTTTGTGATGGAGCTATCGGAATTGCCGAAGGGAAAAAGAAAACCAAAACAATTTACCGGTTACGCTGAAGTCGGTCGTGCGGTGAAAGCTCAGAGAAAAAGAGTGAATGCACTTGAAACATTGGCAGGAACTCTTGGGGGGATCAACCCTGAAGAAAACGACGTCGAGAAGCAGGTCACAGACTCTGCCGACAACAAAAAAACAACTGCAAGAAAGTCAACTGCAAGAACTAAAAGAAGGAGATAAATCACCCAACTTCATCCAGTGGCCAAATTCATGAGTAATAACATTCTGCTCATCATAGTATCCAGGACGTCCATCACTTGCCCAACTTTTACCGCTATTAAATTGTGTCGCAATAGAAGTCATTGGTCCGGGACTAGTCGGTAAAGTATAAGTTAACGCTAAGTATCTATTATCAATCGATCCATAGTATAATTTGTAGGGGGACGATTGATCATTAGAAAACCTGATACTTGAACCTGCCCCATTCCATTCACACTTAGCAAAATATATCGGAAGTGATCACCCCATAGGAAGCGTGGAGTCCATTTTATAGCTAACACTTTCAGACGTCCAATAATATTCGACATATGAGTAGGCTGATGCCGGAGCTTCTTAAGGTACTTAACGGCTACTCTTGAAACTTCTGATTCTTCAGAGCAAATATCTTCTGCAGCTCAAAACCGTTCTCAGGATTTCTTCCCCGCTTATCTTTTCCATCTTAAGATCAGCCGGCTTTTCGATAACCTCAAGGTTCAGAGGGAGGCGCTTCTGGGCTTCTCTTATAAGCTGGGAATCTCCGCTCATGATAACACAGTCTATTCCGGGATTTTCTTCAAGGACTTTTCTCAGGGTTTCAAAGACTTTATCCATATGGTGGGCAATATCCTCTTCCCTGAGGCGTTCGAAACGGCGCTGGGAAAAACCTCCTTTGCTGTGTTTTTCCTTGACGCTGCTCTTGATAAGTTCTTCCGTATCGAAGACCCGGGCATCAGGGGCAAAGCCTATGAAAGACTCACCTGCATGCAGGACAAGGACGAGCATGCGATAGTCGGTGTTCAGGCTTTCCTCAAGGGAGGCGGTTTCAAAGCTGTCTTTAAGATGCCAGGTGGGGAGGGAAACAGGAACTGGGGGGACTATGGCTTCGGAAATCATGCGGTGCAGGTCGTAGAAAAAGACCATGCCAGTTTCAGGGTCAAGCCTATCAAGAAGGGAGCGGGTCTCCTCTTCGATCATGCCAGGGGTTTTTTCGGGAAGAATGGCTGAAAGGCGAGTTCCGGGGGGCAGATAAACGGTTAAAAGGTCATTTGCAGGAGAGTGAAAGGACTTGAGTTTGGAAAGGTAAGCCTTAACAGCCGACTGGCTCAGGGTTTCAATTCCGCGAAACTCCAGCTTGCCCTGGGACTCATTTCTTATCGTTTCAAGTTCGTGGGAAAGGGTATGGGTCCGGACCAGCTCCTGGTTTAAACGGGATTCGGCTTCCTGCCTGTCCGCAACTGCCTGCCTTGCAAGGGCTTCTTTCTTTTTAAGCTGGTTTTTTGCACCCCGAAGGTCAAGTTCGAGTTCAACTATCCTGGAGTTAAGCCTGTCAACCTCAAGTTCCAGCCGGTTTTTTCCGGAGATTTTTCCTAGAATGGTGCCCAAACCTTTTTTTCCATCTACGGTAACTTCTCTTTTTGCAGCTATTTTATCGGTCATCTGCCTTCCTGCCCTTTCTCATAATATCTCATACACTCCAAGAAACTCCCAAAAGCAACTGGACTGTATAATAGTAGCAATACCTTATTAATTATGCGAATTACATAATCGGTCCTTATATTTCGAAAGTTTTAAGAATATCATATTTAATGTCACTGTGATTTCAGGATTTTTTTAAAAAAAGTGAGCTCATTTCCATACTTAATTCTTATCGATTATTTCGGTGCCTGAATGATAAAAACCATTGAAAGAGTCTCAAAAGCGGAGGATCAAATGAATCCTGGCCAGAAAAATCCAGATGTTCCCGGACTTGAACCTGAAAATTCAGGTCAAAATGAACCGGATGGAGTAAAATCAAAGGATTGGATGGACAGGCAAAATCCTGGCCGGTACATGCCTGATAAAATCCACCCTACCCTCTGGATCCAGGGACAGAAGAGTTCTTCCCTTGCCGGAAAAACCATTGCCCTCGGTGTTACCGGGAGTATAGGAGCGGTCAGGGTAGTTGAACTTGCAAGGGAACTGATCCGGAACGGGGCAGAAGTCCACGCAGTCATGACCGGGGCTGCACAGCACATCTTGCACCCTGACGCCCTGCACTATGCTACCGGAAACCCTGTGATTACGGAACTTGGAGGCAGGGTGGAGCACGTGGAATTTTGCGGGTTTAAGGGCAGAGCAGACCTCCTCCTGATAGCGCCGGCAACAGCAAATACCATAGGAAAGATCGCCTGTGGAATCGACGATACTACAGTTACCTCTTTTGCAACAACAGCGCTTGGCTCCGGAATCCCTGTCATGGTTGTCCCTGCAATGCATGAGTCCATGTACAGGCACCCGGCTGTGGTTGAAAATGTAGCAAAATTGAAAGGCTGGGGGATCTCCATGGTGGGCCCCAAGTTCGAAGAAGGCATTGCAAAAATTGCCTCAAACGAAGAAATAGTGCTTGAGGTTGAAAGGGCTCTTGGAAACCGAAGCCTGGAAAACCGGAAAGTGCTTATTACAGGTGGTTCCACTGCTGAAAGCCTTGACCCTATACGTATTCTCACTAACCGGGCTTCCGGAAAGACCGGCAGAGAACTTGCCCTTGAAGCTTACCGCAGCGGAGCTGATGTAACCCTTGTGCACAGGGACAGGCTCAGGCTTGTAGGGATCAGGGAGGTCTTTGCCGAAAGTGCCGCGGAAATGACCGAAGCCGTGCTCTCGGAACTGGATACTGGATATGACGTCCTAATAAGTTCTGCAGCAATTGCAGATTATACAGTTGAGCCTTCTCCGGAGAAGATCAAATCGGGAGGAGAGTTTGCGCTCAAGCTGAAAACCACTCGAAAACTAATAAGGGAATGCAGGGAAAAATACCCTGAACTCGTGATCATAGGTTTTAAAGCCGAAACAGGAGTCGGGAGAGAAGAACTCCTTAAAAGGGCAACTGCAACTCTTGAAGGAACAAAACTCGATATGATTGCAGCAAACGACGTTGGAAAAGGTGGAATGGGTACTGAAGAAAATGAACTTTACCTGCTTGGGAAAGGTGAACCCAGGCACGTCACCGGAAACAAGCGCAAACTTGCAGCTTGTATTCTTGAGGAGGTAGCCGGGATTTTAAACTCATGACAGGTTTTTTGACAAACCTGATCGATTTTGGAAAATTAAGACCAACTAACCGGAGACGGTACAGTACCTGATCTGCTATATCAGCTGATTCTGCAAATTGTCCTGCACAATTTATACAAAACAGAAATTTCCATAAACGGAATTTCTACAAAATGAAAATGAACTCTAAAAAATAGTTTTAACAACAAAAAGGGCGTTTTATATGTATACATACGAGAGTGAAGGGGCAGACTTTTTAGCAAAAGCATATGCTCCAGGGCATATAACAGGTTTTTTTCAGATTCATGAGCATAATGACCCTCACCGCAAGGGATCTACCGGCTGTGGAATTGTTCTGAATGGAGGAGTTACAACCGAGGTAATGGTTGGAAAATCCGTGGAAAAGACCGAGATCTTCCTCAATGGAAAGAGAGTTGAAGGCAGAACCACCCGTACAGTGATTGATATGTTAACCGATGTGCCTTTAAGAGTAAAGAGCTGGGCAGAAATTCCGATTGGGTGCGGGTTTGGAGCCTCGGGAGCAGGAGCACTCGGGGCAGCTTATGCTCTGAACAGGGCGCTTTCCTTAAATAAGACCGCAAAACACCTGACTGAATACGCTCATGTAGCTGAAGTCGTTAACTGCAGCGGACTTGGGGACATTGCTGCTCAGTCCAACGGTGGAGTGGTAATCAGGCTGAAGCCCGGAGGACCTGAATTCGGAAGCATAGACAGAATTCCAGCTCCTGAAGCAAGAGTGTTCTGCATTGCATTAGGGGAGATTTCTACAGACTCTGTCCTGACAGACGAGGTTGCAGCAGGAAGGATTAATGCTGCTGGAAAAATCGCAATGTCTGAACTGCTTAAAAAGCCAACTCTCGAAAACTTTATGCAGCAGGCAAAAGACTTTGCCAACAATACCGGCCTCATGAGCAGTACGGCAAAGGATGTAATTGAGGTTGCACATGCGAGCGGAGGAATGGCTTCCCAGGCAATGCTTGGAGATACGGTTTTTGCAATCGCCCCCTATACCCAGGAATTCCAGCTCTATGAAGCCCTCCAGGAATTCGGGCAGGTTATGGAATATGGCATGAGTACCTGTATACCGAAATTACTTTATGATTGAGCTTCAGGTGGAGCTTTTTATGTTTTGAATATTAATGGAACTAGCAAGTTCAAGTAATGGAATCAGATAAAAAGCATCAGATAACAATTATCAGATAACAATTATCAGATTAAAAAGGTAAGCGACAGATATGACCGATATACCCCCAGATCACCCAAGGTATGAATCCCTGCTCGCCCGTGAAAAGGTTGCAGCCGGGGTAAAGATGGGAATTACAAGTATTCAGGGGCTTATTGCCCAGGGAAGAGGCGAAAGCTTTGACTACCTTATAGGCGAGCGCAGTACGGAAGCTGCTCTGTATGCAGAAAGGGCGGCAGTTGCTGCACTGCTTCTGGCAAAAAACCCTGTTATTTCCGTAAATGGGAATGTTGCAGCTTTGGCTCCTGAAAAAGTCGTTTCCCTGGCAGACATTACCGGAGCTAAGATTGAAGTAAACCTTTTCCACAGGACCGATACCCGGGTACACCTCATAATAGAACATCTGAAGGCCAGTGGAGCTTCAGAGGTGCTTGGAAAAAATCCGGATGCAAGCCTTGAACTCTCCCACGACAGGAGGCTTGTTGACAGTAAGGGAATCTACATTGCAGATGTTGTGCTTGTTCCCCTGGAAGATGGAGACCGCTGTGAGAAACTTGTCAAAATGGGAAAAACTGTCATAACAATTGACCTGAACCCCCTTTCACGGACCTCCAAGACCGCCACAATATCAATTGTGGATAACCTTACAAGGGCTCTTGAAAATATGGCCAAGCTCTCACAGGAAATGAAAAAGGAGAGAAAAGAAGCACTTGTGGAGCTGATAACCACTTATGAAAACAAAAAAACCCTCTCCGAAGCGATTTCCGAAATTCAGGAACACCTCAAGACCCTGGTCGCAGAGATAGAATACTGAAAAAGAACATTGAAAACAAAATACTGAAAATAAAATACCCACCCGAAAGCAGGACACTTACATGGATATTATAGAAAAAACGAGGGAATTTGCGGCTACTTTTCATGAAGGGGAGCCCAGTTCCCATGATATGTCCCACATAACCCGTGTAGAAGCCCTCTGCAAGGAGATCCAGAAAGAAGAAGGAGGAGACCTTGTCACTCTTCAGCTCGCGGCTCTTCTGCATGACGTTGGGGTTATCAAAGAACATGAAGAGGGGGGAGACCATGCCCTCTACAGTGCGGAGATAGCTTCTGAATTCCTGGGAAGGGCAGGCGTCGAAAAAAAGACTGTTGAAGCTGTGACATATTGCATCCTGACTCACAGGTTTAGCGGGGGGAAAATCCCGGAAACAATAGAAGCCAGGATTCTTCAGGATGCCGATCGGCTTGATGCCCTGGGAGCAATTGGAATTTTCAGGTCTATCCTTTCAATGGGAGCTCTCCGGATGCTGAAGCACTTAACAGGAATAGATAAAGGAAGTTCAAAAAAGACTGTCTATGTGCAGGACCCGGTTGAAGGCTTTAACGAATACATGCACTACAAGCCTTTCACTATCCCCGGAAAGCTGAATACCGCTACAGCAAAGAGGATTGCAGAAGAAAGGCTGAAGATAATGAGCCTCTACCTTGAAGCCCTGAACCTGGAAACCGGAGCCGGCAAATAAATTCCCTGCAAGTAAAAAAACCACAAGATAGCTAATTTTAAGGAGTTGGAGCAGAAAAATCCCGGCTGAGTATTTGGAGCAGCAAAATCTTTACGTTCCTGATCACGCTCCAAAAGCCGATTTTTCTTCCGAGACCCTGAAACCTGAAACCTGAAAACTCCAGGCCTTACTAGCCATAAACAATTTATAAAGATTCGCACTGTATAATGACTTGTATTTTATGAAAAATACAGGAGAATTAAGGAGAATTCTCAGGACAACTTTTTTTAGGATAACATCTTAAACTTGAGTCCATTATCTAACGAGTTGCAGTTCAATAAAGTTGAAGTCCAATAAAGTTGAAGTCCAATAAAGTTGAAGTCCAATAAAGTTGAAGTCCAATAAAGTTGAAGTCCAATAAAGTTGAAGTCCAATAAAGTTGCAGTTCAAACCTGACGGATATGATCATATGGCTGACATAATAATAAAAAATGCTTATGTTTTAACGATGGACCCTGATGTGGGGGACCTTAAAAACGGGACTGTTGTTATTGAAGACGGAAAGATCACTGAAATCGGGGAAAAAACCAAAGAAAATGCCGATACCGTGATCGATGCAAAGGGTTCGGTTGTAATGCCAGGGCTTGCAAACACGCACACCCATGCAGCAATGACCCTTTTCCGGGGTTATGCCGACGACCTCCAACTTGCGGAGTGGCTTGAGAAACACATCTGGCCTGCCGAAGCCCAGCTGAAGGCAGAAGATGTTTACAGGGGTAGTCTGCTTGCATGCCTGGAAATGATCAAATCCGGAACAACAGCCTTTGCAGACATGTATTTTTATATGGACGAAACTGCAAAGGCTGTTGAAGCATCGGGACTTCGAGCTTCACTTTCCCACGGCCTGATAGAGCTCTGGAACAAAGAAAAAGGAGAAGCTGACCTTAAGGAAGGAAAGCGCTTTGTCCAGGCCTGGCAGGGAGCGGCAGGCGGCAGGATAAAAACCATGTACGGACCCCATGCCCCGAATACATGCTCAGAAGAGTTTCTTGCAAAAGTTAAAGAAGAAGCCCGCAGGGATGGAGCAGGCATCCATATCCATGTCCTGGAAACCGAAGCTGAACTGAATGCAATGAAAGAAAGGTACGGAAAGTGCTCTGTGCACCTGCTCGAAGACCTGGGTTTCTTCGGCCCTGATGTACTTGCTGCCCATTGTGTCTGGCTTTCGGATGGGGATATAGAGATTTTAAGGAAAAGGGGAGTAAATGTATCCCACAACCCCATAAGTAATATGAAACTGGCATCCGGAATTGCTCCGGTATACAAGATGCTGGAAAAGGGAATGAATGTCACCCTTGGTACTGACGGCTGCGCCTCAAACAATAACCTTGACCTGTTTGAAGAAATGAAGACTGCTGCCCTTCTGCATAAAGTGAGCACAGGCAACCCGACTGCTCTTCCGGCTCGCCAGGTACTTGAGATGGCAACTGTTAACGGGGCAAAAGCCCTTGGCACGGAAACCGGAACGTTGAAGGTAGGAAAGAATGCGGATGTAATTATAGTGGATATGAAAAAGCCGCACCTCACCCCCTGCTTCGATGTCCCGTCCCATCTGGTATATTCTGCAAAAGGAAGCGATGTCAGGACAACAATCGTGGACGGAAAAGTCCTTATGGACAATTACAGGGTACTTGTACTGGACGAGGAGAAAGTGGTGGAAGAAGCCAGGAGAGCCGCAGAAGAGCTTGTAGCAAGGACAAACGCCTGAAAAGTTCCAGGGGATGACGCATAACGCATGATACATTAATCATACAGGAACAATAAATACCTGAAAGCCGAACTTAACCACTGGTCCGCCTTAATCTGCCGGCAACCAGAGTTTCAGTTTGAGAATAATCATTGAAAAGTTTAGAGAAATCAAAGTACCAGCTTTATTAGTCACTTAATTCAATCGTTCATCTAATTATTCAACCGCATTAGTCATTTAATTCAATCGTTTATCTGATTATTCAACCACATTAGTCATTTAATTCAATCGTTTATCTGATTATTCAATCATTTATTTGATATGACGGGATCATCATGACCGAAAAAGAACTTGTAGAATCCGGAAACATGAAAATGGAATGGGCAAGAAGCCACATGCCTGTAATTGCAATCATCAGGGAGAAATTTGAGGAAGAAAAACCCCTGAAAGGGCTTAAAGTAGGAATGGCTCTTCACGTTGAAGCAAAAACCGCAGTCCTTGTAGAAACACTGGCTGCAGGTGGTGCACAGGTTGCAATTTCAGGTTGCAACCCCCTGAGCACACAGGACGATGTGGCACTAGCTCTCGATACCCGGAAAAATATAAGCTGTTTTGCAAGATACGGGTGCTGTACGAGCGAGTATTACGAAGCAATAGATAAAGTCCTTGACATTGAGCCCGACATCACAATCGATGACGGGGCAGACCTTATATTCAAACTCCACAAAGAAAGGCCAGGTATGCTCCCGAAGATTCTCGGAGGCTGCGAGGAAACCACTACAGGAGTCCACAGGCTTCATGCCATGGAAAAGGACGGAGCCCTTAAGATGCCGGTAATAGCGGTAAACGATGCAATGACCAAGTATCTCTTTGACAACCGCTACGGGACGGGCCAGTCAGCTTGGGACGGGATAAACCGGACCACAAACCTCCTTGTAGCAGGCAAAAACGTTGTTGTCGCAGGCTACGGCTGGTGTGGACGCGGGGTTTCAATGCGGGCTGCAGGACTGGGAGCGAATGTAATCGTCACTGAAATAGACCCCATCAGAGCCCTTGAAGCCAGAATGGACGGGTACAGGGTCATGAGAATGGCAGATGCTGCAAAAATAGGAGAGATCTTTGTAACGACCACAGGAAACTGTGATATCCTTACAGCTGACCACTTTAAGGTCATGCAGGACGGGGCAATCCTTGCAAACTCTGGACATTTCAATGTGGAAATCGATATGGAAGCTCTCACCTCCCTTGCAAAATCCGTCAGGACTGTCAGGAACAATATCAAAGAATATGATCTAGGGAACAGGCGCATTAATGTCATAGCCGAAGGCAGGCTTGTAAACCTCGCTGCCGGGGACGGGCACCCTGCTGAGGTCATGGATATGAGTTTTGCAAACCAGGCTCTCTGTGTACGTTACATTGCCGAAAATACTCTTTTGAACGGAGTCCACGGGGTCCCAAGGGAACTTGATACCTACGTGGCAAAACTGAAGCTTGAATCAATGGGCATAAGCACCGACGAACTTACTTCCAAGCAGGAATGCTACATGAACGGATGGGAGTGCGGGACATAAATAGAAAAAGAAGCAGCAGAGAATAATTTCATTTTTCAACTCTTGAGCCTTAGGGTGCAGTGAATATCGGCTCTTTCCATAATTGGCAGGGGCAATATTTACTGTGCATTATTTTGTATCCTCTTCAAATTGAGCGGAAAGCTTTTCAGTTTCAACTCAGTGCACTTTTTTCTTGGATGAGTTGAGCCAGAGATAGCATCTCGCACCTATTGCTCACTCTATCCAAGATATAATCATATGCACTCACGCTCAGATATGTTCATATGACCCTTCATTTCTCTAGTTATTGCTTTTCAATAAAGCAAGCCACCTCGTTTGACCCGGACGAACAAACTCATCTCGTAGATAGTACTGATTATTCAACTCAACAATTTTTTTAACGAATAATTTAACTACATCAGGATCACCTATATAGCCAAACCTCGTATTTTATGAAAAGTTCCTGGTACTCTTTTACCAAACGTTCTGAAATGCCGATGATTAATCGGATATTGTCCAGTGATTCCTCTCTCTGAGTAAGAATAGAGACACGGGAAAAATCTTTGATATAACACTCTATGCTTTGCAATGAATGCCTTGTTGATCTCTGGATCTCAGTGGGAGTGTATCCTTTCAAATATAATTCTACAATATTAGAAGATCGAGAATTTAAGTGGGGACACTCTACACATCGAGGTTATTTCATAGGGATGAAACTGAGTCTTGCCATGGAATATCCAAGCTTAAAACCTTTAGCTTTCATCGTTAATGAAGCAAATGTTAGTGAATAAATGGTTTATCCCCAGATTCTACAAGAGCTAAAGAGAAGAACGAAAATAAAACCAGGAGATGTACTTTATTTCGATAAAGGTTATTTTTCACATGAAAATTATGTAATAGGAATAGCAAAATACAAAATAGTTCCGATTATTTTTCCAAGAATAAATTGCAATTATAACAAACTTTTCGATATGCTAAGCTATCCTCTGAATTTTCGATATGCTAAGCTATCCTCTGAATTTTCGATATGCTAAGCTATCCTCTGAATTTTCGATATGTTAAGCTATCCTCTGAATTTTCGATATGTTAAGCTATCCTCTGAATTTTCGATATGTTAAGCTATCCTCTGAATTTTCGATATGTTAAGCTATCCTCTGAACATATTTGATTCGAAGAAAAATACGGAAGAAGAAAAGAAAATATATAAAAGACTTGTAGCAAAATTTAAATCTTTGATGGAAAATTGCGGAGGACTTAGACCGATTAGATCTCTCATTGAGGATGTATTTAAATTAACCAAAAAAACGTGCAATATGGAGAATTTACACCGATATACGATGCTTTCTGTAAAAAAATACTGCTTTTTGGCTGTATTTTTGACAGGGGCAATTACTGCGTTCTTTATTAGTGACAAAAAGGGGTTAAAACACTTGGCTGAGAGTTAAGATAAAAAGCACCATTAATGGATGCTATTCTAGCGGCGCTCAATGGAGCGCCGCTATTATCCTGAGAATTACAGCATTTTGCTGAGTAAACATACTTTTTTTTGCTGAGTAAACATACTTTTTTTTGCTGAGTAAACATACTTTTTTTTGCTGAGTAAACATACTTTTTTTTGCTGAGTAAACATACTTTTTTATCAGTGGCTGAATAGTTACAATATATACTTGCCTACTTCCTTAATTTTATTCCTAATTATGTATATATCCTCGAAGAATTAAAACTTTTATATAAGGTTTCAGAGTGCCTGTTCATTTCCTCACACATTTTTCCAACCGAAATCCTTATTGTAAAGCCCGGGATATGGCAGGAGTATGGAAATGCAAAGGGAAATCCAGGTTATTTGTGGAGCGGTGAGAATTCCGGACCTTCCCGGGTTTCTAAAAATAATAAACACAATCGCTTCCGAAAACGAGGTAACCGTTCAGGGCCTGAATGCTAACCTGATAGCGGGCGAAAGGCATCTTCATTTTGCAGTGGGGAAAGCTCTCAGGGCTGTCGCGACAGGCAGGAATGTGGCAAAAGATCCGGGCATCGAGATCATGCGTTATGCATCTGGAGAGCGGCAGATTGAAAGGAGTTTTTCTATAGGGCTACATGAAGGAGAAAATAATGCGGTTTTCGTGCTGCTTGGAAAAATGGATAATGTGCTTCTTGTTTTCTCCGAACTTCGGAAGTTAATCGAAGAAAAATCCTGTTCTGAACTGCTGGCTTATTCCGATTCCAAAAGGGAAGGAATTTTTTCTCTCTTCAGAATTACAGATGCAGAAATAGCAGCTTCAGGAGAAGAACATATCCCTGAACTCGTAATCGAGAGAGTGGCGCTGGCAGATTTCTTAAAATGAGCATAATTTAACTCTAAGGTGAGAAGTCCCCTTCTTAGACAGCCGAAGGCTGGCAGGTGGAGGATGAAAGCCGTCAACTTCTACAAAACAACAGTAGCATAATTCTTTATGCTTATAGTTACATTGATATGGTTATATCTATTTAGTGTAAACTGGATCTTAAAAGCCATTCTGTGTATTCACTTCATTATCATTTCGTTCAGTGTGTGAAATATAGGAGAAAAGTTCTAACGAACTCTTTTGTTGTCGATTTTCTTAAAACTAAAATCCATAACATAAGTGAAACATTCGATATTGAAGTGCTGAATATCGGGTGTGATAAAGAACACTTTCATTTTTTATTTTCAGCAAAACCTTCGCTTGATATTCCAAAATATATCAACACCATCAAGACAATAACTTTAAGGGAGATTCATAAAAACTTCCCTGAAGTAAAAACTATGTTATGGAAAGATGCGTTCTGTCAAGATCGTATTTTATCGCATCGACAGGGCAAGTAACCTTAGATATACTGAAGCAATATGTTGAGAACCAGGGCAAATATGCATCTGACGAAGAAGATCAAGATCAATCCAACTGAAGAAAAGACACGACATGCCTCTTTGGGAAATAATTATGAAATGTGATTGTGGAAACGTTATTGATAGAGATAGAAATAGTGTTATCAACATCATGAAGCGATTCTTATCACAAAATGCTTTGTGGACAGGCTATCAGAAATTTTCTTATAATCTTCGACAAACAGGATTACAGATGAATACTTGCATTATGCAAATATCCAAGTAACGTAATCACTCGAAGGAAGTTCCGTCCTCGCTTTCATCAGAAAGCAGGGCGGGGTAGTTCACTATCTTCGTTCATACTTCAACGTCTTCTCCTTTACTTCAATTTTTCACATTTTTCCTCTAACCAGTCCATCAGAGAAAAAGCAATATTCTGAGAGCCTTCAAGAAGGTGTTTGTGTCCTAGTAGTTCCTCTTCGGACTGGATGAACTTTCCTTCAACAAGTTCGTGCCCCGAATCTTCTATAAGATTTCTTATCCACCGCCTGTCAGCTTCAGGGTGAAACTGTAGTCCGAGGATGTTTCCCCTGTAAATAAAACCCTGGTTCGGGCAGGCTTTACTTTCGAAAAGTTTTACTGCGCCTTCCGGGATTTCAAAAGTGTCCCCATGCCACATGAATGCGGTAAATTCGGGAAATAAGCCTGCAGGAAGCTCTGAGTTTATTCCTCCTCCATTGTTCAGGTTTTCTTCTGCCAGAGCTTTTACCCTGTGCCAGCCTATTTCTTTGAACCTGTTTCTGGCAACTTTTCCACCCAGAACCTCTGCAATCATCTGTGCTCCAAAACAGCTCCCAAGCACAGGTTTGCCTGTATCTATCACTTTTTTTACAAACTCTTTCTCTAATCTTAGCCATGGGAACTCTTTCTCTTGATAAACACTCATCGTGCCCCCCATTATCAGGAGCATATCGAACTCTTCAGGCTCAGGAAAGACAGGTTTTTCATAAAGCAGAGTTTTTGTAAGGCTGTGCCCTTTCAGGGACACCCAGGTCCCTATGTTTCCAAGGGTCTCGTTTTTCAGGTGCTGGAGGCAATGTATTTTCATGGGTTTTCACTTTCTTTATTAGTAGAATCAGCATTTATCTTTCTAAAAATAGATTCAGCTCAACCATATGCTGTTTTATTAATGTTTTTTCAGATTTTCTTCGATAAACATTTCCTAAGATAAATATCTGTCCTCAGGTCTTTCCAATAGATATTAATATCCTATTGTGTTAACAGATCACATTAACAGACAAACAGACAAAGGGAAATATTCAGAAAAGGATTATTATTATCAGGATATTATCAGGAAGCAGGAAGTAAGAGTCGATTATCATGCCTCATCCAAAGACAGTAGAAGAAATGATTGAGTGTGCCGGACCCATCGAATGTGAGTTACTGCCAAGGCTTATTCAGGTAACAGAAACTGCTGCCATTGCCGCAGCCTATCAAATGGGACGCGGGGACAAGCACTTTGCTGATAAGGTAGCAGTTGCTTCCATGCGAAGGATGCTGAATAGACTTAACATGAAAGGCATAATTAAGATAGGAGAGGGAGAAAGGGACGAAGCTCCCATGCTTTTTATTGGGGAAGAGGTCGGGACAGGGACAGGAAATCTTGAGGTTGATATTGCAGTTGACCCCCTGGAAGGCACAAACCTTACGGCAGACGGCTACCCGGGTTCGGTTGCGGTAATGGCAATGGCTGAAAGGGGAGGGATCTTCCACGGCCCGGACATCTATATGGACAAGATAGTTGTCGGGCCAGATGTCGTTCGTTATGAAAATGATCATCCCGACGAAAAGATTGATCTGGATGCACCTGTCAGGCACAACCTTGAAATTGTTGCAAAAGCTCTTGGAAGAAGCGTTAAAGAACTCGTTGTCGTAATCCTCGACCGCCCCAGGCACGTCCAGAAGATAACCGAAATCCGGGAAGCTGGAGCTCGTGTAAGGCTGGTTACTGACGGAGACCTTATGCCAGGCGTTTCAACCGCCATCCGTGGCTCAGGCATCCATGTGGTTATGGGGGCAGGCGGCTCCGGGGAGGCTGTTCTTACAGCTGCTGCAATCAAGATCCTGGGCGGGAAAATCCTTGCAAGGCTTGTCCTGCCAACGGTTGCAAATGGAAAAACCAGGGACAAGATCGATGAAGAAATAGAGGAAAAAATGCCCAGGCTCGAACAGATGGGGATTACCCTTGAGAAACTAAATGATGTCCTTGATACCAATAAACTTGTTCCGGGTAATGATGTAATTTTTTCCGCAACAGCCGTAACTCCAGGTCACTTCCTGCGTGAAGTTAACCTCTTTGGAAGTGGAGATGCCAGAGTACACACGGTTTCTATGGGTGCATCTGGAGCTGTCAGGTTCACAGACAGTATTTATATCAAGGATAAACGGGAGACTCCTCTCTACCTGTAAATCCTTTTTCATCTTTTCGTTTTTAATCTTTTTTTGAAACACGGACCAGTATGGATCATGTATCTTCTGGTATAGTCCAAAAATGTGGATTATGAAGATCAGTTCTAAACCAAAGAATTCAAATTATCATATCAAAATGTGAAGTAAGAATATGAAAGTATATCTAGAGAGTTTTGGCTGTTCAGCAAGCCAGGCATCAGCCGAGATTATGAAAGCAAGTGTTGAGAGGCTCGGGCACGAGTTGTTGAGCTCTGCTGATGCCGGTCAGGCAGAGGTCTATATATGCAATTCCTGCACGGTCAAGTACACAACAGAACAGAAGATTCTCTACAAGATCCGCAGTATGGGTGAGAAGGGTGTCCAGGTGATTGTTTCCGGCTGCATGCCCGAAGTCCAGCTTGAAGATATTCTGCATGCAAACCCCGAATCCCATATTCTTGGAGTAAATGCGGTTTCCCGTATAGGTGAGCTTCTCTCTTCAATCGAAAAGAGGAGAATGGAAGGGCTGCCTGGGGGAGAACACCTGGAACTGCGGACTTCCGAGCCCATCGGGTTCCTGAATGTTCCTCGCGAGCGGGCGAACCCAAATATTCATATCTGCCAGATCTCCCAGGGCTGCAACTTCGCCTGTTCCTATTGTATCGTAAAGTATGCAAGGGGCAAACTCCGCTCTTTCCCGCCTGAGGAAATCGTAAAAGATATTAGTTCGGCAGTTGCAGAGGGCTGCCGGGAAATCTGGCTCACCTCCCAGGACGACAGTCAGTACGGCATGGATACCGGGGTCAAACTCCCTGAGCTCCTGCGCATGATTTCAGAAATCCCCGGCGACTTCAAAGTGAGGGTCGGCATGATGAACCCATTCTCCGTTCTCCCTATCCTGGACGAGCTTGTGGATGCCTTCGACTCTGATAAGGTTTTCAAACTCCTCCATCTTCCGATTCAGTCCGCTTCCCACTCAGTCTTGAAAAATATGAACCGTCTACATAAAATGGATACTGTGGACACAATCATTACGAAATTCCGTGCTCGTTTCGAAGATTTTTCCCTTTTTACCGACATAATTGTTGGCTTCTGTGATGAAACTGATGAGGATTTCGAAGAAACTATAGAATGGGTTAAAAAATACTGCCCGGAAAAGGTCAATATTTCCAGATATTCCCCACGCCCACACACAAAAGCCTTTTCTTTCCGGAACCTCGATTCCCGAATTTTAGTACAGCGTTCCCACAACCTACACAAAGTATGCGAGCAGATAAAGATTAAGTCCAAGCGGGAGATGATTGGCTGGGAAGGCAGAGTTTTTGTCTCAAAATATACGGAAATGGGGGATGTACTCACACGTACAGACTCTTACCGTCCTGTTGTGATTAGTGGTTCCGACCTCAAGCCCGGGGAATACACTAATGTGGAAATTATGAGCGCGAAGCCCGGCTATTTTATGGGGAAGATTATCAATTAAGGGTGAGTTATGTCAGCAAATGAAAATGAAATCTCGGTGCCCTCTAATTAATTGGTTGGAATTTTTTCCGAAATGACCGCAAATGGTATCTCGCGTTCTTTTTTTCCACGCGCTGCGCAATGTTTGACCTCGCCTGCGTACAGTAGATATATACTAAATCAATAGCCGTACTGGGAAGTCTGACCCCGGAATCTCAACCATGTAGTAGGGGACGACCTTTGCTCTTCACTCAGTTTTTTTACTTGCTTAACTCTGATTTTTATGTGATTCTCTTTTATTTTTGTTTATAACACTCTCTCAAATAAAGTAAACTATTTATGTATATAACTCTCTAATGTTTTTCACTCTATTTCTTCCATTCTTTATATTCTGTTATTTTCCTGAGTGAGGTATATGGCTGGGAAACAATCTTTTAAATGTTCTAAATGTTCTTGTTTTTTTCAGGATACCAGCGCCTATATTCCATATGCCGTAATCGGAATTTTCATTGTCCTTGTTGCAACATTCACTTCGGTCTACCTGATGAAAATGGACAGTGAGGTTGCCGAAACAATCTATACTACAGAGAAAAGCGATCCCAGGCAGACTGCTATATCCCTTGCGGCATCTGACCTTGCCCGCTGCCTTAACTATGCCGGGACAGAAGCCCTGGAGTGGCAGGGAGAACACCCTGTGATCCTGCCCGAGGGTGCTCCGGTTGAAAGGTCCTCTGAAGATAATTTTATGGTAATTCTGCAAAACCAGAACCTTGAGAAGGGAGACACACTTCAAATTTCCATAAACCTGCCTTCAGACGTCTGGGGTAAAGTCGAATCACTATGGAAAAACAAAGACGTTGCCCTGGTTGTAAATGACTCTTCAGGGCAGGAAATCAAACGAGTGAACTATGGGCAGGCTACCGGTTTTCTTCAAAAAGTTTCCTTTGAAGAATATATGGAAGTTCCGGAAACTGCAGAATCAGGATATGCATCCATTGAACTATATTATGGAGACGAACTCAAAGCCTCAGACTGGTTTCGGATTGAAGCAAGCCCCATAAAGGACATTGCAGCAGAGGCTTTTAACCGGTTGCTGTCTGTAAACTACCAGGGCAACAGCCACACCTTCATGGAATACGCCGTTAATGTAGAACCTTACATAGAACCCGAGCAGATAAGGGTAAAGAAAGTTAACGGGATCTTGCAGCGAGAAATTTCTCCCTCTGACAAAAACTACACGATTTACTATATTTTTGAAATCCCTCTTTTGAATTACACCCTTGTAGACCTTGAATCCGGAGAATCGCTCAACATGAGCATGAACCTCACTACCCTTATCACCTCAAGGGAACCTTTGCTCGAAGAACTTGTCCGGGAATATGAAACCGCCCTTGGGACATCTTCAAGCCTTGACTCAACCTCCAATATCGTGCTCGGGGCGACGAACCTGAGGTCTTTCATTTACGGGCCCTGGCAGCACTATGCACATGGACCTCTTAATATTTTGACCAACCCTGCCCTTGCAAGCTCGGTTAACGGAGCCACTCTCTACACTCAAAAAAAAGTTTTTGACTCGGTTGATCCCCTGGCTCTTACATACACCACTTACTACAATGGAAAGGTCCTATATGAAGACGTTCACGCTTCCAGCAGTTCAAAAACGAGTCCCAGCCTTTTGAACTCAACTGGCTCTAATTCTTCAGGAACCTTCTATGAAGCAGATGAGGACGTAAACCTTTCGACTACCTACGCTTCCCTTGCCGAAAATAGGTCTTTTTCCCTGGATGTTGAGGAGGGTATAGAGCAGTCTCTTGAAGATGTAAACACTTCCTATGACGAGCTTTCCGAATATTCGAAAATAACAGTCTCAGCCTCGGACTACACGGAAGGAGTCCTCGACGGCTGGGTCTTCAATGACCACTTGTGGGAAGAGGAAACCCCTGACCTTATCCATGATGTTGCAGACAGTGTTTACACGGCTCCGGTTCAGGGACAGATTTTAAGGGACGGCCTCAATTCTCCTGACCCTCTGGCTTCAACAATCACAGCGGATTTTGACCGGGATTCGGTTTCATACAGCGGGCATACCGTTAGCTGGGACTCCGACTATCTTGCATCGGGTACGCATGCAGGGTCACGTGTGCCCTCTTACTCCTGGAGTAACCCTGTTACGAATTTATATTCTGAGACTATGGACCCTGAAATCGATCCTCCAAGAGGGAAGCTAAAAAGCTGGTATATCACGGATGCCTCTGTTAGATTGAGTTCCGTGGAAATAACCGACGTAAGAGTAGAGCCCCATTACGAGTACAGGGGTAATGACGTGCTTGTTGCCGAGTACAGGACCGACGACGGCTATCTCAGTAGAGAGGACCATATTTTTGATTGGGGCATCCGGTATGATATATATTATAGCATCAGGACAACGTGGAAAATTAATTATGACTATACATACACGTATGCCTGGAAGACTATCAGCCATAATGAGGACGGCAGCACGTCCATAGAAACAACTTATGCTACATCAAGTGGCTCGGATTTGGAATTTGTAAGCAAAAAAGACCCTGAATCCCTTTTCCACACCGAAACAGAATCTGAAAATTTTACGATAATTTACCACCAGCGCCTTCCCACAGGCGGTTATACGGGCATATCAACCTATACCGACCCGATAGAAAGGGAATACAGGGAAACAACCCTGTACACTGCCGGAGCAGAGAGGTTTGATCCCTGCTGTTCCGATGCCGCAGACAAATACAGGGATGCTTATGTGAATATCAGGACGCTAGAAAGCACTTTCTGGACTTACCCTGACGGGATGTATCTCGCACAGCGCGCCGTCAACTGCGATATCCCACCCTGGTTGCACAGGGTTATGGCTGATGAGGTGCTGGCAATGCTTGATGCTGTTGAAAGTGACAACCCCACCTTCAGCTACTCTCTCCTTGATTCTCCGGGCCAGGACCCTACAGACCTTCAGGTGGTAACTGCCGAAAAACTAATTTTTGACCTCGAAGCAAGCCGGGAAGCCTACGTAAATAAAGAGCAGCACCTCACCCCAGCTGGAGATATGTACGTATCCAGCGACTCCGCCCGCTACATTGCAAGAAACGAAGCCTACAATAGGTTGCTGGACGACATCGAGCAGAAAAACAAAAAACTGGATTCCGACCTCAACTCCTACATCCTCGATGCCCTTGAGGAAAAAGGCCTCAGTACCGGCGCGTTTGACAGCGTGACCTCAGGTCCCATGACTCTTTTCGATAACCCTGCAATTGATATGGCTGCCTCTGCCCTTGGGCAGGAAATGGGCATTATCTCCACAATGAAAGTCACAGGCCAGCCCGAAAGCAAATACAACTGGACCGAAAACCTGACCCTCATCGTTGACCAGAAGCCTAACTACCTCTACCACGACCCGGACTTCGACCTCAGAGGAGAATACGAGTGGGCTGACTCTATGGGAAGTAAAACAATCTACCCCCTCGGCGTCCGGAATACCTGCATTTTCACAACCAACATCTCCGAAGAAATTGCAGATGCCATATCCTCAAGCGGTGAATACGTAAAAACCGAAACCTCTCAGCAAATCAGCCAGAGCATTTCCACTCTGAACACAGAAATCTTCCTGATGGAGCAGAACCTCAGTGAACAGGAAGTTTCCCTGGACACAGCCCGACTTGACACAGAGGTCTACAACCTGAAACTGGTCTATGCCCGGGAAATGAGATTTAAGATTACTGAAGAGGTAGCCGCTGAAGTAAGTTCAAATCCTGTTGTTTCCGGCTGGATTGAGGAAGACCGCGTCCATGCAGTTACAGTCAGCTACCTTAACAGTCTCTCCGATGAAGAGATAATCGTAAAATCTACCACAGACCAGCTTGCAACCGAACTTGCCGCCGCCGTAATAACTGAAATCAGGAACTCAAACCCTCCGGTTGAACCTGATGAACTTGAAGCTACTTTGAACAGGGTCGATACGGATGTTAGGATTGGCGTTGCAAACGGCATCTGTGCAGTCACGGAAAGCAAAGGTGAGGCTCTTGATATTCTTTTTGGAAAAATTGACGGTGAGCTGAAAAATATGGCAAACGAGACCGTGGATAGGTATTCTGGGGAGATAGCAGATAAGGTCACAAAAAGGCTGGACAGGACTATGGCAGCTGTCCCCTGCGGGCTGCCGGTACTGCCACCTCACTGGATTTTTACAGTGAATGTTTGGACATATGAGGTGATTGGAAAATATCAGGTATTTACTGTTATTGACAACGATAACGAAGTGATTCCCAAACCTTACTTTGGGCATAAGGGACAAAAGTACGTTAGACGAGAAGGGCGTGTAAATCATCCATTTAAACAGAATGGGGATGGGTCCCCAATAACAATTGGAGAAAATGCCCCAATAAAATTCCGGTTTAATGGATATGCTTCAACAATTGTTGGAGCAGGTCCTAAAGGGGTTGGAGATAAATTGGGTGATAGCACGGAGAAATCAGTAAGCTACGATGATTTGGTATTCGAAATGGTGGTATAATTATGAAAAATACGAGCCTTATCACTTTGGGAATTATGTTTCTTTTTTTGATTGGAACAGCTTCTGCAAGTAGTCAATATGGTTCTATAGATGTCTACTACAATGACAAGATCCTTCCAGGAAAAGAGATTGCAAAGCCTGTTTTGAAAATCGGAGAACCTTTCAAGGTTAGGTTTGATTTTACTGTGAATCAAAAATGTTACGTTTCTGTCAAACTAAGCGAACTTGGAAAAGATAACTTTGTTATAATAGATGGACCAACCTCGAGAATGGAAGAATATTATGGGAAAATTATGGAAGAAAATTCAACGGAAGTTTTTGAGTGGACAGTAAAGCCAACTGAAAATTGGGCGGGTGGAAGCATACCTATTGATTTTGTATATCAAGTAGATGAGTTAGGCGCTGGTGGGAAAACATTGGTAAATGGAGAATTCACCGCCGCTTACTGTACCATCTCTAACGAACATTACGAAGGCGAAATTCCCATTTCTGAAAATCATCCTGTTTCAGAAACCGAACCTTCTTCCACATCTGCATCCACGCCAGCTTTCAGTTTAGTAACCGCCATTTTGGCACTTGTACTTGTATTCCTCAGATTCTCCCGCCAGTAAATGCTGTGACGGGAGATTAAATTTATTTTTAACTCGATTAACTCAAGTTATTCTGGATAGGGTCGACACAGAAGTTAGAATCGGCATTTCGGACGGAATCTGTGCAGTTACAGCAAGGAAATGTGAGGCTATTGACATTCTTTTTGGGAAAATTGACGGTGAACTGAAAAATATGGCAAATGAGACCGTGGATAGATATTCTGGGGATATAGCAGACAAGGGTTGTGGACATACTGAAGAATCAGTTGCCTATGGAGATCTCTTCACAGAGTATGGTGTATAATATGAGAGGAAAGTGTTTGATTCTGATGTCAATATTAATATTGACTGTTAATTTAGCAACTGCCTCCAATCCTTATGGGGAAATTTATACTTACGATGTATATTATAACGATAAGCTTCTTCCAGGTACGGAAGTAGCAAAACCTCTTTTAAAGATTGGGGAGCCTTTTAACATAAAAGTAAACATTACAGTCTATCAAGAATATAAGGTGTCTGGACAAATATCAGAGATCGGAAGTGGCGATTTTGAAGTGATTGAGGGTCCTTCCGAAATGAATAGATATTCTAGTGCCAATCTAAAACCAAATGAATCTCATGTTTTTGAATGGACTATTAAACCAACTGAAGGTTGGGCAGGTGGCTCACTTCCAATCGATTTTCATTATGCTCTTCTTGAAAAAGGAAACCCAGATCCGATTCTGAATAGTGGTTTCACCGTTGCCTATCCTCACATCTCTAACGAATACTACGAAGGCGAAATTCCCACTTCTGAGGATCATCCAGTTTCAGAAACCGAGCCTTCCTCAAAATCCGCATCCACGCCAGCTTTCAGTTTAGTAACCGCCATTTCGGCACTTGTACTTGTATTCCTCAGATTCTCCCGCCAGTAAATGCTGTGATGGGAGATTTAATTTATTTTAACTCGATTAACCAAGTTATTTTGAACAGGGTCGACACAGATGTTAAAATTGGAGTTAAATTAAACTCTTGCTGACAGTTTGGTGAATTAACATGAAACTCAAAATTCTTGTGATTGGAACCATATTTATTTTGTTAACTAATATTGCTTCAGCAAGTTCTCCATATGGTTCCATCGATGTATATTACAATGATGTGCTTTTACCAGGAAAAGAAGTGGCTAAACCAACTTTGGACGTCGGAGAACCCTTTAGAGTCAAAATCAATCTAACCGTATCTCAAAAAAGTGATGTTTATGCATCACTTTCATGCATGGAAAAGAGTTCTTTTGAAATAATAGATGGTCCTACTGGGAGAATAGGAGACTATTCAAAAGCGAATATTTTAGAGGCGAACTCTACGATAGAGTATGAATGGATGGTAAAACCTACTGAAAGATGGGCTGGAGGATCACTGCCGTTGGATATATATTATGAAATTTATGACCATGGAAGTCCAGAGCCTCTGTCAAAGGTGGTTTCACAGTCGCTTATCCCTATATTTCCAACGAACATTACGAAGGCGAAATTCCCACTTCTGAAAACCATCCAGTTTCAGAAACCGAACCTTCTTCCACATCTGCATCCACGCCAGCTTTCAGTTTAGTAACCGCCATTTCGGCACTTGTGCTTGTATTCTTCAGATTCTCCCGCCAATAAATGCTGTGATGGGAAATTAAATTTATTTGTTTGTTTTTTTATTTATAAATCTCTCCCATATAAAGAAAAGTATTTATGCGTATAACTATCTAATATTTTTTACACATAGAATATATATTTTTACAAAGAACGTCGCAAAAGTATGGATTCTTTAAATTATAACATACAGTCATCAAACTTCAATTTCATAAATCGATATCATTAGAACCTCAGTGAACAGGAAGTTTCCCTGGACACAGCCCGACTTAACACCGAAGTCTACAACCTGAAACTGGTGTATGCCCGGGAAATGAGGTCTCAGATTACTGAAGAGGTAGCTACTGAAGTAAGTTCAAATCCTGTTGTTTCCGGCTGGATCGAGGAAGACCGCGTCCGTGCAGTCACAGTCAGCTACCTTAACAGCCTCTCCGATGAAGAGATTATTGATAAATCCACCACTGGTCAGCTCGCAACTGAACTTGCCGCCGCCGTAATAACTGAAATCAGGAACTCAAACCCTTCGGTTGAACCTGATGAACTTGAAGCAACTCTGAACAGGGTTGATACGGATGTTAGAATCGGGGTTGCAGACGGCATCTGTGCAGTCACAGCAAGTAAAGGAGAGGCTCTTGATGTTCTTTTTGGGAAAATAGACGGTGAGCTGAAAAATCTGGCAAATGAAACCGTGGATAGGTATTCTGGGGAGATCGCAGACAAAGTCACAAAAAGGCTGGATCGGACGATGACAGCTGTTCCTTGCGGGTTGCCGGTACTGCCTCCGCACTGGATTTTTACGGTTAATGTTTGGACGTATGAGGTGATTGGAATGTATGAAGAATTTAAAGTAATCGATAATGACAATGAGGTAATTCCTAAACCTTACTTTGGTCACAAAGGACAGATGTACATCAGAAAAGATGATTCTATTCTACATGATGGCAAATATATCGGAGATAACACCCCATTAACATTCCAATTTATTGGATATGCAACTACGGTAGTTGGTCCAAGCCCAAAGGGCGTTGGGGACAAAATAGGTGGTTCTATTGAAAAATCAATTGGGTATGAAACTCTTGCTACACAGTTTGGTGAATTAACATGAAGCTCAAAATTCTTGTGATTGGAACCATATTTATCTTGTTAATGAATATTGCTTCAGCAAGTTCTCCATATGGTTCTATCGATGTATATTACAATGATGTGCTTTTACCAGGTAAAGAAGTAGCCAAACCTGCACTACAAATCGGAGAACCTTTCAAGGTAAAAGTAGATTTAAAACTCAATCAGACTTCGATCCTATTTATAAAAGTTTGTAGTCTCAGAGTTAGGACTCCATACGAAGTTATAAAAGGTCCTTCTGAATTCGATAAGAAATTATATTTTGAATCTTTGGATCCTGGAGCATATACTTTTGAATGGACGCTAAAACCTACTGGAGAATGGGAAAGCGGAACTATGCCTGTGAATATCTGGTATCAAATACATAACGTTGGTGAAGATGAACCTCTTGTACAAGGTGAATTTACGGTTGCTTATCCATATATTTCCAACGAATACTACGAAGGCAAAATCCCAACTTCTGAAAATCATCCAGTTTCAGAAACAGAACCTTTCTCCAAATCTGCATCCACGCCAGCTTTCAGTTTAGTAACCGCCATTTCGGCACTTGTACTCGTATTCCTCAGATTCTCCCGCCAGTAAATGCTGTGATGGGAGATTTAATTTATTTTAACTCGATTAACTCAAGTTATTTTGAACAGGGTCGACACAGATGTTAAAATTGGAGTTAAATGAAACTCTTGCTGACAGTTTGGTGAATTAACATGAAACTCAAAATTCTTGTGATTGGAACTATATTTCTTTTGTTAACTAATATTGCTTCAGCAAGTTCTCCATACGGTTCCATCGATGTATATTACAATGATGTGCTTTTACCTGGAAAAGAGATTGTAAAGCCTGTTTTGAAAATTGGAGAACCTTTCAAGGTTAGGTTTGATTTTACTGTGAATCAAAAATGTTACGTTTCTGTCAAACTAAGTGAACTTGGAAAAGATAACTTTGTTATAATAGATGGGCCAACCTCGAGAATGGAAGAATACTATGGGAAAATTATGGAAGAAAATTCAACGGACGTTTTTGAATGGACTGTAAAGCCAACTGAAAATTGGGCGGGTGGGAGTATACCCATTGACTTTGTTTGTCAAGTAAATGAATTAGGCGCTGGTGGGAAAATATTAGTAAAAGGAGAATTCACCGCTGCTTACTGTACTATCTCCAACGAACATTACGAAGGCAAAATCCCTACTTCTGAGGAGCAGCCAGTTTCGGAAACTGAACCTTCTTCCACATCCGCATCCACTCCAGCTTTCAGTTTAGTAACCGCCATTTCGGCACTTGTACTTGTATTCCTTAGATTCTCCCGCCAGTAAATGCTGTGATGGGAGATTTAATTTATTTGCTTGTTTTTTATTTATAAATCTCTCCCATCTAACGAAAACGATTTATATATATAACTGTTTAATATTTTTTACACCACAAATTTAAATTTTTACAAAGAACGTCGCAAAAATATGAATTCTTTAAATAATAACATACATTCATCAAACTTCAATTTCATAAATCGATATCATCAGAACCTCCGTGAACAGGAAGTTTCCCTGGACACAGCTCACCTTAACACAGAAGTCTACAACCTGAAACTTGTCTATGCCAGGGAAATGAGGCTTCAGATAACTGAAGAGGTCGCCGCTGAAGTAAGTTCAAATCCTGTTGTTTCCGGCTGGATAGAAGAAAACCGCATCCGTGCAGTCACAGTCAGCTACCTTAACAGCCTCTCCGATGAAGAGATTATTGATAAATCCACCACTGGTCAGCTCGCAACTGAACTTGCCGCCGCCGTAATAACTGAAATCAGGAACTCAAACCCTTCGGTTGAACCTGATGAACTTGAAGCAACTCTGAACAGGGTTGATACGGATGTTAGAATCGGGGTTGCAGACGGCATCTGTGCAGTCACAGCAAGTAAAGGGGAGGCTCTTGATGTTCTTTTTGGGAAAATTGATGGTGAGTTGAAAAATCTGGCAAATGAAACCCTGGATAGGTATTCTGGGGAGATGGCAGACAAGGTCACAAAAAGGCTGGACAGGACGATGGCAGCTGTTCCCTGTGGGTTGCCTGTATTGCCGCCTCACTGGATTTTTACAGTGAATGTGTGGACTTATGAGGTAAAAGGAGAGTACGAGAGTTTTACTCTTATCGATAATGATAATGAAGTAATTCCTGAACCTTACTTCGGTCATAAAGGCCAAAAGTATGTTAGAAAGTATGAACACATAAACCATCCTTATAATAAGAATCCAGATGGAAGTAGCATTTGGTTAGGTGAAAATTCAAGGATACGATTCCAAATAAATGGATATGCATCTACAATTGTTGGAGCTGGTCCTAAAGGTGTCGGTGATAAGGAAGGGGGCTATTCAGAAAAATCAGTTGGATTTGTTGAGCTATAAACAAGATTGGTGGATAAAATGAAAATAAAAACTCTATTTTTAGGATTCTTTATATGTTTGGTGACATTTCCAAACATATCTTCTGCAAGCAGCCCATATGGAGATATGCAGGTTTATTACAATGACAGATTATTGCCTGGCTCTGAAATTGCAAAACCTACTTTAAAAATAGAGGAGCCATTTAAAGTGGGTATAAATCTCACTGTTTACCAAAAATCCGAAGTTTCGGTAATGTTAAGTGAAATTGGTGATGGAGATTTTGTAATCTTGAATGGATTCACGAAAGAAATGAATAAATATGGTTCAAAAGTTATGGAAAAAGACTCCTCTGAGGTATTTGAATGGACAGTAATTCCTACTGAAAATTGGGCTGGCGGTTCTATACCAGTTAACTTTGTTTATCAAATAAATGATTTTGAAACGGGGAAAATTTTAGTTAACAGCGGATTCACCATTGCTTATCCATATATTTCCAACGAATACTACAAAGGCGAAATTCCCACTTCTGAAAACCAGCCAGTTTCAGAAACCGAACCTTCCTCGACATCCGCATCCACGCCAGCCTTTACACTCCTCGGCGCGATTTCAGTTTTTGCATTGGCTTTTGCCCTGTTCCGCAGGTGAAAATCCTGCCTGGAAACTTATTTTTGGGCTTATCCTATATATATTCTAAAAATACGAAATTCAAAAAAGTAAGTTTTGAGTTATAGGATAAGCTCGCCTTTTGGAAATTATCTAAAAGCTGTAAACTTCTCTTTTACCGCACCGCATACAGGACATCTATCTGGGGCTTCTCCTTCGAGAGTGTATCCGCAGACCTCGCAAATGTGGACAGGCCCAAGGTCAACATCTTTTCCTGCATTAACCGCATCGAATGCTTTTTCAAAGAGCTGTTTATGCAGTTTCTCAGTGGCATACGACCATTCGAAACTTCTTTGTGCGATTTTTTCTTCCTGGAATTTTGCTACTTCTATGTATACGGGATACATTTCCTCAATTTCAAATGTCTCGCCGTCGATTGCCAGTTGAAGGTTTTTCAGAGTATCTCCTGGGCCAAAAGCAGCCATGCTGTTTGCGACAAAGCCCCCATTGAGGTGTTTCAATGCTTTGTAATGGTCGCCTGCATGTACGTATTCGGCATGAGAAATTGCCCGGAATAAACGGGCTACGTTTGTGTAATTCTCTTTTTCGGCCTGGTTTGCAAAGTGCAAATACCTCATGTGTGCCTGGCTTTCCCCACCAAATGCATTGATCAGATGTTGTTCTGTCATTTTTCTCATTTTAATAACCCCTTAATTATAAAATTCGGTAGTTTATATCCTCAAGACTTACGGACTTTGGGAGTAAAATAAAGTGTTGTCGGGTCTGTCACAGAAATTCTTATCGAGACCTTTTGAAATTTCATGCTGTTTTTGATTTAACTGTGTAAGTCTGAGTTCACGCTTTATTTGAGTTTAGAGAATAAAAGTCTTTTTGGTTCGGAGAGTGTCTTAAAGCAATTCCCCCGGGAGATGTTATTCTAGACGGCAAATAATTCCTGGATAAATCCTGGGTAAAACTTGGCGAATACAATACAGGGGAGAATTTGATATTTTTATACTGCCATTATTCTGAATTGAGGTTTATATGTTCATATAGGCCTATTGAGTGAATTATACCTTCTTTTTAGATTTAAATCAAATAAAAATTAATAATAAAATTATTGGTGATAAAAAACATAAATACAAAATATGGCACAATGTCCATATTGTGTAAAATGTTTCAACAGTGAATCAGGCGTATCAGTTCACCTGCATTTCTGTTCGAAGTGTTCCGGTTTTGATATGTATATGAGGGGACAGAAGAAGCAGCGAAAAAATTCTTAAAACACATTGAGAAGATGGAATAATAAATGGTGGATCCTGAGCGGGTCCAAATAAATAATACATTTAAACACAATGTCTAATGTGATTGATTTTGTTACTTAAGTGCGTAAGTCCTACTTTTATTTCAAGGTAATTAATTCCAGGGTTTAAAGCTGAGTAAGTATAATTTGACTCATTTGGAAGCGGTGGCGTGAACATACTCTGTTGATTGCAGCAGAGTGCGCCAGTGCAACTTTGATTTTTTGAGGTTGACGACTCGATAAAGCTAATGAATTACTCGAAATCCACCATTAAAGGCATGTGATCACTCAGCGAAATCCAATCCTCATATTTACCAATAGAAAAAGTCTTAATCTGATCTATGAAATCCGTTGATGCAAATATATAATCAATATGATAAGGGATCGTTCTATTTTTCCTGAAGAATAAAGTTGGTTCTTTCTCATGACCAAAACTTACATTTGCAGATCGATGGTATGCGCTATGTATCTCAAGTTGTTTTAGAAAGTAAATTACATTGGTGAGTGTTCCATAAAGAGGATAATTAGGTTTTCTATCCCAGATTACGTTCCAGTTGAAGTCTCCTGCAATAATTACTGGAGATTTGAGCATATCTTTATAATAATTCAACGAATTCCAAACCTCTCCTATATACCTTCTTTTAGGATCTTCTTTATTATTCTGTGACCATATTGCGATAAGGTTTGTGGCTGTCGGATTAGTCATTTTAATCGGGAGAACATATTTATATTCTTCACAATAGGACTCATGTAACGAAATTTCGACGTCGTTGAAACTGAAAACTCCTAAGCCTTTGTTTTTATTATCCCCGATCCACAAAACATTCGAATAAAAGTCATCAGTAAATTTGTCCGGATGTTCGCATTCCGGAACAATCAGTAAATCTGGATTGTATGGAAGGATTTTCTCATACTTCTTTCTGAAGGCCATATTACAATTCCAGGTTACAATTCTCATTTTGACACCATTAAATGACGATATTCAACATTATGTTTTTTCAATGCATGTTTATTTTAAGGATTTACGCATTTGTGAAGCAAAATAAAACATTAGCAGCTCTGTCTCAAATATTTTGATGTAATATTTTGATGTAATCGTTAGAGATTTCGTGCTTATTACTTTTGGCTCTTCGTTGTTTTGTGTGGATATTCTCATAAAAACCAACGCGGGCTGGAAGTGAAAATCATATTATCCACAGGGAATGACGAAGAGCCTTACTTTTATTCAACTCATAGGTTTACCCTACCGGATTTCATATTCATTTACCCTGACAATTCTAAATTTACATTTCAACATAATATTTGTTTTGAGATAGTTCACTACCCTGACCTTCAATATTTTCTAATTCTTTTATCTTTTTATTTTTCCAGATCAAGAGAGCAATTATAGAAATCATTAACCCGGAAATTATAAACATTAAGGCAATTCCTCTGCTTTCTCCTACTCCAATAATAGAACCAGCTGTTTCAGACAATAAACCCTCAGGTTCTAAAAGTGGATTGAATATTTTATCTGCTAAAAAACCTGCGACTGCAAAAGCTATGATGGAGCCGAGATAAGTAACCATTGAAATAATCGACCAAACACGTCCCTGCTTGCTGTTGTCGATATTCTTTCTGATTAAAACTTCGATAGAGGTATTAATAAAAGGCAGGGTGGCAAAGAATAGAAATCCTGCTAAAGTGACATAAGCTATATTTGTTGAGAATCCAAGATTGGCAAAAAATATGCCTGAAATGAATAGTGAGATAGATAAAGTTTTTACATATTTGTTTTTGTTGCCAAATACCCCGATAAACAGGCTTCCGATCAGTATACCTGATGCACAGATCGATTGAGTGATTCCTGCTGCTTTTACTGTAGTTAAATTTAGCAGCATCGGAATAATAAGAGATTGAAGCAATCCGACAAAAAAGAGCACGAACATGGTAGTAATAACCAAATTAACCACACCTCTATTTTTCGAAAATTCCTGAATACCTTCTTTAAGGTCAGCCATGTTGTTCTGTTCTGGTTTCGTAATTTGTGTTATGCCTGAGATATTTCTTATCCATATAACAATGGAACTGGCAATTAAAAAAGTGGCAACATCAATTAAAAAAACAAATTTGATATCCATTATTGTGAGTATAATTCCGGCTAAAAAAGGAGAAATTAAATATTGAGCTGAACTTGCTAATTGCACTAATCCACTTGCTTTAGCATATTGATTTTCAGGCAGGAGGTCCGTAATCAGGGCCTTATAGGCTGGGTCCTGAAAAGCTGAAAACGTTGAACTGATTGCAATCCCAAGATAAATTTGCCAGAGTTCAATATTGCCTTTTAGCATCATAATAAATATGAAGAGAAGCCCAAGAGTTGATCCTGAATCCCCTAAAATCATCATTAAACGCCTATCATGGCGATCTGCCAGTATACCTCCATAGGGTTTCAGTAAAAATGGTGGCAAAAAAGCACACATGAGTATAAAGACATAGCTTGAAGCTGTGCCTGTTTGTTGATATACATATATTCCTAAGGAAAAAATAGTAAGGCCACTACCTATTATTGAAATGAATTGTCCAAACCAGATAAAAAGAAATTTGGAATAGAGATTTTGGGAGTTATCTGTCATTCAGTTAACTCCGATGACCCTTTCATTCTCGGTAACTCGTCAACTCCAGTAGTAAGATGTTCTTTTGAAAAAACCATCTCTTTATCTAATATGATAATTATGACAGCAACGACAGTAATAACCACTGTTTCAATGCACTTTGAAAATTGGGTCATTTGCAGAGCTTCCTGCAAGAAATTGATGGAAATATGAATGATAATCGCTGCCAGAACACTTTTTCCGTTTTTTATGTAAATCCAGCTGATAATCACTCCCATAGGGATGATGCTGACAAAAAAATTCACCGCATACAAGATGTTTTCGTGGAAAATCTCGTACTGATACATGTTATTGATAAAGATCAGCGGGAAGTGCCAGAGCGACCAGAGTATACTGAAAACAATCGATGCCGTAAAGAAAGTGTGTCTGCTTTGCAGACTTTCAAAGCCGTATCCTCTCCATCCAAGCTCTTCAAAAATTGAAGCCAGGATAAGAGTAAGAAACGCAGGGACTAACCCTGATGAAAAAGAGTAACTTTCGGCAAATTGAAATTGAGAAGTCGATCCACCAAATGGAAGAGAAAGAAAGATAGATACCAGAACAGTGAGTGGCATTAGTAAAATAAATGCCAATAGCACTTTTGGCCTTATTAACCTGAGATCAATAAATCGGTTGATAAAATCCTTTTTTAAATCCGAATTTTTAGATATAAAAATCATAAATAGTGCAGTAAGAAAAGGCACCATCAGTCCAAGAAATAGTAATAATTCATACAGTCCGCTATCATCATGAAAACTTAAATATGCCGCTGGAAACCAGAGAGCATAGGTTATAATATAAACCATAATATAATAGGTTCCGGGTTTGTACCTGTGGTTAAGAATCATCTTTCCCCACCTTTTAATTACCATGACTGTTTCTGATTTTTATATCTATTGAACCTGATTTTTGCAATTAAAAGCAATAAATTTGTCATTAATTTTCAGTATTATGTAAAGCATGTGACAAATTATAATGTTTATTCTATTTATGACATATATGTTTTTTTATATTAATATGTGATTTTTTTATAAAAAGAGCAAATTTTAATCACAGAGTAACCACTCCAATACATTAGTCGAATTGATTAAATATAATTTTCAGGTTTCGCTAGATTAACATGAGCTTTTAACCACGGATTTCTGGAAATGAGTTAAATACTAATATACAAACCCTTATACCGTTAAAATCAGAGACTGATATTCATGGTTCAGGAAACAAGGATACTCCACACAGCAGACACGCACCTGGGATACCGGCAGTACCACAACGAGGTACGGAGGCAGGACTTTTTTAAAGCTTTTGAGGTAGTCATTCAGGACGCGGTTGACATGCAGGTTGATGCTGTCGTGCATGCTGGAGACCTTTTTGATTCGAGGAACCCGACCCTTGAAGACCTTCTTGAGACTATGAACCTCCTGTTCCGGTTGAAGGCTGCAAATATACCGTTTCTTGCGATTGTCGGGAATCACGAGAGCAAGCAAAATACCCAGTGGCTTGACCTCTTTGAGGAAATGGGACTCGCGGTAAGGCTCGGGAAAACACCCCAACTGGTAGGAAATACAGCAATATACGGGATCGACAGCGTTCCGAAGTCAAAGATTTCTCTTTACGATTATTCAGGGTTTGAAGTTCCGGAATCCCTGCCGGAAAACTGCAGGAACCTTCTTGTAATGCACCAGACCGTGCAGCCTTTCCCGTATGCGGACTGGGACTGTGCTGAGACGCTTGAAAACCTTCCCTTTAAGGTTGATGCAATTCTCCTCGGGGACTACCACAAGTACGAAAAAATAAAGGTCGGGAAGACCGATACCTGGGCTACATACCCGGGCAGTACCGAACGCAATAGTGCATCTGAAAGTGAGCCCCGTTCTTACAATATTATCACTCTTTCCGGGGAAGGGCTGGAAATCAGTAAGCGTAGCATCCCTACCCGAAATTTTCTGTTTATTCCGGCAAAACTTGATGGGGAAGAAAAGCCTTATGAACAGATATTTTCTGCCATTAATGAGCACCTCGAAGAGCTTCCGGACTCGGTTGTGTTCCTGGATATCTCAGGAGACCCAGGTCCAGTCCTTTCCTTCAGTGAGATTGAAGAATACCTGTTGAGCAAAGGAGCGCTGGTGGCAAGGGTCAAAGACCTCAGGATAAAAGAAGCTCTTATCGAAGAGGTTGTGAAAGTCACATTTTCTGACCCTGACCATGCGGTTGCCGAAGAAATACGCAGGCTGAGCTTAAACGACGGTGGGCTGATAGTCGATGAGATTATCCGGAATCCGGGTGTGCCAAGGTCAAGAGTGGACGAAGAGACCGAGAGCCGGCTTTCGGGTTTGATTGAAGCACTGGATTTCAAAGACCCGGATTTCAGGATAGAGATTCCTGTTAGCCCTGTTAGCTCTGCCATGATTGAAGAACCTGAAGAATTCAAACCAGCAGGCGCAGATGGACAGGTTAAAAACTTAGAGTCCGCCGGAGGGGCTGAATTTGCGGCGGAAACTGCCAAAAGATCTAAAATTCTGAGGGCTTTTGCAAGAATTGAAAGCTCTGAATCTCTCAATAATAGTTTTAAAGGCCCTGATGAGGATCCTGAACCTCTTAATAAGGCATGTGAATCTCTTGAGGAAAGTCCTGAACCTCTTCATGCCCCCGTAATATGTGAAAATACTGAATCTGTAGGGGCATCTGTAGAGATTGAAATGCCCAAAAATGCTGCTAATTCTTCGGCTGAAGAATCCTCCCCCTATGAAACTTCTCAGAAAACTTCAGGGGCTTCGATAGAATCTCCTGCAGAAATCCCTGGAGAAGGTGGAGAAAGAGCTGAGCTCGGGATAGATGCCGGAAATAAAACCGAAGCCGAAGAAAAAGAGGCTGGGAAGCTTTCCGAATCTGGGGGAAAAACCAGTTCAGAAAAAGATGGAGAGGGCAAAACCGAAAAACCTGAGGATGAAAAACCAGTTCAGATGTCGGCTAAATCCGGAAAATCGGTAAAACAAAGCCATAGAAAAGGAAAAGAAAAGACTGCTGTGCCCAAACAGTATAACCTTGGTGATTACCTGTGAAGCTGAAAAATCTGTACATAGAAAATATCCGGAGCTACAAAAAGCTGGACTTCACCTTCGAAGACGGAGTGACAGTTATTTCCGGGGTAAACGGGAGCGGGAAATCAAGCCTGCTCGAAGCCTGCTTCATGGGGCTTTTCGGGAGCAAGATCCTTTCAAAGGACTTTGTGCTTGCGGACATAATCTTCAAAGGAGCTGAGAATGCAAAAATCAACCTTGGCTTTGAACATCTCGGGCGGGAATATCTTATTGAGCAGGCTTTCAGGTACTCTTCGAAAACTGAAAATGCTTCAAGCTCAAAGTGCGTGCTCTATGCTGACGGGGAAAATATTGTCGACCAGGCGACCCGCACCTATGAAGAGGTCTGTTCCCTCCTGAATATGGATGAAGAGGCATACAGGAATTGTGCTTACATCCGGCAGGGGGAAATTGACGTGCTTATCAATGCAAAGCCAAAGGACAGGCAGCGCATGATTGACGACCTGCTGCAGCTCGGAAAGCTTGAGGAGTACCGCGAAAGGGCAGGCTATGCGAAAACGGCAGTCAGAAGGCTTGAGAGGGATGCAAAAAACAGCTTTTTGGGTGTGAAAGCCGAAATCGAAGGGCTTGAAAGCACCGAACCCGTTGCAGCTCTCAACAGGCTCAGGCAAAAAGTGAAAGAAACTGACGTTGTCTTAAACGAGCTTAATGACAAAAAAGAATTTGCAGCTGCCCGTAAAGGAGAACTCGATATCAAGATTGCAGACTACAGGGAACGCCTGCAGGAAATTGAGGCTTTGAAACAGGCTATCCGTAAGTCTCAGGAGGATAAGGCTGGCTGTTTTAAGGAAAAGGAAACATTTTCCGGGGAAGTGCGGGAGCAAAGGCGTATTTTGCTCGAACTCGGGGAAGAAAATGCCGGTTTGAGAGAAGAATATGGTTTTGGAGACCTTGAAATTGAATCTCTGCTTCTGGGCAAGGAAAAAGAGGAGTCTTTTGCCAGGGAAAAGGTAAATGCCGTATCAAAAGAACTTGCTCTTCTCCAGAAAGAAGAAGAAACCGGCATACAGGCATTACATGAGCTTGAAAATGAGAAAGCTGAGGCTGAACGCACCTTGATTGAATGCAGGGCGAGTATCGGGGCTGCAAATAAGGAAATTGAAGGGCACAGAATAAATATAAGGAAGTTCGAACAGGAAAACAAAAGGCTTAGAGAAAAAGCAGGCTTTAAAGAAGGCTCCGGGGCTGCTGATGAAATCGTTCAGGTGATTAAGGAGCTTGAAGAAAAAGAAAGCCTTCTCAGGGACCGGAGAAATGAAGTTTCGACAAAGCTTGGGCTTGCCCTCAAGGAAAAAGAGACCGGGGACCTGAATCTTGCCGAGCTTGAAAAGGAACTGCAAAACTCCAGGGCTGCGCTTGGGAAAGGAAATGCGGAAATCGAGGCTCTTGAAAAGGAACTCAGGGACAACTCAAAAGCAGTACTGGAAGTCCAGGAGCAGAAGTCCGAAGTTTTTGAGGGGTTCAAAGAACTAGGTTTTGCCGAGGACCAGCTAGAAAACCTGGAGGATTTCAGCGAGCTTTTGCTGGAAAACAAAAACAGGTTGCATGGGCGGGAAAAAGAGCTTGAGGCTACTCTAAGGGAACTTGAAAAGAGCCTCCGTAAAAACCGGGAACTGCTTGCCGAGGGGAAGTGCCCTACCTGCGGGCAGGAACTCAAAGGGTCAGAAATTGCATGCACAGCCGAAGAATGCGAGCTGAAAAAAGAGACTTTTGCCTCGGAACTTGCGGACATAAAACTCCAGAATGTGGAACTTGAGAAAAAACTCACCCGGCTCAAGGACGCAAAGAAGCTAGTAAAACGAATCTCGGATTATGATATTGAGATTGAAAAACTCCTGGCGAAAGCAAAAGCCTCCGAGAAACTGATAGAGACACACAGGGCTCGGACAGAGGAAGATTCCCTCAAGCTCGAGAGCCTTGCTAAGCGAAAACAGGAACTTGAAGCCATAATGAGCCAGCTCCTTCCTGAAATTAAAGCTCTGAAGGATCAGGAAGAGAAAGCTCAAAAAGCACACATTGAAGGTGAAATTGCTCTTCGCGAGGCAAAAGCTTTTGAAAGAAAGCTTGCCGAAAACGCCTCTGAAATTGAAGCCCTTAACGGAAAAATCCGTACATCTCTTGCCCTGATTGAAAATTACGGGCAGAGGCTTGGAGAGCTCAGTGAAAAATTGAAGGCATTTGCAGGAAAGGAAGCTATCTCAAAAGAAAAACTCAAAGCTCTTGAACTTGCCCTTGAAGCTATGCGGAAAAAGGAAGACGAAGCAAAACGAGCCCATGCAGAATGTGAAAAGCTTCTCGGGCAGGCAAAAAAGCTCCAGGCCAACCTGCTCCGCATGGAAAATCTCAAACATAAAATCTCCGAGCTTGAGACTGCCATAAGGAACCTGGCAGAAAAGGTGGGGTTCTTTGACCGTGAGATCCTTGAACGCAGTGAGAGGATAAGGCAGCTGAAAGAAAAACTGGAAGGAAACAGGCTTGAAGAACTCCAGGAGAAGCGCGCTCAGTTTGAACAGGCGCAGGTAAATATTATAGAAAAAATCCGGGAAGTAACTGCCGAGAAAGATGTCCTTCTTAAAGAAATCGGCATGACTGAAAACAGCTTAAAACGCCTCAGGGAACTCAAAGAAGAACTGAAGGCTCTTGAAAACAGGCGGCTGTACCTTGAAGCCGTATACAGCAATGCCGAAGAGCTTGAAAACACCTATCTGCGCGTCCGGGCCGATATGCGGGCAAGGAACATAGGTGCCCTTTCCGTCCTCTTAAATGAGATGTTTAGTTTCATGTACACAAACAATGCTTACTCCCATATTGAGCTCGACCCCGAGTACAATCTGACCGTCTACAGAAAAGACGGCACTCCTCTCGAGCCCAAACTCCTCAGTGGAGGCGAGCGTGCAATCTTCAACCTTGTCCTGCGCTGTGCCATTTACAGGCTCCTTGCTCTTGGTTTTGCCGGAGACCAGGCAGAAGGGCTTCCCCCTATGATCCTTGATGAACCCACTGTTTTTCTTGATCGCGGGCACATCCAGCAGCTTTTGAAACTCATAGACATGATGCGCAGCATCGGAGTCGGCCAGATCATAGTGGTCTCCCACGACGATTCCTTGATCGATTCGGCAGACCACGTCTTCCAAGTAGAAAAAGATCCCCTTACCAACATGTCCTCAATTACCAGGCTTTGAAAGGTCCTTCATTACCAGTATACAAGGTAGTTGAACAGTTCGTCAGTCTGCTCTTTGTATTCCTCAAAAAAGCTGTGGTCCTTTACAAGGTAACCTTCGCCTTCGGATGGTAGGTCTTCTAGATAACCATACCAGTAGACAACCATGCCTTCTCCGAAAATATTGGCATATTCCCCGAACTGTTTCTTTGCGTAATGTTTATGCTCTAATTCATCCCCAAAGAGGGCTTTGCTTTCAATCCACCTGACCATATGGTCCTCTATGCAGATAGGGTCCGAAAGGACAAAATCAGGGGTCTTGCCGTCTCCATGAGCTCTGATTTCAGCTTCGGTGCAGTAAGAAATATTTCTGTCGTCAAGCCATCTTTGGATTATTCCCTCTCCCATTTCACCTTTTTTGCACTGCATCTCATGGGCGCGGGGAGAAAAGAAATAGTCTGCATCAAGGGCTTTCCCAATCTCTTTTCTCAAGCGGCGGTTTTCAATACAGTCGAGATGCTTGAAGAGCCAGTTTATGCTTTTTCGGGACAGGTCACAGTTCTTGAGAATCAGGGAAGCCATGAGGGTCGGAGGAAAATACGTATACTCTGCGAGTTCAAGAATAGACCTCCCCTTCTTCCACCTCGAAAAGAGTTCCTTTTCTCTGGAATAGATTCTCCTGTGCTTGAACCTTGTCATTTTCACTATTTTCTGATTAAGAATGGTAGCAAGCATGCCTGCAGGTCTGGAATATTCCTCTGAAAGGCGAAAAACGTCTCCAAAGTTATTCAGTGAACTGTATATCTTCTGGTATGTCTGGCGGTCCATCCTCAATCATCATATTCCTGTTTTTGTTTTTAACATAGAAAATAAAATCGAATAACATGACTTGCTTTTAGCATAGAAATTAAAATCAAATAACATAAACGAAAAATTTCAGAAGGGATTAAACCCGGAATCAAGCCGCAATTCCGGGAGGATATCCATCAGACAGGTTCTGCAGACCTGCTTGGAAATGTTTAGCTGGAGTTACCCTATAATTCTACTCTTATAAGTTAATTTTGAGTTAGTCAATGTTATCTCTTTCCTCAACAGAGGTGTTTTTAACTCCAGAACTCATCTTCGCAATTATTGGGAAGATCTATTTCCATCACTTCATCAAGTTTTTTGCGTTTATTCCTTTTTTCAGTTTCTTTTCCTGGTTTTTCTTCCCTGCTGGAAGGATATATATTTTTCTTTTCTGCTTCATCACAGGCTACAAAGATTGTTGTATGTCTATCTCTGGAGATTACTTCCTCCTGGGTTTTTGGTTTTTCCGGAGCCTTTGGACGTGCCTTTGCATATATAATCGGGTTTTCTTTTACTTTTTCTACAGAATCTTTTTTCAGCCTGGACTCCAGTCTAAGGGAAGCTTTTTCAGCCTCGTTGGAAGCCCGTCTTCTTTGCAGCCTTTTCTCGGGATCTTTGTCAAGACTTTCTTCATAACTTTCTTCATAACTTTCTTCATAACTTTCTTCATAACTTTCTTCATGACATTTTTCCATTTTTGCAGTCACGGGTGCTTCGCGGCATCCAAAGAAATATTTCTGGGTGTTTTTTTCCGAATTCTGAGAAGGTTTTTCTTCCCTTCTCTCAACAGGTCTTTCAGGAGGGATTTCTACTGACCTGGTAGGAGCCCAATCTCCTTTTTTCGAGGAGTTTTTCATTCTGGACAGGGGCTGTCTCCCTAACTTACGGAATGTGTCTTCAGCATAGGTATCTTTCTTACGGTCATCCATGCCGGACCTGACTTTACTTGTTGCATTGTAGCCTATAAGGCAGGTTGGTTCTCTTGTTCTCCATTCCAGGCAATATAGATGGCATTCCAGCCCTTTACATGTCTGGGTTTCATCAAGCGGACAAACTTCTGGAAGGGTCATAATACTAAGAATGCGCAGAACATAAAAAATAGTTAACGGTTATAAAATTAGAGTAAATGATTAAAACTCTGAAATGGCTCAAGGTTCGTACTTCATAATCTGTTACTTTTACTACGCTTGATGAAAACCTATATTCTACAAAGCAGGTCGATTTTTATAACTGAATATACAGCTCTTCTGATGTTTGTTTGGCTACGCGTTCGTCGTCGCGGAAGAAGTAGCTGGTGGATGTGCCGTTGTCTATTTCGTAGAACTTGTTTATGTAATAAGTGAATTCCTCGTCGGAGTTCTGTTTCTTGATTCTCTGGCTGTTTGCATCGTACCAGTATTTTTTCCACGAGGGAATTGTTAATGGAGTAACGAACTGGGGTTATTCGGAACTATTGAACATATTAAACTGGGATACCTGTAATGTATATTGTAATTCTCGTTTTTTTAATAGTTTGTAATTCTCGTTTTTTTAATAGTTTGCGTTTTACATTTATTCAATAGAATAAAAAGAAAGTAATATTATTATCAGCAGGTATGTCCAGGGTATCGTGAATGAGGGATGCAAAGGTACAACAATATATACTTTCTATTATATGGCGCTCAAATGACGCAGTTTGGAATCAATAACCTGGATAGGGGACTGAAACCAATAATAATATTTTTATTGATACTGTTATCCATAGTTCAATTGCTCAAACGGGCACGGGATATAAAGGTCTTCAAAAGGTCTTTGAATCAAAATTAAATCCCTGAAAGGGTTTCTGCAATAAGAGGGGCAACACTCAGCCTGCTTTCAGCCTTTTCGAGGGTATCGGTTGCGATAATATCTTTTACTCCTGCATTGAACAGTCTTAGAGTTGCATTTCTTGTAAGGACAGGGTGCACACAGGCAAGGTGGACATCAACTGCTCCCTGGGCTTTGAGCATCCGGATTGACTCAGCCATTGTTCCCCCAGTTGCAATCATGTCGTCTACAAGGACAACGTGCCTCCCGGTTACATCAAGGGTTTTTGTCTTGATCACAACGGTATCCCCGCTGAGCCTTGTTTTCTGAAGGTGGTCATGATCAAAATCATGCCCTGAAGACACATTCTTCACAAGCCCCTGAGCTCCCTCGTCTGGGGCAATCAACATGGGATTTTCGAGGCCAGAGCCTGCGATGTATGTGCCCAGGAGGTTTGCCGCATCAAGATTTCTGGCGGGGCAGGGGAAGTATTCAAGTACACTTTTTTCATGAATGTTTACTGTAAAAACCCGGTCAGTGTTAATGCAGCGGGCAATAGCGCGGGAACTTATGGGTTCACCTGGTTTGAATTTCTTGTCCTGCCTGGCATAACCCATGTAGGGGATCACAACATTGATTTCAGCTGCCCCTTCACAGGCATCAATAAGCTGAAGTAGAGCTACAAGATCGGAATCCGTGGGCGTGCTCTGGATAAGGGTCACTTTTTCGTTTTCGATTTCGTCTGCGATTCTAAGGTAATGTTCCCCGTCAGGGAAACAATTAAACTCGCAGAGTACAGGCTCTGTCTCTAGAGCCCTTGCCGTGCGGCTGGCAAGTAACTGTGATGCTGGTCCACCTATGATCTTCAAGATACATACCTCAGTTTGCCGTCTTGATATATCCCATCCTTTAAAAAGCTTATTTTAAATTGCCCCTTCTTTTTCCGGTGTTTACATCTTCGAACCTTTACCCTTTGAGCTTTTCAAGCACCCTGATATTTCGTATCAATGTATGTGGGTAATTTCCGCTCTCATCCTTTTCGGCAGATTTCACCATATCCCAGATAGTAAGCAGCGCAACCGAAACTCCTGTCAGGGCTTCCATTTCAACCCCCGTTTTTCCGACAGTCCGAACCTCCACAATTGCAGAAACCGCATCTTCCCCTACCTCAAAATCCACATCTATCCCTGTTATCGGGATCTGGTGGCACATGGGGATTGTCTCGGGAGTCTTCTTTACAGCAAGTACGGATGCAACCCTTGCAGTTGCAAATACATTTCCTTTCTCAACGGTCCCTGTCCTTATTTTCTCCAGGGTTCCTGCGGAAAGTACAATTTCTCCTGCAGCTCTTGCTAGCCTGGGAACAGGCTTTTTTTCGCTAATATCGACCATTCGCGCCCTGCCGGCTTCAATATGAGTAAATGACTTTTCCACTAAATCACCGCGTTTTTCGTATTTATCTGGAATTTCATTAATTTTTAATTTTTTTGTAATTTTTTACCTTCAATTCCCAGGTTCTTAAGTTTCTTAATTTTCTGTTCAGTCAATCCGGATTTGTTTTCGCTGTGAGTAATCCTGTATTGCCTGTTCCAGTTTTCCTGCAAGTTCCTCGGCTTCTTCAAGGTTAAACTTCATAATCTCTTCATCTTCCCCGTGAAAAATCGTAAGCCTTATTCTTGTCCTTTCGATTTCTACATCTATTTTTCTCTCAAAATCATGTGTCATACTCTGTTACCCCCCTTCCCGACATACAGTTTCATATTATTTATAATACAGGATTTCCATTGTAATAGTCCAGATTCTCAGATAGTCCGGATTCTCAGATAGTCCAGATTCTCAGATATTGCTTGAATTTTCTGGATATTATCTGATTAATGAGCGGTTATTATTTGAATATTGTTTAATATTGCTTGATTATCGTTCCATCTGAATATTGTTTCTGCGTCATTTTATCTTTTTAGAGCTGTTTTTATAGCTATAACTCTTTCATCCTATTTCTGCCTCTTTGATTATTTCAGGGATCTTCTTAATCACGTCAGTTGCAAGCAGTGCATTTCCCGCTTTCTCGAACGCCAGGTCGCCGGCTGCCCCGTTAATGTAAGCTGCACAGGCTGCGGCAAGAAACGCAGGGTTTCTGGAAAAAATAGATCCTGTCAAGCCTGCCAGGACATCTCCGGTGCCTCCTACAGTCATGCCCGGGTTTCCTGTCCTGTTCAGAAGGGTCTGCTTCCCGTCAGAAATAATGTCTATCTTTCCCTTCAGGAGCGTTACCACTCCCTTTTTCTCTGAAAATTCCCTTACAGCTCTTTCACGGGCTTCAAATGCCTCGGGGGTTTCCATATTTCTCAGGCGGGTAAATTCTCCTGTATGTGGAGTCACTATTATTTCACAATTCCCTGTAAGGGTTTTAAATATAGGGCCTGAAAGGGCGGAAAGGGCGTCGGCATCAAGGACTGCTTTCCTGCAGAAGGGCAGGATCTTTCTGACAGCTTCAAGGGTCTCTGCTGTTCTCCCAAGCCCCATCCCCATTACAACCACATCATGGGAATTGATGAGGTCAGGGAGGATGGACAGGTCTTCGGGGCAGAGTACGTTTGAGGAAAGTTTCCGAACAATGAGATCCGGAGAGTAAGAAGCTACAATCCCGGCTACAGATTCAGGTACTGCTGCTGTTACCAGGTCTGCCCCTGCCCGGAGGGCTGCAAGGGCTGCAAGCGCCGGAGCCCCGGAGTAAGGGCCACCTCCTATGATAAGGACCCTTCCTGCATTTCCTTTATGCGCTTCAGACTTCCTCTTCTGAAGCATCTGCAGGTCACCGGGGCCCACATATTGTTCAGCATCCGCGCAGACTCCGATTTCTGCAACCTTTATAGTGCCTGTATGCTCTTTTGCCTGCTCCCCCAGTAGCCCGGCTTTCATACGGTGAAAGGTTACTGTAAGGTCTGCATATACGGCTTTTTCAAAGCCACCCCCGTCAGGGTCAAGCCCGGAAGGGATATCTACGGCAATTATAATTTTTCCAGCTTTTCCTTTGTCATTTATAAGGTCAATTGCAGTTGACTCCGGCTTCTTTATGTTTCCCTTTACTCCTGTGCCGAAGATGGCATCCACCAGCATGTCGGCTTCCGAAAACCATCTCGAGGTTGCAAGCTGGCTTGAATCCCGGATTTCAAGTGTCTGCACCCCGCTGAACCTCAACAGGGAGAAATTGTGAAACGCTTCTTCAGTCCCTATATCCCGGGCTTTTCCAAGCAGAATCACCCTTACACTATATCCGGGAATGCCTGCAAGGTGCCTGGCAGCAACAAAAGCATCGCCTCCGTTATTGCCCCTTCCTGCCACAAATAGTACCTTTCCGCTCCCAAGCTTTTCCTTTATATTCTGTGCAATAGCTGCGCCCGCATTTTCCATTAACTGAAGCGGGAACATTCCCATATATGAACAGTTGGTATCAATCGCCTTCATCCGTAAAGAACTGATATATTTCATGCTGATTGCCTGCAGGTTTTTTATTAATTGTTTCATTGAAGTTATTTAATACTGAGGAAAATTTATCCTGTGTCATTAACTATATACGCTACATTCCAATATAACATGTATATCGGCAGAATTCAGATTAAAGCCATAAGAACCCGGGCTATACCGTAAGAAACAGGTTTATACAGGAATAGAAGGTCAGTTTGTTAAGGTCAGTTTGTAGCCTGAAATGTTAACTCCGTAATAAGTAACTTCATAAATAGTGACAAATGTATAGTAAGAGTTGGTAATTTAAGTTAGCAGATTTGAGAATTACAGGTTAATATTCAGCACTTAAATTGTAAAAACGAAAAAGAATCTACAAATTAAAATGATTTTATAACTCGGATTCGGTATTGAAATAACCTTAAATATTCTTATGTCTAACAATGTAATGTTTTTACATTATTCCTTTATTGAGATAAAAATAGAGTGAAAAGTAAAAAATTGTAAGCAGGCAGAAATTTGATTAAATGTTTGCTTTCCTTTGCACGTGTCTGGACTTACATGAGAGCAGGAGGATAACTTTTGGCTAATTCTTCAAAAGATGTGGATAGCAGCCTTAAGAGCACAGTTAAACCCAGGTACCTTATTCTGGGTAGCGGTAGTATTGGTTTTGCGCTTGCAAAAGAGCTCAGGGAAAGCAATAAGCTTGTAATCATTGTAGATAACGACGAAGCCAAGGTTGAGACTCTCAGAGAAGAAGGCTTTGAAACCATTCTTGGAGATATCTCTGACCCCGAGCTCGTTAATAGTATTGACCTTAAAAATGTCGTTGCAATACTCTTCCTGAGTTCCAATAATGAGGCTAACAGGAAAGGAATTGAAAACTTTAAAAAAGTAGTAAACCCGGATATCCAGATATTTTCCCGCGCCTCGGATATCATCAATAAAGAAAAGATGGAAGGGCTGGGTTCCGATCACGTTTTTATGCCCTCCAAGCTTGTTGCCAGCTCCCTTTCCCGTTCCCTTGAGAGAGCGGAGTCAGTCCACAGGGGCAACAGGCTTGCCAGATGGCTGAAAGGGATCAGGGAGAAAAAACTTGCTATCGTAATCCACGACAACCCTGACCCGGATGCGATATCCAGTGGGCTTGCTTTAAAGGAAATTGCAAAAAGCCTTGGGGTTGAGGCAAATATCCTCTACCACGGAAGGATCGGACATCAGGAAAACAAGGCTTTTGTAAACCTTCTCGGGATTGACCTTGGCAAGATGGAAGAGCATGACTTGAAGAACTTTGATGAAATTGCTCTGATAGACTGCTCAATCCCCGGTGTTAATAATATGGTTCCCCTTAACTCATATGTAGGCATCGTGATAGATCACCACCCACCCGGAGAAACCGAGATAAAAGCTGATTACATAGACATCCGGCCTAACTTCGGAGCAACAGCTACTATCATGACAAAGTACCTGCAGCAGCTAAATATCAATATATCGAAGACTCTCGCAACGGCTTTACTTTATGGAATCAGGACTGACACGCAGGACTTCAAGCGGAAAACTGACCCTGCAGATCTCTCAGCTGCTTCTTACCTCTATCCACTTTCGAATCATGGGATACTGGACCAGCTAGAGCAGCCTTCGATGGCTATTGAGACTCTTGAGGTGCTCGGGGAAGCCATCAGAAACCGTCAGGTACTCGGGAGTTACCTTCTCTCAAATGTAGGGAACATCCGCGATAGGGATACTCTTCCTCAGGCTGCAGATTACCTCCTGAGCCTTGAAGGAATCTCCACAACTGTTGTCTTTGGGGTCACTGAGGAACGCATCTTTATCTCGGGGCGCAGCAACGATATAAGGGTCAACCTGGGAGAGATTATGCGCCAGGCCTTTGGAGAAGATGCCGGGGGGCATGCAAATGCAGCAGGTGCCCAGATCCCCCTCGGAGTTTTCAGTTCCACAAAAGATAGGCAGACACTCTTAAGGCTCGTTAACGAAGCAGTCGTCAAGAGATTTCTTAGTGCCGTTGGAGTTGAAAGTACAGGAGAATAAGTCCTAAGTACAGGAGAATAAGTCCTCGGGAAAAAGGTAGTGTTTTCAGTAGAAACGCCATCATCAAACTTTCTAAGAGAAAATAAAAATGAATATGAAAATGAAAATGAAAATGAAAATAAGAACGAAAAGAAGGAGGGATTTTTTTTTCTCTTCCTCCATTTATTCAGATTTCTTTTTTATTCTTTAATTTTTTTATTCCCTGATTTTTTCACTTCTACTCCTTGTCATACATTTTCTGCTTCAGTCAGGGGAATGACTCTATTCTATTTCCGTTTAAAATGTCGCTCTCAGTTACCTGGATTTCTGCAATAGTTGATTTATCTCCTGCAGTCAATGAATAAGCAGATGTTGCATGAACCCCTTTTCCTGTATTTTCGGTTGAATAGGGTACGGTTATCTCAAATAAACCTTTTTCATCTGCCACGTCACCTTTCTGATAGATAAATTTCCTGCCTGTATTTGAACTGAGCTCAAGTGTTGCCATCACTGTCTCATTAGGACTTACAGTACCTGAAAACTTGGCTCCCTTGACATATTCGAAGACCTTTACAGTATTTTTATTCCTACTCTCGTTTTCCGTGGAATTTATGGTGCTTTCGTGGATTAGCCTGAAATTTTCCAGGGCTGTTCCGTCAAGTTTATGAAGCTTATATATCTGAGTCTGCAGAAGAGCCTGTTTGGGAGTTGCAATGGTTTTGAGACCTGTATTTTCTTTCGTAGTTTTGACGTCGTAATAGTCCCCTATATTTTTTCCTGCTATCTCGGTAATAGCATTAAACTTACCTTCTGCCATCAGTGTGTCGGTTATTACGTATTTTACATTGAGCTTTTCAATTATTGTTTTTGCTTCTTCTTCAGAATCCGTTATGAAGAAGCGTGCAGAGTCTTCTACACCTGTCTGGAAGTTATTGGAGACTGCAGGTCTTTTTCCTAAATATACAATCCAGTTTCCGTAGTCCCACCAGCTAAGAACCCCGTACTCAGGGGTTTCTGAAGGCTCAAGATAATAGGACGTTGTAGGGGTTGAGGCTTCAAGCCATTTGAGGGAGTCCTGCCATTCTGAGTTAATTGAGGCTGCATCCTTTGCAGAAGCAGCACCTAACCATATGGAGGGCACAAAGACAAGCCCTATCAGTGCCACCCCTGAAACAAGTTTGAAATAGTCAGGTTCGGTAGCCGTACTCTTTGATTCTGCTGCATGTCTGTTTTTGGGTTTTGATTTCGTTTTTGATGCTGTCTTTTTTCCTGTTTGAAAGGCCGATTCCAAATTCTTTTCTGTTTTCTTTTTGGATTTTACCAGCTTATCTACTTCTTTTCTGAAATCAAGAGACTCTAACAAAACCCAGAGGATATATGCGGTAAGGATTGAGATATTTACTGCAAAAAGGTAGGCAAAACGTCTCTGAGAAAGGGCAAGATATGCATAAAATAGTGTCCATAAAAGGAAAAATACCCCTTCTGGCTTTGACTTTTCGCCTTTCAACTCAAGGCTTAACAGGAAAAACCCTGCCAGCGCTGCCAGGAAAGAAAGCCCGAAGCTTCCCAGTACCGATGAGAAGGTAAGTTTTCCCTGTGAGGTCAGAAACAGGGGCACTGCTTCGGAAATTGTGCTTATGTATTCACCTGCTCCCGAAAAGAACCTCAGGCCTTCAATAATGAAAGTGTAGTATTCGAAGGAAAATACCCGGAGGAAAAGAAGCCCTGAGCCGAAAACGAGTATTAAAATGCCAGGATAGTACTTCCAGTCCATTCCTTTCTTTGAGATATATGCTGAAAAGCCCCATAAAAGGAATATTCCGGCGAGCAGGATCATTACATAGACCACCTGGAACCAGGAGAGATACATTGCACTCATCTCAAACCCCTGACGGACAGCTCCTGCTGAGAGGGGAATTGTAAACAAAAGCGTTGTAATCAGAGCTGCAGCCGAGCAGATGAAGAGGTAATCTGATCTTTTTCCTGCTTTAAGGTCGAGTGTTGCCTGAACCAGTGCATAAAGAGCAACAAAACCAATAAGGGCAGGAGCTCCTATCCATGTATAGATAAGGAGCGAAAAAAAGAGCCCTGAAGCCGCTGCAAGCCCCAGAGGATTTATGAGTTTCTGATCTGAGGAAATGTTTTTGAGTGAACTTAACGAAAGTTTTCTCTCCCCTGCCAGCTTCAAGGAAAGTATGAAAAGTGCATAGGCTGTCGTTGAGAGGAGCACTTCAGCTACGTGATGGTCGACTGCCCCAAAACGGGATATGTATACATGGGCAGGCAGAAGCGCAAAAATGAAAGCTCCAAAAAACCCTGTTTTTCTGTCAAAGATTGAAGCCGCTATCACATAAATCGGAATTATTGTCAGGACTCCGAGCAGTACAGGCAAAAGAGCCCCTGCAAATTCGACAGTATGCGTGTCAGGCTGTCCTCCTCCCAGAATTATTGCAAGCAGGGCGCCTAACAGGTCAAAGAATGGCGGCCACCCAATCTCAAAACCATAAGGATAGTTAAGATAGCTATCAAAGTTAAGGGAATGGGGAAAGCTGGAAGCCGTATATAGAATGCGTCGCATATGATAAAACTCATCATATCCCGTGAAGGTTATGCTCCCGTTTGCAGTGAGTGAAGCATAGGTGAGAATGCGCATGATGAAGCCAGCTAAGAGCGCAGCTCCAAGCACGAAGATATTTTTTGAAAATCCATTTCGTGCGTTTTTGTTTTGATTGATTTTTTCTGACTTCTCCATATCACTCACATTTTTTTAATTAGTTTTTTGTTTTAGTTTCTATTTTAGCTTCTATTTTATAAAAATCAGGCTTTTTAATGAAATGGGTTTCCACCCCTCTCCAGAGGTATTTATCTCATATCGCTTTTTACCATCATTTTTACCAGTTCTTCAAAACTGACCTTTGTTTTCCAGCCAAGTTTTTCTCTGGCTTTTGAAGGGTCTCCTATCAACAGGTCCACTTCAGTAGGTCTGTAAAACATCGGATCAACTTCTACGAGTACTTTTCCGCTGTTAGCATCCCTGCCGATCTCGTTAACTCCCTCTCCTTCCCATCCTATGTCAATACCTGCTTCTCTGAATGCAAGTTCTGTAAATTCTCTGACGGAGTGCGTTTCCCCTGTTGCTACAACATAATCGTCGGGTTTATCCTGCTGTAACATGAGCCACATGGCTTCCACATAATCCCCTGCGAATCCCCAGTCACGTTTGGCATTGAGATTTCCAAGGTAGAGTTTATCCTGAAGGCCTTTTTTTATCTTTGACACCGCTATTGTAATCTTCCTGGTAACGAAATTTTCTCCTCTCAAAGGAGATTCGTGATTAAACAGGATACCGTTGCAGGTAAACATATCATAAGCTTCACGATAGTTTATGGCAATCCAGTAAGCATATAGTTTAGCTATTGAATAGGGACTTCGGGGGTAGAAGGGAGTTGTTTCTTTCTGGGGAACTTCACGCACTTTCCCGAATAATTCACTGGTTGATGCCTGATAAAACCTGGATTTGTCTTCAAGCCCGAGAATTCTTATTGCTTCTAGAATACGAAGGGCTCCAATTCCATCCGAATTTGCAGTGTATTCCGGGACCTCAAAAGAAACCTGAACATGACTTTGGGCGCCAAGGTTGTAAATTTCATCAGGCTCTATGTCCTTAATAAGTCTGATAACGTTTGCGGAATCAGTCAGGTCTCCGTAATGCAAAAAAAATTTGGATTCCTTTTGATGTGGATCTTGCAGGAGATGATCTATACGTCCTGTATTACTCAGAGACGATCTTCTGTGCATTCCGTGCACTGTATATCCTTTATTTAACAGGAGTTCGGCAAGGTATGCTCCATCCTGCCCTGTTACACCTGTAAGTAATGCGACCTTAGACATTTTCACCACGCAATTTCAAATAGTTTTTAACATTTTATATATTCCAGGTCGTTTTTGACCATCATTCTAACCAGTTCTTCAAAATTTACCTTTGGCATCCATCCAAGTTTTTCTCTGGCTTTTGAAGGGTTTCCAATTAATAAGCTTGACTCTAGAGGCCTGTAAAACTGGGGGTCCACCTCGATCAGGATCTCACCTGTTGCAGCATTTCTTCCTTTTTTTTCAAGCCCTTCTCCTTCCCATTCGATCTCAAGCCCAACCTCTCTGAATGCAAATTCAACCATTTCCTGTACCGAACGGGTTTCACCTGTTGCAATTACATAATCATCCGGTTTATCCTGTTGTAACATAAGCCACATAGCTTCAACATAGTCTCCTGCAAAACCCCAGTCTCTTTTTGCATCCAGATTTCCAAGATACAGTTTCTCTTGAAAGCCTTTTTTTATTCTAACTGCAGCCCTGGTGATTTTTCTCGTAACAAAACTTTCGGATCTTATTGGGGACTCATGATTAAAAAGGATCCCATTGCAGACAAACATATCATAAGCTTCACGATAGTTTATGGCAATCCAATAAGCATACAATTTGGACACTGCATAAGGGTTTCGGGGGTGAAAGGGAGTATTTTCATTTTGCGGAATTTCCAGTGAGTTTCCGAATAAATCCCCGGTGGAAGCTTGAAAAAACCTTGTTTTTTTCTCCAGCCCAAGAGTTCGTATGGCTTCAAGGAGGCGCAGGGGGCCAAGTGCATTAATTTCTGCTGTATATTCCGGTCTGTCAAAAGAGGTATGTACATTGCTTTGAGCCGCCAGATTATAGATCTCATCCGGACCAATATCGTTAATTATTCTCAAAAGTTTTGAATAATCGGTCATGTCACAGAAGTGAAAATGAAGATTTGTGTTTTTCTGCTCTTTGTCCTTATCCTCTGTTCTGGTAGAAGATTCTCTTTTTATTCCATGTACTACATACCCCTTATCTAATAAAAGTTTTGAAATGTATGTTCCATCCTGGCCTGTTATACCTGTTATCAGTGCGACCTTTGTCAAGGAATCACCTATTTTGCTCCCAATTCTTATCCTGCAGGAGATAAAATATTTATTATCTTAAAAACGTAGCTCCCTTGCAAAAAGCATATCTTCTTAATCTATATAAACTAATTGATACACCATATTTTGTTAACTTCCTGTTTAATTGTTATTACTTTGTAATATTAGGGGGTGTATCCAGGGTTTTCTTGTTAAGTGTCCTTTATTCTGGTTGTAACTGGTGCCCCGGCAAGGTAAATAAAGTTCACTTAAGGTCATCTGTCTATTAAACTTGATTATATTTCACAGTAAAGAACTGAATTTTTATTCAAATTAAAAATCGGTTCGAAACACATATAAATCCCAATTTAAATTTAACGTGAAATAATTTAAAAAATGAGAAGAAACATGAAAACAGCTATCTTTCACGATTACTTCGGAGCTATTGGCGGTGGAGAGAAAGTTGTCATCACTCTAGCAAAGTTATTGAACGCTGATATTATCACTACAGATCTGGATGCAGTCGATAAACTGAATACAGAAGTAAATGTGATATCTCTTGGACACACAAAGAAAATTCCCCCGCTAAAACAGATTTCTGCAACTGAAAAATTTTATACATGTGATTTCTCAAATGATTATGATTTTTTCATTTTCACAGGGAACTGGAGTCACTATGCAGCCCACAGGCATCATCCTAACATGTGGTACTGCTACACACCTGTAAGGGCTTTTTACGATCTCTACGATACTTTCTTACAGAGGCAGGATTTTATTACTAGACAGGCTTTTCGTACCTGGGTACACGGCCACAGGTGGCTGGATCAAAAATCCGTTAACAATATTGATCAGATTGTCACGATTTCAAAAAATTCTCAGAAAAGAATTGAGAAGTATCATCACAGGACTGCTGACATAATTTATCCCCCTGTCGATGTTTCAAAGTTCAAATGTGAAGAGTATGGGAATTTCTGGCTCTCGGTAAACAGGCTTTATCCTGAAAAAAGAATCGAATTGCAGATAGAAGCTTTTAGAAAAATGCCTGATGAAAAACTTATTATTGTAGGTGGTTATGCAAAAGGTGATCATGCTGAAAAGTATGCAAAAAATATAAGAAATAAACTTCCTCCCAACGTGAAGATACTTGGAGAAGTCTCTGAACAGGAATTAATTGACCTTTACGCCAGGTGCAGGGGTTTCATCTGCACAGCGCTTGACGAAGACTTTGGTCTGACCCCTGTGGAAGCAATGGCAAGCGGGAAGCCCGTTATTGCGGTAAACGAAGGCGGGTTTAAAGAGACTGTCACAGAAAAAACGGGTATTCTCATAAATGCAGATATTCACAGCGCTATAGAGGCTGTCGAATTCATATCTCGTGAACCCGAAAGTTACAGGGATGCCTGTCTTAAGCAGGCAAAACGCTTTGATCTTTCGATTTTTAGTGAAAAGATAAAAAATGTGGTAAATAATGATCGTTAAGCACCTGAGAGAGCTCTATGACTATAGGAATCTTATCTGGCAACTTTCATGGAGCGAATTTAAATTGAGATATAAAAATTCTATACTGGGTTATTTCTGGTCTCTTCTGGAACCCATGCTTATGCTCCTGGTTCTTTATGTGGTTTTTTCGAACTTGATGAGGGTTCAGGTTGAATACTTCCAGTTGTTTTTACTTCTTGGTATCATTCTATGGAATTTTTTTAGCAGAGCAACTACCATCGGAATGTTTTCCATAGTAGGAAAACCAGGTATGGTTAAGAAAATTTACTTTCCAAGGGACATCTTTGTCATTTCCTCATGCATTACAGCTCTGCTCATGAGCATTTTCGAGTCTCTTATATTCATAATGTTCATGGTATTTTTCAGGGTACCAATTTCCATCAACCTGGCTTATGCACCGCTTATTCTGCTGTTCCTATTTATTATCTCACTTGGGCTCTCTCTGGTGCTTTGCGCATTGAATGTATATTACAGAGACGTGCAGTTTATCTGGCAGGTTCTTTTGCAGATTGGATTCTTTGCAACCCCTGTAATCTATACCATTGACGTATTTCCCGAATATCTGCAGAAATTCATCTTATTGAATCCAATTGCCCGGATTCTTAATTCTGCAAGGGATACCATTATTTATTCTTCTCCAGCGAAAATAGAGGATCTTTTATTTATGTGTCTTTCATCAATAGCCTTCCTTCTTGTAGGATACATTATTTTTTCCAGATTAGAACCCGGATTTGCGGAGGAAATCTGATGACTGCAATTGAAGTTGAGCATCTGTACAAAACATTTCGCATACCTCATGAAAAAAGAACCACTCTATTTGAGGCTCTGACCGGGGTCTTCAAGCCTCCAACCTATGAAACTTTCCACGCACTAAAAGATATCAATTTTACAGTTGAAGATGAAGAAGCACTTGGAATCATTGGAGTAAACGGGAGTGGTAAGAGCACTTTATTAAAGATTATAGCTAATATTCTGCACCCTACTGGAGGAAAAGTAAATATTCATAAGAAAATCACTCCATTTCTGGAACTGGGAGTTGGCTTTCAGCCCGATCTTACAGCTGCAGAGAACATAAAAATCTATGCAACCATCATGGGCATGCAAAAAAGAGAAATTAGTGATAAACTGGAAGATATTATTGAGTTCGCAGGACTTGAGAAGTTCAGGGATACCAAGCTCAAAAATTTTTCATCGGGCATGCAGGTAAGGCTTGCCTTTTCAACGGCGATTCAGACCGACCCTGAGATCCTTTTAATGGATGAAGTGCTGGCTGTAGGGGACATGGAATTTCAGCAAAAGTGCCTGGATACCCTGAGTCAGTATCGAAAGGAAGGTGTTACTATCGTTTTTGTTTCACACGATCTTGGGGCAGTAAGGAGGTTTTGTGATAGGACTTTACTTCTAAATAAAGGGGAGCAGGTAGTCTTAGGAGACACAGGAGATGTAATTGACCGTTATGTGTATGGCGGTGGAGAAGAAGCACCCTCTTCGGAAAGTATTAACGAATCGGAAAAAAAATCCCAAAATGAAGCAGAATCTGCCGAAACAGAAGAAACACTTGTGGATAAGACTACTCGTTGGGGAGATCGAATTGTTGAGATTACTGATGTGGAGTTTTACGATAAATTTGGCAATAGAGGTTCCAGATTCAACTCCTTAGATCTTATGACAATCAGAATCTTTTACCATGCACATAAAAAAGTCTCTGATCCGGTATTTGGCATTGCTCTATATTCCGAAAAAGGAGATAACCTCTTTGGAACAAATACTGAATTAAAAAACGTAGAACTTGACACTCTCGAGGGCAAAGGACATGTTGACCTCATGATAGAGAGAATCCCTATGATAACAGGAAGGTTTTTACTTACAGTAGCGGTACATACCCGTGACCAAAAACCTTACGACTGGCATGATAAACAGTATTCTTTTGATGTAATTCCAACCAGTAGAGATGCTGGACTTTTTGAGGTACCTTGCAACTGGAAAATCTGAGTTCGGGATGTGAGATTTTATGGAGATATTTGACATTAATACTGAAATTAATGAAGAAGAAATCAACGTTGAAAAAATAATGGGAAAAATAAGGGAAAACATCCGTAAGCGAAAAGGATCAGAGGTTTTTCCAGGGAAAAATATTGAAGATCTTCAAAATGGCCCTTCACCCGAGGCACCTTTAAGTGAAAGTAATATCCAGAGAGATCTCGAGTATCTAAATTCCAACTGGGACATTCAGAACAACAGTTATTTCATTAGTTCTCATCGGCCGGTTGTGGGGAAATTCCTTGTTAAGGGTAGAGACTTGGTACACGGAGAAATCAGGCGGTATGTGGACCCGATTGTCTGGAAGCAAACAGAGTTTAATGGGAGTACGGTTCGCCTTCTTAATGATACTGCAGGTAAGTTCAACTATTATAACAATAAGATAGAGCTACTTCGATCCGAAATGGATTCCAGGATAGAGCAGCTCAGACCTGAATTAGAAAATAAGGTAGAGCAGCTCAGACCTGAATTAGAAAATAAGGTAGAGAAGCTTAAGTCTAAATTCGAGATTAAGATTGGACAACTTAAGTCAGAAATGGATAAGGATATAAAGGCAGAAGTTAACTCTATAGTTTCTTCAATGAATCTGGACATTGAAAATAAAGCATGGTTGGCTAGTATACTTGATGGCAAACTAGAAGAAGGTTATAAAGATCAACAGATTGGAACTTCCGACTCCAGTGATTTAGATATTAATTATTTTAGATTTGAAGAACAGTTCAGGGGTTCAAGAGAAGATATAAAGCAGCGGCAGTCTAATTTTATAAATTATTTCATTGGATGTTCCAATGTTCTGGATATTGGGTGTGGAAGGGGCGAATTTCTGGAGTTATCAAAAGAGCATGGTATTGGTGCAAAAGGTGTTGATATTGATGATTCCATGGTTGACTATTGCTTTTCAAAGGGATTCAATGTAGTGAAAGACGAAGCGATTTTGTATCTAGAAAAGCTTGATGATAAGAGTCTTGATGGAATTTTTATCGATCAGGTAGTTGAACATCTCGAACCTGATTACTTGATTAAGTTGCTTAAGCTATGCTTTCAGAAACTCAAATATGGATACTATATTTTTGTGGAAACTGTAAATCCGCTTTCTCTGGTATCATTTGCTAATTTTTACATAGATATGACTCATAAAAAGCCTATACATCCTTATACATTGAAATTTTTGCTTGAGGCAACAGGATTCAGAGATCTCGAAACTAAATTCTTCTCACCTGTTCCGGATTATGCTAGATTAAAACGAATATCTTCTCCTGATAATGTATCACCAGCGGTTTCTTCAATTGTGGAAGTACATAATCAAAACGTTGACATGCTGAACAATATTTTATACGGCGCCCAGGATTATGCTGTGATTGGTAAGAAATGAGAGGTTAAAACATGAAAATTGCAGTTGTAACTCCAAAAAGCGTAAGTTGTGAGAGGGGGGGTGCAGAAAATCTTTATGATGGGTTAGTAAGCGCTCTCAATAGGGCAGGACATCAAGCAACAAAAATTGATATCCTGGTTGACGAATCCAGTTTTGAGAAAATATTAGAATCGTATTGCAATTGTTTTTACCTTAATTTAGATGATTATGACCTTGTAATTTCCACAAAGGCTCCTACTTACATGGTGAGGCATAGAAACCATATTTCTTACTTACTTCATCCAATAAGAGTATTTTATGATATGTTCAATGTAGAATACAATTCTAACGACAAAGAAAAACAAAAACAAAAGAAGCTAATCCACGAATTTGATAAGTATGGCTTGAATCCAGCAAGGATAAAGAAACATTGTGTTATTGGGGAAGTAGTTGCTCAGAGAATGAGGGACGCAGATCCTTTTTGGAATGATGTCAACTTTAAAGTAATATATCCTGCACCTATAATCTCAACTTTTTTAGAGCCACAGACAGGAGAATTTATCTTTCTTCCGGGAAGGCTGCACAGATGGAAACGTATTGATCTGATAATTAAAGCTATGAAATATCTGAAGAACGATACACGTTTACTTCTCGCAGGTGTGGGTGAAGATGCTAATGATTTACGAAAGCTTGTACATAAGCTGGGCTTAGAGCAGAAGGTACAATTTTTAGGAAAAGTTTCTAATGAAGAATTATTGGACTTATATTCCAGATCGATTTTAGTTCCGTTCGTTCCAATTCAGGAAGATTACGGATATATCACCATAGAAGCTTTCGGAGCTAAAAAACCTGTTATCACCTGTAAAGATTCAGGAGAGCCAGCAAACATTGTTCAAGACTCTATAAACGGATTTATTGTTGATCCTGACCCAGAAAAGATTGCTGAAAAAATGGATTACTTAATAGAACATCCTGAAGAAACCGTTTTAATGGGAGAAAAAGGATTCCAATCCGTTCAGAATATAAAATGGGAAAATGTTGTAAAAGAACTATTAGACGATTTACAGATTTGTTCAGAAAATAAAGTAACCTCTAAAATTAATGTTCTTATTACCGATACTCAACCTATTGATCCTGCAGTTGGAGGTGGAAGATTACGACTGAAGGGATTATATTCTAATCTGGGAGATAACATAAAACCACTATATATTGGAACCTTTGATTGGAAAGGAGAAAAAAGAAGAGAAGTTGCTATATCCCGCTCGTTCAACGAATTTGATATTCCATTGGATAATGAGCACTTTAAGTTAAATGAATATTTTAATAAATTATTGCCTGACAAAACGATTATTGACTCCATTTTTCCATTCTTAGGGGAAGCCTCCCCCGAGTTTGTTAAAGCTGTCCGAAAAGAAGCAGAAAAAGCTGATGTGGTGATAATCAGCCATCCCTGGTTGTATCCAATTATAAAAACTGAGGTTAATCTCAAAAATAAAGTTTTGATTTATGACAGTCAAAATTGTGAAGCAATTTTGAGAACCCAGTTGTTAGGTTCTTCTTCATTTGCTAAATGCATAGTTAACATGGTTAAATTTGTTGAAAAAGAGTTATGTGAGGAAAGTGACTTAATTCTTGCATGTTCAGAAGTTGACAAACAGCAATTTGAGCAGTTGTATGACCTGGATTCTTCTAAAGTAGAAGTTTTCCCAAACGGTGTAGATGCAAAAGAAATAAAACCTATTGGTGAAGACATAAGAATAAATTATAAAAAGAAATTGAACCTCGCTCCAAAAACAGTTATTTTTGTTGGAAGTGAATACGCTCCAAATGTAGAAGCTGGCAATTTTATAATTAACACACTTGCAGATGAAAGTCCTGATGTCTACTTCCTTATTCTTGGAGGAGTCGGAAATCAGTTGAATTCAAAGAGCAAAAGCAATGTGAAAATCTATGGCAGAGTATCCGAAGAAGAAAAAAACATGCTTCTTTCAGCTTCAGACATAGCTATAAACCCAATGCTTCATGGTTCCGGGACAAATATCAAAATGTTTGATTTCATGGCTGCCGGGCTTCCAACAATATCTTCTCCGGTTGGGGCAAGAGGAATAGTTAACGAAGACTCGTTTATAGTTGCTGAGTTATCCAATTTCTCTGCTGAAATTCATAGAGTTTTATCAAATAAAGATATTTACAATAGACTTTCTTTGAATGGAAGAATTCTGGTTGAACAATATTATGACTGGAATAAAATTTCATCAGCTCTCGGAAAGAAAATTGTTACATTATATCAGGATAATCTTCCCTATTTTTCAGTCATCATCCCAACATTGCGCGGTGAACAACTACATAATCTTATTCAGAGATTAAATCAACAAACATATACAAATTTTGAAGCAGTTATTGTGGATTCAGGAGAAAACCGGGAGGCAAGTCTTCAAAAGTTATGCAATTTTAAACTTAAATATGTCTTCGACAAAAAAGCAGGCGCTGTACAGGCTAGAAATATTGGACTAAAGCATGCGGAAGGAAAAATAATTGCATTTACTGATGATGATTGTGAGCCTGATTCAAACTGGTTGAAAAATGCAAAAGAGCTATTTGAGCGTAAAAATATAATTGGAATTGAAGGCTATATTTTCTCTGATGAGACCAAAAGGAATGATCCAAGCTACCGACTTGTAACGAATGAAGGATTTGAGGGGCTAGGTTTCATGACTGCAAATCTTTTTATCCGCCGTGATATTCTCGAAATAATTGGAGGATTTGATGAGCGTTTTGACAAACCTCACTTCAGGGAAGATACAGACCTGGCATGGAGAGCACAGGATTATGGGTCTATTCCATATAGCAGAGATGTTCGTGTTTATCATCCCCCACATTTTAGAAATAACAAAGGTGAATCTCAAAAAGAAAGAGATAAATTCTTTATAAACGACCCTTTGCTTTTTGCTAAACATCCTGATAAGTATATTAGATTGATGAAAACTGAAGGACATTATAAACACAACGATGATTTTTGGCAGTTTTTTTTAGAAGGGTACAGGAATACTGATGAACAAATTCCTATCAATGTTTTGCTTAAAGACAAAGAGATCCGAAAATTTGTACCTGAAGAACTAAGGAATGCTTGAAAAATAACTTCAAGTTTCCACTTGTGGAATGGCCTTATAATTCCATTTCCCCAAATAATCATCAAAGACAATTTTCATTTTTTCCTTGAAGTTTTCAGTTGCTTTTCTTCCCATAGCATAAACTTTATTTTTGATCCTACCTTCGGCAGGTTAACGTAATTAGAGACAGATATTTTCATATT